>NZ_JBVHHW010000011.1:100565-248419 GCF_055560875.1 Kitasatospora sp. NPDC023118
ACTCGTTCTCCTCACCAGCCTGTGCTCCGCCGGCGTCCTCCCCGGCCACCTCCCCCCGCGGGGGCGGGGTGCGGGCGGGGGGCGCCCCCGGGGGGGCCCCCCCCCCCACCACTCCACCTCGACAAGGACCGTTATGCGCGTCTCCGTGATCGGCTGCGGCCACCTCGGCATCCCCCACGCCGCCGGGATGGCCCACCTCGGCCACGAGGTCTTGGGCGTCGACGTCGACGCCGCCAAGATCGATCAGCTCAACCAGGGCCACGCCCCGATCTTCGAGGCCGGGCTGCCTGAACTGCTCGCCAAGCACACCGCCTCCGGGCAGCTTCGGTTCACGACCAGCATCACGGAGGCCGCCGCGTTCGCCGACGTGCACTTTCTCGCGGTCGGAACCCCGATCGACGCCGACGGCCGATCGTACGACCCCGGGCAGGTCTTCGGAGCCGCCCGCGCCCTCGCGCCGCACCTGACGCGGCCGTGCACGATCATCGGGAAGTCGACCGTCACCGTCGGCACGACCGCCCACCTGACCCGCCTTGTGCAGCGCCTCGCCCCCGCCGGTGAAGCCGTTCAGGTCGTCTGGAACCCGGAGTTCCTGCGCGAAGGGCACGCCGTCGACGACACCCTGCGCCCGGACCGCCTCGTGGCCGGCGTCACCGGCCCCGGTGCCGAAGCCGTCGTGCGCGAGGTGTTCGCCCCGATCCTTGCCGACGGCTGCCCGTTGTTCGTCACCACCCCGGAGACGGCCGAGCTGATCAAGGGCGCCGCGAACACCTTCCTCGGTCTCAAGGTCTCGTTCATCAACGCCGTGGCCAACATGTGCACGGCCGCCGGCGCGGACGTGATCACCCTGGTTCAGGCCCTCGGCATGGACCCCCGCATCGGCGCCGGCGGCATGCAGCCGGGCATCGGCTACGGCGGCGGATGTCTACCGAAGGACGTACGCGCGTTCACCGCCTCCGCTGCCCACCTCGGCGCCGACGATGCCGCCGAGCTGCTGCGCGCGGCCGAGCGCATCAACGAGAACCGGCCGCGCGCCGCCGCCGACCTGATCGAAGCCTGCCTGACAAGGCCCGTGAACGGCTCCCAGATCGCCATGTGGGGCGCTTCCTTCAAGGCCGGCACCAACGACGTCCGGGAGTCCCCGGCCCTCGCTCTGGCGTCGCTGCTGCACACCCGAGGCGCGCAGGTCACGGTGCACGACCCGCACGCGAACGCTACGGCGATCGTTCGGCACCCCGAACTCGATTACGCCGACACCATCGCCGGCGCATGTCGGCAGGCGGACGCTGTCGTGATCGGAACGGAATGGCCGCAGTTCCGCGACGCCGACCCCGCCGAGCTCCGGCCTCTGGTGAACAACCCCCTGGTCATCGACCTGCGAAACGTTCTGGACGCCGCCCTGTGGCGTGCCAGCGGATGGTCCGTCCACCAGCTCGGCCGGCCCCAACCCACCAGGTGAAACCAGAAAGGGACACCACGATGGATGACCTCTTCGACGCGATCGAGAACCTGTCAGCCGTGTGCCGCGCCGCTGGCGCCGGCCTGCCGCCGGAGGAGTTGAAAGCCCTACAGGTCGGCAAGGTCGGCGAGGAAGCGGGTGAGGCCATGCACGCCCTGCATGGCCTCAAGGGACTCGCCACCTGCACCAACGACCACACCTGGGCCGAAGTGCAGAACGACCTCACCGGCGCCGTTATCGCCGCCATGATCGCCATGCACTACATCGACCCCTGCGGCTGGCGCGAGACCTTCGCCGAGGTCTTCCACCACCGGACCCGTCGGGGTCGCGAGGCGGCATCCGCCGCGTGACCCTGTCGCCCAGAGCGTCTGGGACAGGCGACCTGGAGACGAAGCCGTCGCTGCGCCTCTGCCCCCTGCCAACGGCAGGGGGCAGAGGCCCTTCATCTTCTTCTACGCAGGAAGTCACCCTGGCCGACTCCCTGTGCCGCTCCGGTCGCCGCTCCGGCGGGAGCCGAAGCGGCACAGGGAGTGGGGGGTGGGGGGTGGAAGCCGCCCAGACCGCAGGCCCGGGCGGCTTCCACCCGCCTTCATCGCTAGAAAGTCGCCGGGCACGCGGAAAGGCCCGATGTCGAACATGCGGGCCCCATCGCGTATCCGGCTAGCCCACCGAGGAGTAGGCGATGATGCCGCGGCGCAGGCCGTCGACGGCCTTGCGGGCGGTCTTGCGGAGTTCGGCGTCCTCGCCGGCCGCGTCCTGGATCTGGCCGAGGACGTCGATCAGCTGCTTGGTCCAGCGGACGAAGTCGCCGGCCGGCATGTCGGCGTCGCGCAGGACCTGGTCGAGGTTGTGGCCGAGCGCCCAGCGGTAGGCGGCCCAGGCGAAGCCGAGGTCGGGTTCGCGCTGGCCGACGCCCTCGGCGGTGTTGATCCGGTGCTGCTCCTCCAGGGCGTCCAGGTGGCCCCAGATCCGGACCATCTTGCCGAGCGCCTCCTTGGCCGCGCCCTCCGGCACCCGGGGGGCGCCGGCGTCGTCGGACTGGCGCGCCTCGTACACCAACGCCGAGGCGCAGGCGGCGAGTTCGGCGGCGGCCAGGCCGCTCCAGACGCCCTCGCGGATGCACTCGGAGGCGAGCAGGTCGAGTTCGCCGTAGAGCCGGCCGAGCCGCTTGCCGTCGTCGGTGACGGTGTCGCCCCTCAGGTAGCCGAGGTCGGTGAGCAGCCCGCAGACCCGGTCAAAGGTGCGGGCGATGGTGTGGGTGCGGGAGCGCATCCGGCGTTCCAGCAGCTCGGTGTCGCGGTGCAGCCGGTGGTAGCGCTCGGCCCAGCGGGCGTGGTCCTCGCGGTCGGAGCAGCCGTGGCAGGGGTGCTGGCGCAGTTCGGCGCGCAGCCGGGTGATCTCCGGGTCGTCGGCGGCGGCCGCGCGGCCGCGCCGGAACCGCTCGGGCTCCAGGTGGCCGGCCTTGGTGCGCAGCGCGGAGGCGAGATCGCGCCGGGACTGCGGGCTGCGCGGGTTGAAGGACTTGGGGATGCGCAGGCGCTCGATCGCGACGACCGGGTGCGGGAAGTCGATCATCGCGAGCCGCTTGACCTGCCGTTCGGCGGTGAGCACCACCGGGCGCGGGCCGTCCTGGAAGTCGGGGTGGCGCGGGCCGCCCCGGCCGGAGCGGTTGACCGGCGGCAGGCCCGGGTCGAGGACCAGGGCGAGGCCGGCGAACTTGCCGGTGGGCACGTGGATGACGTCGCCCGGCTTGAGCTGCTCGATGGACTCGATGGCGGCCGCGCGGCGCTGGCTGGTGCCCTCGCGGGCCAGCTCGTTCTCGCGGTCCTTGAGTCGGCGGCGCAGCTCCATGTACTCGTCGTAGTCGCCGAGGTGGCAGGTCATCGACTCGCGGTAGCCCTCCAGGCCCTCCTCGTTGCGCTGCACCTGGCGGGCGATGCCGACCACCGAGCGGTCGGCCTGGAACTGGGCGAAGGAGGTCTCCAGCAGTTCACGGGAGCGGTGCCGGCCGAACTGGGAGACCAGGTTGACGGCCATGTTGTAGCTCGGCCGGAACGAGGACTTGAGCGGGTAGGTGCGGGTGCCCGCCAGCCCGGCCAGCGCCTCCGGGTCGAGGCCGCGCTGCCAGAGCACCACGGCGTGGCCCTCGATGTCGATGCCGCGCCGCCCGGCCCGGCCGGTGAGCTGGGTGTACTCGCCGGGGGTGATGTCGGCGTGGGTCTCGCCGTTCCACTTGACGAGCTTCTCCATGACCACCGAGCGGGCGGGCATGTTGATGCCGAGCGCCAGGGTCTCGGTCGCGAAGACGGCCTTGACCAGTCCCTTCACGAAGAGCTCCTCGACGACCTCCTTGAACCGGGGCAGCATCCCGGCGTGGTGGGCCGCGATGCCGCGCTCCAGGCCGTCCAGCCACTCGAAGTAGCCGAGCACGTGCAGGTCCTCGTCGGGGATGTCGGCGCAGCGCTCCTCGACGATGGCGCGGACCTGGGCGCGTTCGGAGTCCTTGTTGAGCCGCAGCCCGGAGCTGAGGCACTGCTGGACGGCGGCCTCGCAGCCTGCCCGGCTGAAGATGAAGGTGATCGCGGGCAGCAAGCCCTCGGCGTCGAGCCGGTCGATGACGTCGACCCGGCCCGGGGTCCAGACCCGGCCGGGACGGCCGTTGGGCATCGAGCGGCCCCGGCCGCGGCCGAAGCGGTCACGCGGGTTGCGGTCCAGTTCGGAGCGGGCGAGCCGGACCAGCTCGGGGTTGACGGCCTTGCCGGGGTTCTTCAGGTTGTTCTTGGGACGGCCGTCCCGGTCCGGGTTGGCGAACAGGTCGTACATCCGGTTGCCGGCCATCACGTGCTGCCACAGCGGCACCGGGCGGGTCTCGGAGACGATCACCTTGGTGCCGCCGCGGACGGTGTCCAGCCAGTCGCCGAACTCCTCGGCGTTGGAGACGGTCGCGGAGAGCGAGACGAGGGTGACCGACTCGGGGAGGTGGATGATGACCTCCTCCCAGACGGCGCCGCGGAAGCGGTCGGCGAGGTAGTGCACCTCGTCCATGACGACGTAGCCGAGGCCGTCGAGGGTGCTGGAGCCCGCGTAGAGCATGTTGCGCAGCACCTCGGTGGTCATGACCACCACGGGGGCGTCGCCGTTGACGCTGTTGTCGCCGGTGAGCAGGCCGACCTTGGCCGCGCCGTAGCGCTTGACCAGGTCGCCGTACTTCTGGTTGGACAGCGCCTTGATCGGCGTGGTGTAGAAGCACTTGCGGCCCGACTGGAGGGCCAGGTGCACGGCGAACTCGCCGACGATGGTCTTCCCGGAGCCGGTGGGGGCGGCGACCAGGACGCCCGACCCGGCCTCCAGCGTCTCGCAGGCCTCCAGCTGGAAGTCGTCCAGCGGGAAGTCGTACAGCTGCTGGAAGCCGTACAGGGCGGTGGCCTGCTCCTGGGCCCGGCGACGGCTGGCCGCGTACGCCTCGGCGGGGCTGAGCTCCTGGACTTCCTGGGGCTCTGGATCGGGGGTGTTCATCGCCGTCCGGGTGTGATTGGTGTGATCTCGCATCTCAGCGAGAGGTTACCCGGGAGGAGTGACATCGATAGCACCGTTTTCCGCGCCAGGAGATCACTCCTCTCTCAGATCCATAGTTGCAAATGTCTTCAAGTGATCCGGATATGGCCAGGTTCGAATGTCTCCGGTCATTCCCGGTGGAGTCCGGCGGTTGCTCCCTACCTTCGTCGTCACAGCCACCAACTCACGGGAGGACAGCCACGATGGCGAACCTGGAGACGTCCCTCAAAGAGGCCATGGGGATCGACGGCGCGATCGGCGTCGCCCTGGTCGACTACGGCAGCGGCATGGCCCTCGGCAGCCTCGGCGACGGCGGCGAGCTGGACCTCAACGTCGCCGCGGCCGGGAACACCGACGTGGTCCGCGCCAAGATGCGGGCCATGGAGATGCTCAACCTCCACGACAACGAGATCGAGGACATCCTGATCACGCTGACCCACCAGTACCACATGGTCCGGCCGATCACGACGCCCAGCGGCCGAGGCCTGTTCCTCTTCCTGGCACTCAACCGCAGCCGCTCCAACCTCGCGATGGCCCGCCACCAGCTCAAGCGGATCGAACTCTCGCTGGAGATCTGAGCCCGCCGACGCCAGGGAAGGGGGGCCTCGTGACGGTAGCGCTCTACCAGGCCAAGGCCGAGTTCTTCCGAATGCTCGGCCATCCCGTCCGAATCCGGGTGCTGGAGCTGCTCCAGGACGGACCGACGCCCGTCCGCGGCCTGCTCGCCGAGCTGGAGGTCGAGCCCTCCAGCCTGTCGCAGCAGCTCGCGGTGCTGCGCCGGTCGGGCATCGTCACCGCCACCCGGGAGGGCGGCACGGTGGTCTACGCGCTGGCCGGCGGCGATGTCGCCGACCTGCTGCGAGCAGCCCGGCGGATCCTCACCGGGCTGCTCGCCGACCGGAACATGCTGCTCGCCGAGCTGAGGGCGGCGGGCGACCAGCCGTTCCCCGGGACGGGCCGGGACAGCCCGCCGTTCCCCGAGGCGGACGGCCGCGCCGCGCCCCGACCGGCTACTCCTTGAGCAGCTCCGCCAGCCCGTCCGCGAGCCGCTCGTACTCCGCCGCCCGGTTGTACAGCTGGGCGCTGATCCGCAGCAGCCCGCCACCGCTCCACGGGCGGACCGCGATCCGGGTGCCGAGCCGCCGCCACACCTCGGCCATCAGCGGCCTCACGTCCTCCTCCGCCTCGACCCAGCCGACCGGCAGCCGGACGGTGCGCATCCACACCCCGGGCGTCGCGGGCAGCGGCCGCAGGCCCGCCCGCTCGACCAGCACCCGCTGCCCGTAGGCGGCGAGCGCGGTGTTGTGCGCGGCCACCGCCCGCGGGCCGAGGTCGCGCAGCAGCTCGAAGCCGGCCGGGGCGGCCAGCCAGGCCGTGTAGTCGCAGGTGCCGCGCCACTCGACGTTCCACGGGAAGCCCCGGTCGTGCTCCCAGGAGAAGGTGAGCGGCCGCACCCGTTCCGTCCACTCGGGGCGGACGGCCAGCACGCCGGTGGCGCGCGGGGCGAAGGCCCACTTGTGCAGGTTGCCGAACCAGAAGTCGGCGTTCGGGTCGACCGGGGCGGGCAGCATGCCGGGCGCGTGGGCGCCGTCCACCACGGTGGTCACGCCGCGGTCGCGCAGTTCGGCGAGCAGGGCCGGACCGGCCGCCAGGCGGGCGGTGGGCGAGGTGATCTGGTCCAGGACGGCGACGGTGGTGCGCTCGTCGACGGCGGCGAGGACCGCCTCCCGTACGGCCCGCTCGTCCGGGGCGTCCAGGGGAAGCTCGACCACCACCACCTCGGCCCCGGTCTCGGCGGCCCGGCGGAGGGCGGCCCGGGTGACCACGCCGTAGCCGTGGTCGGTGACCAGGATCCGGTCGCCGGGGGCGAAGACGATGCTGTCCAGGGCGATCGCGACCGCCTCGGTGACATTGGAGACCAGGGCGAGCCGGTCCGGATCGGTGGCCAGTTCGGCGGCGATCCGGGCCCGGGCCGCGCCGATCCGGGCCGGCAGGTCGGCGAAGAAGCCGTCCGGGTCGAGTTCGTGCTCGGTTCTCAGCTCCTCCTGCACCCGCCGCACCGGGACGGGCACGGTGCCGTACGACCCGTGGTTCAGGTGCGCGGCGCCCGGCGACACGGTGAACAGGCGGTCGGCGGCGGGCAGTGGGGCCGGGGGCTCGGCGGTGCTCAGGTCGTCGACCACGGCGGTCCTCCCATGCGTGATGTGTGACATTTCACATGACAGACTACTGTTCGGGGCACGCACCGCACGACCACCATCGGGCCGTGACCATCACCGACGCCTTCCTTTCCCTCAGCGCCCGTACCGGTCGGTTCACCTACGGCGCCCCGCGCGCGTACACCGTCGCCGAGGACGGCACCCGGCTGCTGCTGCTCCGCTCGACCGGTTCCGAGGACCCGGTCGACCGCCTCCACCTGCTCGACGTCACCACCGGCGAGGAGCGCCTGGTAGCCGACCCGGCCGCGCTGCTGCCAGGGCGCACCGGCCACCGCGACGAACTTCCCGCCGTCGAGCGGCGGTTGCGCGAGCGCACCCGGCTGGTCGCCGCCGGCATCGGCGGCTGCGCGGCCACCGCCGATCTGGCGATCGCCGTCTTCGTCCTCGACGGCCGGCTCTTCCGCACCGACACCGCGGCCGGCACCAGCGATGAACTCCCGGTCGCCGGGCCCGCGTTCGATCCCCGTCCGGACGCCACCGGCCAGCGCGTCGCCTACGTCGCCGACGACGCCCTGTACGTCACACCGGGGTTGACGCCGCTCTCCCCCGCCGACGGTGCCCGCTGGGGCGTGGCCGAGTTCGCCGCCGCCGAGGAGCTCGGCCGCCCCCGGGGCCACTGGTGGCGCCCGGACGGCGGCGCGCTGCTGGCCGCCCGGGTGGACGAATCCGCCCTCCCCCGGCGGTACTTCGCCGACCCGGCCCGCCCCGGCGAGCCCGCCGAGGACTTCGCCTACCCGCAGGCCGGCGGGCCCAACGCGGACGTTCAGCTCTGGGTGCTCGGCCTGGACGGCAGCCGGGTACAACTACGTTGGGAGGAGGCCGAGTTCCCGTACCTCCGCGACGCCTCCTGGGCCTCGACCGGCGAGGTGCTGTTCACCGTGGCCGACCGGCCGCAGCAGCGCGTCCTGCTGCTCAGCGCCGACCCGGCCACCGGCGAGACCCGCGAACTCTCCCGCACCACCGACGAGTTCTGGGTAGACGACCTGCCCGGCACCCCCGCCCGGCTGCCCGACGGCCGGTTGCTCACCGCCCACGACACCCCGCAGGCCCGCGGCCTCGCCCTGGACAGCAAGCCACTGGACACCGCCGGGCTGCAGATCCGCCGGGTGGTCGGGCCGTACGGTGGCCGGCTGCTCTGCGAGACCGGCCAGGGCGACCCGGCCGACCAGTACGTCCACCTGGTCGACCCGGACGGCGGCGCGCCCGAACTCCTCAGCCCCGGACCGGGCGTGCACTCCGCGCTCGCCGCCGCCGACACCCTGCTGCTCACCTCCGCCACCGCCGAGGCAGTCACCCGCCGAGTGCTGTACCGAGGCCGCGAGGTCCAGCTCACCGATCTGAGCGCCGCCCTCCCGTACACCGTCCGCCCACAACTCGCCCGGGTCACCGAACGCGCCCTGCCCACCGCCGTGGTGTTCCCGCGCGGGCACGTCCCCGGCCGCCGGCTGCCCGTCCTGCTGGACGTGTACGGCGGGCCCGGCTTCCAGGCCGTGGCCGCCGAGCCGCGCCGCTGGCAGCTCCGCCAGTGGTGGGCCGACCAGGGCTTCGCCGTGGTCACCACCGACAACCGCGGCACCCCGTTCGTCTCCCCCGACTTCACCCGGGCGATCTTCCGCCGCTTCTCCCGAGTCTGCTTGGACGACCAGGTCGACGCCCTGCACGCGCTCGCCGCGCACCACCCCGACCTCGACCTCGGTCGGGTCGGTGTGCGCGGCTGGTCGTACGGCGGCTACCTCGCCGCGCTCGCCGTGCTGCGCCGCCCGGACGTCTTCCACGCCGCCTGCGCGGGCGCCCCGCCCACCGACTTCCGGCTGTACGACACCGCGTACACCGAGCGCTACCTCGGCCTGCCGCAGGACAACCCCGCAGGCTACGCCGACGACTGCCTGCTCACCGACGCACCCGGCCTGACCAGGCCGCTGCTGCTGATCCACGGGCTGGCCGACGACAACGTCCACCCCGCGCACACCCTGCTGCTCTCCCAGGCGCTCACCCGGGCCGGGCGCCCGCACAGCGTGCTGCCGCTGCCGGGCGTCACCCACATGACCCCGGGCGGGTTGAACGAGCAGCTCGCGACGGCCGAACTCGCCTTCCTGCGAGCGTCTTTGGCGTGATCCATTGAGTCCGATCCGGCCGGACTGGGACACTCCGCACAACCGCCACCCGCCCGGGCGGCTCGGCGAGACGGGGAGAGCTCGGATGAGGATCGAAAGACCCGGCCCGGTCGGCCGGCGACAGTGGACCCCGCTGACGGCCACCAACGCGGGACTCGCCTTCGGACTGGAGCTCGCCATGCTGGCAGCGCTCTGCTACTGGGGCTTCAAGACCGGCTCCAACCTGGCCACCCGGCTGCTGCTGGGACTCGGTGCGCCGGCTCTGGCGGCCACCGTCTGGGGGCTGTTCCTGGCGGCGGGCGGGCCGAAGTTCCGCCCCCCGCTGGGCATGGCGATCGTGCTCAAGGTGCTGGTCCTGGAAACGGCGGCGCTGGCGCTGCACACCTCCGGCCGGAGCACCCTGGCGGTGGTCTACGCGGTGCTGGTGGTGGTCAGCGTGGCCTTGGAGTACACCGCGAACTGACGTCATCGGCGTACGGAACGGCCCCGGCCCCCCGACGAAAAGGGATCCGCAGAGCGGTGGAACCCGGTCGGACGCGGCCCTCGTGAGGTTCCCCGCCGCGCCCGACCGGGGGTCTGTGGCGGCCCTCAGGCCTCCGGGAAGTGGCAGGCCGCCTCGCGCAGGCCCGTTCCGACCACCCGCAGCAGCGGCCGCTCCGTCCGGCACACTTCCTGCGCCTTCGGGCAGCGCGGGTGGAAACCGCACCCGGCCGGCGGGTTGGCCGGGCTCGGCGGGTCGCCCAGCAGCACGATCCGCTCCCGGGCCCGCTCGGCGGCCGGGTCCGGCAGCGGTACGGCGGACAGCAGCGCCCGGGTGTACGGGTGCGCCGGGTTGCCGTACACCTCGGCCTTGTCGCCGATCTCGACGATCCGGCCCAGGTACATCACCGCGACCCGGTCACAGACCCGCTTGACCACCGAGAGGTCGTGCGCGATGAACACGTACGCCAGGCCCAGCTCGCGCTGCAACTGCTCCATCAGGTTGACCACTTGGGCCTGGATGGAGACGTCCAGCGCGGACACCGGCTCGTCGGCGATCACCAGCTTCGGCGAGGTGGCCAGCGAGCGGGCGATGCCGATGCGCTGCGCCTGGCCGCCGGAGAACTCGTGCGGGTAGCGGTCCAGGTGCTCGGGGATCAGCCCGACCAGCTCGATCAGCTCGGCTGCCCGCTTGCGCGCCTCGGCCGCGCCCGTGCCCTGGACCAGGAGCGGTTCGGAGATGATCCGGGCGACCGTCTGGCGGGGGTTGAGCGAGGAGTACGGGTCCTGGAAGACCATCTGCAAGTGCCGTCGGTGCGGCCGCAGTTGGGCCTGAGAGAGGCCGCCGATCCCGATGCCGTCGAGGGTGACGGTGCCCGAGGTCGGGTCGAGCAGCCGGACGATCATCCGCCCGGTGGTGGACTTTCCGCAGCCGGACTCGCCGACCAGGCCGAGCGTCTCACCCGCGCCGAGGTCGAAGCTGACCCCGTCCACGGCCCGGATCGGTGCCCCGGCCCGCCCGGTTCGGCCGCGCCGCCCGGGGAAGGTCTTCACCAAGTCCCGTACGGACAGCAGTGGTTGGTCGGTCACAACGGTCACAGCGCTCCCTCCGGCACCAGCGGCAGGTGGCAGGCGGCCTGGTGGCTGGGGGCGAGCGGGCCGAGTATCGGGCGCTCGGCCAGGCAGCGGGCGTGCTCCTCGACGGACGCGGCGGTGGTGCGGGCGCAGCGCGGGGCGAAGGAGCAGCCGGGGGCGGGGGCGATCAGCGACGGCGGGCTGCCGGGGATGGCCCGCAGCGGGGCGTCGTCGGTGTCGTCCAGGCGAGGCAGCGAGTCCAGCAGACCGCGGGTGTACGGGTGCGCGGGCTGCGCGAACAGCCGTTCCACCGGAGCCTGTTCGGCCGCCCGGCCGCCGTACATGACCAGCACCTCATGGGCGACCCGGGCGACCACGCCGAGATCGTGGGTGATCATCACGACGCCGAGGCCGCGTTCCTGCTGGATCCGGGCGATCAGGTCGAGGATCTGCGCCTGGACGGTGACGTCCAGGGCGGTGGTGGGCTCGTCGGCGATCAGCAGCTCGGGTTCGCAGGCGAGCGCCATGGCGATCATGACGCGCTGGCGCATGCCGCCGGAGAACTGGTGCGGGTACTCGTCCACCCGGCGGGCCGGCTCCGGGATGCCGACCTCGGCCAGCATCTCGACGGCCCTGGCCCGTCCGGCCTTTCGGCTCGCCTTGAAGTGCACCCGGTAGTGCTCGGCGATCTGCTCGCCGACGGTGTAGAAGGGGTGCAGGCTGGACAGCGGGTCCTGGAAGATCATCGCGATCCGCCGGCCCCGGACGGCGCCCAACTCCCGCTCCCCCAGCCCGTTCAGCTCCTGCCCGCCGAGCCGGATCGAGCCGGTGACGGCGGCGCCGCGGTGCAGGCCCATGACGGCGAGCGATGTGACGGACTTGCCGCTGCCGGACTCGCCGACCAGGCCGAGGGTGCGCCCGGCCTCGACGGTGAAGGAGATGCCGTCGACGGCCCGGACGGTGCCGCGCGGGGTGTCGAAACGGACCCCGAGGTCCTCGACTTCCAGGAGAGTCATCAGTACCTCACTCTTGGGTCGACGTACGCGTAGAGCAGGTCGACCAGCAGGTTCGCGGCGACGATGAAGGCGGCCGCGAGCAGGGTGACGCCGAGGATCACGGGCTGGTCGGAGCGGACCAGCGCGTCGTAGAAGAGCCGTCCCACCCCGGGCAGTCCGAAGATCGACTCGGTGATGACGGCCCCGGCCAGCAGCCCGCCGAGGTCCATCCCGAGGATGGTCAGGATCGGTGTCATCCCGGAGCGCAGCCCGTGCTTGACGGCGACGGTCGTGGCGGGCAGGCCCTTGGCCCGGGCGGTGCGGATGTACGGCTCGGCCATCGCCTCGATCATCGAGTTGCGGCTCTGCCGGGCGTACATGGCCGCGTACAGCAGGGCCAGGGCGATCCACGGCAGCAGCAGGTTGGAGGCCCACTCGACGGGGTTGTCGGTGAACGCGTGGTAGGCCGGGTAGGGCAGCAGCCCGGCCGTCCTGACGACGCCCCAGATCAGCATGATCGAGGTGAAGTAGACCGGCAGCGAGGCGGCGCCGACCGAGAGCACCATCAGCGCCTTGTCGGTCGCCGAGCCCTTGCGCAGCGCCGAGGTGACGCCCGCGCCCAGGCCGAGGACCAGCCAGAGCACGGCCGCGCCGACGGCCAATGAGACGGAGACCGGCAGCCGGTCGGTGAGCAGGTTCCAGACCGGCAGCGAGTACTCGTAGGAGTAGCCGAGGCAGGGGAAGCCGCAGTGGGTGGCGCTGGGCCCGCTGCCGTAGTCGCGCCCGGCGAAGATGCCGCCCACGTACGTGGCGAACTGCTCCCAGACCGGTTTGTCGAGCCCCATCGCGGCCTTGACCTCGGCGATCCGCTCGGGACTGCAGGTCTTGCCGCAGGCGGCCACCGCCGGGTCGGAGGGCAGCAGGTAGAAGATGGTGAAGGTGATCGCGCAGATCGCCAGCAGGATGCCGAGCGCGCCCAGCAGCCGGCGGCCGAGGTAGAGGATCACGACCGGCCTCCCCGCGGGTCGAGGATGTCGCGCAGCGCGTCGCCGAGCAGGGTGAAGGCGAGCACGGCGAGGAACAGGAAGGCCGTCGGGATCAGGAAGTACGTCGGGTCGGTCTCGTAGAAGCTGATGCTCTCGGCGATCATCTGGCCCCAGGAGGGGGTCGGCGGGCGCACGCCCACACCGAGGTAGCTGAGCGCGGCCTCGGTGGCGATCATGCCGGGGACCAGCAGCGTGGTGTAGGCGATGATCGGGCCGGAGACGTTGGGCAGGATCTCGCGGGTGAGGATGCGCCAGGAGCGGGCACCGCCGACCTTGGCGGCCTCCACGTACTCGCGGTGCTTGAGCGAGAGGGTCTGCCCCCGCACCACCCGGGCGATGCCGGGCCAGGTGAACATCCCGATCACCAGGGTGATCAGCAGGACCCGGTTGACGTCCTTGGCCACCGACATCATCGAGATCATGAAGATCAGCGACGGGAAGGACATGGTGAGGTCCATCAGCCGGGACAGCACGGTGTCGGTCCGCCCGCCGAAGTAGCCGGCCGCGATGCCGACCAGGGTGCCGGTCACCACGACCACGGCGGTGGCGGTGAAGGCGATCAGCAGCGAGACCTGCCCGCCGTGCAGCACCCGGGCGAACAGGTCGCGCCCGGTGGCGGGTTCGACGCCCAGCCAGTGCCGGGTGCCGATCCCGCCGAAGTCACCGATCGGCAGTCCGCCCAGGTACGGGTCCACGGCACGCTTGTCGAACTCCTCGGGGCTCCAGCCGCCGAGCGCGCTCAGCGGCCCGGCCAGCGCGACGAGCAGGACCAGCAGGGCGACGACGACCAGGCCGAAGCGGGCCGATCCCTTGGCCCAGAGCTGGTCCCAGACCAGCCGCCAGGGCCCGCGGCCGGAACGTTTCATCGGGCCCGGCCCGACCGTGTCGGCCGCGGCCGTTTCGATGGTGGTACTCATCGGACGGTCCCTCAGCCCTGGCTCTTGGCGGGGTCCTTGAGGCCGATCGTGGCGAAGTCCCACTGACCGGTCCACACCGGGTGGCCGAAGGCCCCGGCCACGTTCGTCCCGGCCAGCAGCGGGCGGCGCTGCCACAGCATCGGCACGGTGGGCGCCTTCTTCATCAGGTCCTCGTTGAGCTGCACCCAGGCCTTGTTGGCCTCGGTGACGTCGGTCATCGCGTTGATCTGGTCCATCCGGTCCTCGGTGGCCTGGTCGCGGAACTGCTCGACGTTGCCCTGGTTGCCCTTCTCCTTGATGGTGCGGCCGTCGAAGACCAGCGGCAGGAAGGTGGCACCGGAGGGGTAGTCCGGACACCAGCCGAGGATGGCGAGGTCGGGGGCGTTCTTGGTGTCACCGATGGTGTCGTAGTAGACGGACGGGTCGGCGGTGGTGATGGTGACCTGGATGCCGACCTTCGCCAGCGACTGCTGCAGGGCCTCGGCCCGGGTCTTGTCACCGGAGGAGACGGTCAGCGAGACCTTGAGGTCGGTCTTGCCGGCGTCCTTGAGCAGCTGCTTGGCCTTCTCCGGGTCACCGGTGGCCGGGATCTTCAGCGGGTCCAGCCTGGTTCCGCCGGACAGCGCGGGCGGCAGGTAGGAGGTGGCCACGTCCCCCATCGCCGGACCGCCGTTCGCGGTCACCTGGGCGTCCCGGTCCACCGCGTACATCAGCGCCTCGCGGACCTTGGGGTCGTCGAACGGCGCCTTGGAGGTGTTGGGGTACAGCATGTCGGTGCAGCCCTGCTGCTCGGCGATCAGCCGGGACTTCACATCCGCCTTGGGCAGCACCTTGGCGACCGACTCGGGCCGCAGGTTCATCCATTCGACCGCGGAGGCGTCCGCGCCCTCGCTGGCGATGATCCGGTCGTCCACCTGGCCGCCCTTGAGGCCCTCGGTGACCACGATCCGGTCCGGGTAGGCCTTGCGGACCGGGTCGGTGGACTGGTCCCAGTTGGTGTTGCGGACCAGGACCAGCTGCTTGCCGCGGTCGTAGGTCTCGATCTTGTACGGGCCGGAGGAGAACGGCCGCAGGTCGTACTGGGTGCCCTTGTCCTGGGACTGCGGGACGGGGGCGAAGGTCGGCAGGGTCGCGGTGTACGAGAACTCGGCGACCGGGCGCTTGAGGTGGAAGACGATCGTCCTGTCGTCGGGGGTCTCGATGCTGGCCAGGTGCTCGCCGTTCAGCGGGCCCTTGTAGTTCTCGCCGCCGGCCAGGTACTGCTGGGCGTAGTCGGGGCCGCCGGTGAGGTCCGGCGCGAAGGAGCGCTCGACGTTGTACTTGACGTCGGCGGACTTGATCGGCGTGCCGTCCTCGTACTTGACGCCGTCCTTGAGGGTGAACGTCCAGGTCTTGCCGCCGTCCGAGGACTTGCCGAGGTCGGTGGCGAGGTCGGGGACGATCTCGCTGCCCGCCGCGCCGGGCTCGGCCTTGAAGGTGACCAGGGTGCGGTAGAGCAGCCGGATGCCGAAGTCCATGTTCGGCATGGTCCAGTTGCGGGCCGGGTCGAGGTGGGCGAAGTCCTGGTTGGACAGCACGGTCAGGGTGCCGCCCTTGACCGGGGTGCCGCCGACGATCGTCCCGGACGAGGCTCCGGGGGCTCTGGTGCTGCCGGCCGCGGCACCGTCGCCGCCGCTGTCGCTCTTGTCGTTCTTGCAGGCCCCGAGGCCGAGGGTGAGGGTCGCCGCGAGGGCCGCCGCGAGGAGGGCATGGGTGCGCCTGGTCATGTGCAACTCCGCTGTGGGGGGCCTGCTCTGGCCGCTCCGCTGTGTGACCCGTAACATAGTAATGTGAAATTGCACTCCACAAGAGGTGGCGCCGGCCGTTACCCAGCTGTGTCCGTGCGCTCTCACCTCCCCAGCCCCGCCTAGGAGTTCACCGGTGACCAACCCTCAGACCGGCCTCAACACCGGTAGCCACGACCTCCCGGTCTCCCCCGACCTGGACGCCTTCATGGGCGTTCGCTGGACCCCCACCCCGCTCCCCGCCGACCAGCGCGTCCCCGGCTACGACCGCTTTCCCGGCCGCCGGGCCCGGCTCTCCGCCGCCTTCCCCGGCGAGCGGCTGATCGTCCCCGCCGGACGCCTCAAGGTCCGCTGCAACGACCTGGATCACCGCTTCCGCCCACACAGCGCGTACGTCTGGCTCACCGGACTCACCGGCGAGGACCAGGCCGACCACGTCCTCGTTCTCGAACCGGCCGGCCCCGAGGGCCACGAACCGGTGCTCTACCTACGCCCGCGCTCCCCGCGCAGCGGCGGCGAGTTCTACCGCGACCGCCGCTACGGCGAGTTCTGGGTCGGCCGCCGGCCGGACCTCGCCGAAGCCGCCCGACTCACCGGGCTGCGCACCGAACACCTCGACGACCTCGGCAAGTTGCTCACCGGACCACAGCCGCCCACCCGGGTACTGGCCGGCACCGACGCCCTCGTCGACTCCGCCACCGGGCGCCCCCGCGCGGACCTGCGCGACGGCGAACTCGCCGCCGTCCTCGCCGAGTTGCGACTGATCAAGGACAGGTGGGAAATCGGACAGCTGCAACTCGCCGTCGACCACACCGTCACCGGCTTCGAGGACGTCGTCCGCGCCCTGCCCACCGCGCTGCGCCACCACCGCGGCGAACGCTGGATCGAGGGCGTCTTCGACCTGCGCGCCCGCGCCGAGGGCAACGGCACCAGCTACACCACCATCGCCGCCTCCGGCGCCCACGCCTGCGTTCTGCACTGGATCCGCAACGACGGCGCCCTCGACCCGAACTCCCTGCTCCTGCTGGACGCCGGCGTCGAGACCGACACCCTCTACGCCGCCGACATCACCCGCACCGTCCCCCTCAGCGGCGCCTTCACCCCGATCCAGCGCCAGGCCTACGACCTCGTCCTCGCCGCCCAGAGCGCCGGCATCGCCGCCCTGCGCCCCGGCGCCCGCTTCCGCGACTTCCACCAGGCCGCCATGCGCGTCATCGCCGAAGGCCTCGCCGACTGGGGCGTCCTCCGCGTCCCCGCCGACCAGGCCCTCGCCGAGGACAACGGCCTCCACCGCCGCTACACCCTCTGCGGCAGCGGCCACATGCTCGGCCTCGACTACCACGACTGCTCCCAGGCCCGCGCCGACCGCTACCTCGACGCCACCCTGGAGGAGGGCATGGTCCTCACCGTCGAACCCGGCCTCTACCTCCAGCCGGACGACGAAACCCTCCCCCTGGAACTGCGCGGCATGGGCATCCGCATCGAGGACGACCTGGTCATCACCGCCGACGGCGCCCACCTGATGTCCGCCGCCCTGCCTCGGACGGCCGGCGACATCGAATCCTGGATGGCGGATCTGTTGAATTGACCGTGAGGGCAGGGGGATCAGGCAACCTTGATCGTTCGCTCCCCCTGCCGAACGGTGACCTCGACCACTCCTCAACCGGCGCCAGAAGTGTGCCGGGCGCACTACCCCCGCGCGTCCCGCCACAGCTCCGCGACGATCCGCTCCGCCGGGCCCGTGCGCGCCAGCCGGTGGGCGGTGCCCGCCCAGAGGTGCATGGCGTCCGTGTCCCCGCGGCGGGTGGCGGCCGCACGCAGCGGGGCGGTGAGGTGGTGGACCTCAGGGTAGGCGGGCGGGGCGTACGGGCCGTGGCGGTCGATGAAGGCGTTGCGCAGGCCGCGGGCCGGGCGGCCGGTGAAGGCGCGGGTGACGACGGTCTCCGGCAGTTCGGCGAGAGCGGCCCGGTGGGCGGCCGAGGCGCCGGACTCGTCGGAACGCAGCAGCGCCGTCCCCAACTGCACCGCGACCGCCCCGGCCCGCAGCGCCGCCGCGATCGCCGGGCCGTCGCCCAGCCCGCCGGCGGCGATCAGCGGCATGGCGGTCACCGCCCGTACGGCGGGCAGCAGTTGCAGCAGCGGCGCCTCCCCCGGCAGGTCCGCGACCCGGTGGGTGGCGCGGTGCCCGCCGGCCTCCGGGCCCTGCACGCACAGCGCGTCCATCCCGACCGCCTCCGCCGCCCGCGCCTCCTCCGGCGTGGTGACGGTGCCGACCTGCAGCGTCCCCGCCGCCCGCAGCGCCGCCGCCTCCGCGGCCGTCGGCAGCCCGAAGGTGTACGAGACCACCGGCACCGGGTCCGCGAGCAGCGCCGCGAGCTTGGCCTCCCAGTCGTCCCGGTCCGGCCCGATCTCCTCCGGCAGCGCCACCCCCCACCGCTCGGCCTCCGGACGCAGCCTCTCCCGGTAGGCGGCGACCGCCGCCGGATCCCCGGGCGGGGCCGGGACGAAGAGGTTCACCCCGTACGGCCGGTCGGTCGACTTCCGTACGGCGGCGATCTGTTCGGCCATTACCTCGGCGCTCTGGTAGCCCGCGGCCAGGAACCCGAGCCCACCGGCCCGGTTCACCGCCGCCACCAGCTCGGGCGTCGAGGCCCCGCCCGCCATCGGGGAGCCGATCACCGGCACGGCAAGCTCGTCGAGACGGACGGTCATCGGGGCGCTCCTCACACTGCTACGGGCACGGACTGTTCCCACGCTACGCTCAGCGGATCAGCCCCCGCCCCCGTGCCTCCCGCACCGCCGCCGTGCGCGAGTCGACCCCCAACTTGGTGTAGATGTGCACCAGATGCGACTTCACGGTGGCCTGGCTCAGGTGCAGGTGCTGGCTGATCCGCTGGTTGGTCAGTCCGTCCGCGACCAGCCCCAGCACCTCGGTCTCCCGTGCGCTGAGCGCCGCCGCGGGCGCCCGCATCCGCTCCAGCAGCCGGTCCGCCACGCTCGGCGCCAGCGCGCTGCGCCCGGCCGCGGCGGCCCGTACCGCCCGGGCGAGTTCCTCGGGCGGCGCGTCCTTCAGCAGGTACCCGGTCGCACCGGCCTCCAGCGCCGGCAGGGTGTCCGCGTCGCTGTCGTAGGTGGTGACGACCAGCACCCGCGGCGCGCCCGCCCGGGCGGTGATCGCCGCCGTGGCCTGGGCCCCGTTCATCGCCGAGCCGGGCCCGAACTGCAGGTCCATCAGCACCACGTCGACCCCCGGCTCGGCCGCCAGCTCGACGGCCCGCTCGGCGGTGGCGGCCTCCGCCACGATGGCGAAGTCCGGTTCGCTCTCCAGCACCGCCCGCAGCCCGGCCCGCACCACCGGGTGGTCGTCGGCGATCAGCAGCCGGATCACGGGCCGACCTCCGCGGTGACCGGCAGCAGCACCGCCAGCGCCGTGCCCTCCCCGGGCGCCGACTCGACGGTGAAGCTGCCGCCGAGCGCCCGCGCCCGGGCCCGCATCGAGGGCAGCCCGAAGCCGCCGTCCCCACCCGTACGGCCGGCGACCGCTGCCGGATCGAACCCGGCCCCGTCGTCGAACACGTCCAACGCCACCTCGCCCTCCATGTAGCTGAGTGTCACCTCGGCCCGCGAGGCCTTCGCGTGCCGCACGGTGTTACCGAGCGCCGACTGCGCGATCCGCAGCAGCGCCACCTCCTGCGCGGCCGGCAGCCGGACCGGATCCCCGGAGACGTGCAGGTGGACGGGCAGACCGCTGTGCGCCGTGGTGGTCGCGCACAGCCGCTCCAGCGCGACCGGCAGCGGATCGCCGTCCAGGGCGGGCGGGGAGAGCGCCCGGACGAAGCGCCGGGCCTCGTCCAGGTTGTCCTGGGCGGCCTGCCGCGCCTGCTCGACGTACCCGGCGGCGGCCTCGGTGCGCTCGGGCAGCGCCCGCTGGGCGGCCCGCAGCAGCAGCTGGATGGAGCTGAGGCCCTGCGCGAGGGTGTCGTGGATCTCCCGGGCGAGGCGCTCGCGCTCGGCCATCACCCCGGCGGTGTGGTGGGCGGCGGCGAGGTCGGCGCGGGCGGCGGTCAGTTCGTCGATCAGCCGGCGCCGCTCCTCGCTCTCCCGGTACAGCGCCTGGTAGCCGAGCACGGTGGCGGTGGCGACGGCCGCGCCGAGCGCGGGCCCGATCGAGGCGGCGAGGCTGAAGCTGTGCTGGTGCCAGGACCAGGCGGCGATCGCCGCGGCCGCGGTCAGTCCGACGGCCACCGGCCCGCCGCGCCGCCCGAGCAGGTGCAGCTCCAGGAAGTACAGCGGGAACGCCAGCCACACCCCGTCCTGGGTGGCGACCAGCAGGCCCGTCCAGGTGACGCCGAGCAGCGCCAGCCAGAGCCCGGCGGCCCGCCGGGAGGTACGGACCGCGGCCAGCCTCGGCCCGACGGCGTACCCGGCGGCCATCGCGGAGGCCGCGGCGGCGACGGCGGCCGGATCGCCGCCCCGGTCGACGAAGACGGAGCGGGCGACGGCGAGCAGCAGCAGGCCCGCCACGAGCAGGTGCAGGCAGACCTGGAGGACGCGGGCGACGGGGGTGGTTCTGGATCGTTCGGTCGCCATCCCCCCAGCCTAAGTTCCGAGCCCGAGGCCCGGCATCAATCAAAAGGTTGAACTCCGCTTCTGCCCTTTGATGCCCAGGAAACCATCCCCGGCGCGATGCCCGCGCGGCCCCTTCTCGCAGACCGTGGTGGAGGAAGCACCGTCACTCGTCGGAAAGGCCCACCGTGTTCGTCGCCTGGAGGGATCTGAGGTTCGCCAAGGGGCGGTTCGCCCTGATGGGAACCGTCATCGTGCTGATCACCGTCCTGGTCGGCCTGCTGTCCGGGCTGACCGCCGGACTGGGCCGGCAGAACATCTCCGCGATCACCGGCCTGCGCGCCGACCACCTGGTCTTCGGCAAGCCCGCCGACGGGCAGAAACTCTCGTTCACCGACTCCCAGGTCAGCCCCGAGCAGTGGCAGGCCTGGTCCCGCGAGCCCGGCGTCACCTCCGCCCAGCCGCTCGGCATCACCACCACCAAGGCCGCCGCCGGGCAGCGCACCGCCGCGATCTCCGCCTTCGGCGTCCCGGACGGCTCCGACCTGGCCCCGCAGGGCGGCCGGATCGCCCCCGGCCAGGCCGTGCTGTCCAGGACCGCCGCCGAGAACCTGGGCCACCTCGCCCCCGGCGCCGGCTTCACCCTCGCCGGACACCGGCTACAGGTCGCCGTCGTCGACGGCGACGCCGCGTACAGCCACACCCCGGTGATCTGGACCAGCCTCACCGACTGGCAGCAGTTCGCCCCCGGCGGCGCCGGCCACGCCACCGTCATCGCCCTCCACACCGCGAAGGGCGCCGACCTCCCCGCCGCCGACGCCCGCCACGCCACCGTGACCCGCACCCGCGACGACGCCCTGGCCGCGATCGGCTCCTACACCTCCGAGAACGGCTCCCTCCAGCTGATGCGCGGCTTCCTGTTCGCCATCTCCGCGCTGGTCATCGGCGCCTTCTTCACCGTCTGGACGATCCAGCGCAGCGGCGACATCGCGGTGTTGAAGGCCCTCGGTGCCTCCACCCGCTACCTGCTGCGCGACGCCCTCGGCCAGGCCGTCCTGCTGCTCGTCCTCGGTACGGTCGTCGGCACCGCGATCGCCCTCGGCGCCGGCTCGCTGATCGGCTCCGCCGTCCCCTTCGTCCTGGACGCCCCGACCCTGCTGCTGCCCGCCGTCGTCATGATCGCCCTCGGCGCGATCGGCGCGGCCCTGTCCATCCGCCGGATCACCTCCGTCGACCCGCTGACCGCCCTGGGGAGCGCCCGATGAGTCTTGAACTCGACCGCATCACGTTGACCTACCCGGACGGCGACGGCCGGCTCACCGCCCTGGACGACGTGTCGCTGGCCGTCCCCAAGGGCTCGATCACGGCCGTGGTCGGCCCGTCGGGCTCCGGCAAGTCCAGCTTGCTGGCGGTGGCGGCCACCCTGATCACCCCGGACTCCGGCCGGGTCGTCGTCGACGGCACCGACACAGCAGGCCTCGGCCGCGCCGAGCTGACCTCCCTGCGCCGCACCAAGATCGGCATCGTCTTCCAGCAAGCCAACCTCCTGCCCGCGCTCACCGCCGTCGAGCAACTGCAGGTGATGGCCCACCTCGACGGCCGCTCCCCCCACAGCGCTCTCCCCCGCGCCCTCGAACTGCTGGACGCCGTGGGCCTGCGCGACCAGGCCACCCGCCGCCCCCACCAGCTCTCCGGCGGCCAGCGCCAACGCGTCAACATCGCCCGCGCCCTGATGAACGACCCCACGGTGCTGCTGGTCGACGAGCCCACCAGCGCCCTCGACCACGAACGCGGCGCCGCCGTCCTGGACTTGATCAGCGACCTCACCCACCGCCGGGCCACCGCCACGGTCCTGGTCACCCACGACCGCACCCACCTGACGGCCGTCGACCAGATCGCCGAAGTCCACGACGGCCGCCTGACGCTGCCGGCGGCGGTCTGAACCACTTCTTCGCGGTGAGCACGTCGTCCACCGAGAGCGCCACTGACACGCCAATCGACTCCGGCAGCGGGAACGACTGTCCAGGATGGTGGACGGCGTGCACCCAGTACTCGCCGTCCTGCGGGTCCGTGAGCACCATGACCCGCTGGGACGCGAGCGCCCTCCGACGCCCGATCTTCCACCTTCACCCGAACGAGTGGTTCAGCCCCTACCGAGCCCGCAGGCGCAGCGCCGGCCGCTCCGCCTCCGCCGCCTCGTCCTGGCCCGCCCAGAGCGACCGCACATGGCTGAGGTGCCGCGTCATGCACGCCTCCGCCGCGTCCGCGTCACCGGCCAGCATCAGGTCCAGCAGCTCCAGGTGCTCCTCCGCCGAGGACACCAGCTCGCCCTTCTCGTCGAGCCGCGTCAGCCCGTACAGCCGCGAGCGCTTGCGCAGGTCGCCGACCACGTCCACCAGTCGCGCGTTGCCCGCGAGCCCCAGCAGGTCGAGGTGGAACTGCCGGTCCGCCTCCAGGTAGCCGATCAGGTCGTGCTTGCGCGCGGCCGCGACGATCGCCTCGGCCTGGGGGCGCAGCCGCTCCAGCTGCTCCTTGGTCGCCGTGCGCGTCACCCGGCCGACCGTCGGGACCTCGATCAGGGCGCGGATCTCGGTGTAGTCGTCCAGGTCGCGCTCGGTGAGTTCGGTGACCCGGAAGCCCTTGTTGCGGACGGCCTCGACCAGCCCCTCCCGGGCGAGGTCGAGCATGGCCTCGCGGACCGGGGTGGCGGAGACGCCGAAGTCGGCGGCGAGCGCGGGGGCGGAGTAGACGACGCCGGGGCGCAGTTCGCCGGAGATCAGGGCCGCCCGGAGTGCGTGGGCGACCTGGTCGCGGAGCCGCTCCTGCACGGAGATCAGGGTGCGGGATTTGAGCTCGGCCATGGTGTTCCTCCGGGTGGGTGCAGAACACCAGCGTACAATGTCACGTTACGTTGAGCGCGCAACAGTCCGGGATCGAACACCCCGTCAACCCGCCGAGGCTCATGGTGGCAGCGGCCGCCGGCCGTGGCAACGGCCGACGGCACACGATCTGCTGCCGCACCGCTACCGCGCCCGCGACCCCGCCCGGAACCGCCCGACCAGCGAGGTCACGCTCGCCGCCCCGTCCCCCGCCTCGACGCCCCGCCGGAACGCCTCCGCGAGCAGCGCGGGCAGCGCGCCGTCGACCCCGGAGGCCTCCGCGGTGTGCCGGACGTGTTCGATGCTGGCGAGCCCCATCGCCAGCCGGTCGACGTCGCCGCGGTGGTCATCGGCCGCGATCCGCGGCGCGTAGAAGGCCTGGAAGCCCGGCAGCGAGGCGGCCGTCGAGCTCAGGTACGGCAGGAACTCCTCGGCCGAGATGCCGTTGGCCTCGGCGATCGCGGTGGCGTGCAGGTAGCCGACCAGCGAGGTCCAGAACAGGTCCATCTGGATCTGGTAGTACAGCTGCGCCAGCCCGGGGTCGTCGCCCCGGTAGTCGGCCCCGGTCAGCACCTCCAGCGCGGCCCGGTGCCGCTGGAACAGCTCGACCGGCCCGCTGTAGAAGGTGGACGACTCCGGGCTGCCGATGCCCGAGGGCGGCACCTGCACCCCGCCCGTCAGATGCCCGGCCCCGCGCTCGGCGAGCCACCCCGCCGCCTCCCGGGCCCGCTCCGGGGTGTCCGAGCTGAGGTTCGCGATCACCTTCCCGGCCACTACCCGCTCCGCCGACTCCAGTACGGCGAACACCGCGTCGTAGTCGGTGAGGCTGAGCACCACCAGCTCGCTGGCCGCCACCGCCGCCTCCACACTGGGCGCCAACTCGACTCCCCGGGCCACCAGTTGATCCGCTCGCTCCGCCGTTCGGTTCCACACCGTGACGGCGTAGCCGGCGTCCAGGTACGCCCCGGCCATGGCCTGCCCCATCGGGCCGAGCCCGATCACCGTCACGGACGCCTTCGGCTGCGGCTCAGCGGAAAGCCCGGCGGAAAGCTCAACAGACATACGGATACCCCTCCTCTAGAACGAACGCTCTATCCAGCGCCGGGAGCGACGCTAGCACAGCTCTGGAACGAACGCTCTATTCAGAAGGTCGGCTAGGATGCCCCCGTGAAGACCGCCGAGAAGACCAGCAGCGTCGGCACCCGCGAGCGAATCGTCCGGGCCACCTCCCGGCTACTGCAGCGCCAGGGCTACGAGGGCACCGGGATCAAGCAGATCTCCCGCGAGGCCGAGGCCACGCTCGGCTCCGTCTACCACTTCTTCCCGGGCGGGAAGCAGGAGTTGGCCGCCGAGGCGATCCGGCACGGGGACCAGGAGTTCGCCGTGATCCTGCGCGCCGGTCTCGGCTCGTCCGAGGACCTGACCGAGGCGATCACCGCCTGCACCACGCTGCTCGCGACCGAACTGCGCACCTCCGACTGGCAGGACGGCTGCCCGATCACCACCACCGCCCTGGAGACGGTCGGCCGCGCCCCGGTGATCGAGCAGTCGGTCGCCGAGGCCTTCGCCAACTGGCGGGCCATCGTGGAGGAACGCCTCCGCGCCGCCGGCATCGGTACCGAGGACGCCCGCGAACTGGCCGGTACCGTCATCAACACCTTGGAGGGCGCCGAACTCTCCGCCCAGGTCGCCCGCAGCGAGGAACCGCTGCACGTCGCCGGCAAGCACCTGGCACGCCTGCTCTCGACCTACCGCTGAAACACGAGGAAGAAGCCGGCCCGACGGGGGATCCCTTCCCGTCGGGCCGACTCCAGCTTCCTCGGCGACTGAACCTCAGGCTCGGCGGTAGTCCCGGTACACCTCCGCCGCCACCGCCAGGTCCTCCCAGGCCATCCCGACGCTCTTGAAGAACCGCGGCCGCCCGCTCGGCACCAGCGCGTCCCCGCGCACCAGCTCGGCCAGGTTCCACACCTGCCGTCCGCCCACGCCCGCCAGCATCAGGTCCCCGGCCTCCCGCGCCGCCGCCGTCCGCGCCTCGACGTACAGCTCGGCCCGCCCGACCAGCCCCTCGTCCACCTCCCGGGCATCCGGCTCGTGCGAGCCGACCGCCGCGACGGCCGCGTGCGCGGGCACCAGCGCGCCGTCGAACAGCGGCGTCCGCGCGGTGGTGCAGCAGACCACCACGTCCGCCCGCCCGACCGCCTCCGGCCCACCCATGCCGGCCGTAAGCCCTAGCCCCCGCCCGTACGCCACCACAGCGGAAGCCCGCCCGGGATCCCGCGCGACCACGGTGAGCCGGCGCAGCGGCCGGACGGCCAGCAGGGCGTCCAGGTGTCCGTACGCCTGCGGCCCGGAGCCGAACACCACCAAGTGCTCGGCCTCCGGCACCGCAAGCCGCGCCAGCGCCGCCGCCGTCACGGCGGGCGTGCGCAGGGCTGTGAGGGCCGCACCGTCCAGCACGGCCAACGGCTGCAGGGTGGGCCCGTCGAGCAGCAGGTAGCTGCCGGTGATCCGGGGCAGCCCGAGCGCCGGGTTGCCGGGCGCGACCCCGGCGATCTTGACGCCCGCGTACGGCCCGACGGCGGCCGGCATCAGCAGCAGTTCCCCCGCCGGCACCGGTACGGCCGACCGGGCGGGCGCCGCCTCCGGGTCGAACCCGTCCAGCAGCACCCGCTCGATCGCCCCCACCGCCCCGGCGGGCCCGACCCCGCCGGTGCCCGGCACGGCGTACTGGAGCGGCTCAGCCGCCGCACCGGGCAGCTCAGCACCGGGCAGCACGGCACCGGGCAGCACGGCACCGGGCAGCTCGGCACCGCTCAAAGCAGGAACCCCGTCCCCAGCGAGTCCCCCGGCTCCAGGACGAACCGGTGCTCCCCCGTGCGGAACGCCGTCCCGCCGACCTCGGTGACCACGCCATCCCCCAGCGGGTCGCCCCCGGCGAGGACCCGCCCGGTGAAGACCGTGCCGATGATCGACTCGTGCCGCAGTTCCTCCCCCGGCGCGAGCCGCCCCTCGGCGGCGAGTACGGCGAGCCGGGCGGAGGTGCCGGAGCCGCAGGGCGAGCGGTCGATCTGCCCGTCCGCGAACACGACGACGTTCCGCTGGCTCAACACACCATCAGCAGCAGGCAGTTCGTCGTACAGCACCACCCCGTACACGCCCGACAGCCGCGCGTCCGTCGGATGCGCGACCGCCTCCGAGCCGGCCAGCAGCGCCCTGATCTCCCGCCCCGCGGCGGTAAGTTCGGGCAGCAGCCCCGGCTCCACCGCGAGCCCGAGCGCCGCCGCCGGGACGGACGCGTAGCACGCCCCGGAGTGCGCCACCGCGACCTCGACCACCCCGCGCGAGGTGGTCACCAAAAGCTTCAACGCGCTGACCCGGCTGGGCACATTGCGGAAGGTGACCCCGGTGGTGCGCCCGCCGGCCCGCTGCACCAGGGCGGTGACCCGCCCGGAGGGCACGTCGATCCGCACCCGGGCCACGCCGTCGGCGGGGGCCGGGACCAGCCCGGAGTCCACCGCCCAGGCGCCGAGCGCGATGGTGCCGTGCCCGCAGGCCGTCGAGTAGCCGTCCTTGTGCCAGAACAGCACGCCCAGGTGCGCCTCGTCGTCGTCCGGCGGCACCAGGAACCCGCCGTACATCCCGGCGTGCCCGCGCGGCTCCCGGACGAGCAGCTGCCGTACGGTGTCCAGCGCGCTGGGCCGGGGCGCGGTGGCGCTGCCGCCCGCGCCGAGCGCGATGGCCCGGCGCTCGGCGACGCTGTCGCCGGGGATCGTCGGCGCGCCGTCCAGCACGATCCGGAACGGCTCACCGGCCGCGTGGTAGTCGACGGCCCGGACATCCATCAGGTGACGAACGTCCATCAGGCCACGGACATCCGTCAGGCCACCGACGTCCATCAGGCGCCACCGCCCGGCAGCACGCTGACCGTCCGGCTCACGGTGTAGAAGTCCAGTGCGGCCCGGCCCTGTTCGCGGTCGCCGTGGCTCGCGCCCTTGGTCCCGCCGAAGGGCAGGTGGAAGTCGACGCCGCTGGAGGGGGCGTTGACCCGGATCATGCCCGCGTCCAGCCGGTCGGCGGCGGCCAGCGCCACGTCCAGGCTGCGGGTGTGCACCGAGGTGGCGAGGCTGTGCGGGGTGTCGTTGGCGAGCGCGATCGCCTCGTCCAGGTCGGCCGCCGCGTGCAGCACCGCAATCGGACCGAAGAACTCCTCGCGCGCCAAGGGGTGTTCGCCGGGCACGTCGGTGAGCAGGGTCGGCTCGACGTACCAGCCGGCCCGCTCGGGGATCCGTCCGCCGGTGAGCACGCTCGCCCCGGCCGCGACGGCCGACGAGACCGCCCCCATCACCCGCTCCCGCGCGGCGGCGTTGATCACCGGCCCGCACACCGCGTCGTCCACCGCCGCCAGCGCCTTGACCAGGGCCTCGCGCAGCGGCTCGTGGGCCGCGCCGACCGCGATCACCCGGCTGGTGGCGGTGCACTTCTGCCCGGCGTACCCGGCGACGGCGGCCGCGATGTGGGCGGCGGCCAGCTCCACGTCCGCATCCGGTAGCACCAACGCGGCGTTCAGCCCGCCGAGTTCGGCCTGCACCGGCACCCCGCGCCCGGTCGCCGCCCGCACCACCGCCCGCCCGACCCCGGTGGAGCCGGTGAACGACACCACGTCCGCCGCGTCGACCAGCGCCGCGCCCTCCTCGGCCCCGCCCGGCAGCACCGTCAACACGTCGGCGGGCAACCCGGCCAGTTCCGCTAGCCGCAGCGCGCACGCCGTCGCCTCCGGCGCGGGCTTGAGCACCGCCGTGTTCCCGACCGCCAGCGCCGGCGCGGCCTTCCAACTGGGGATCGCCAGCGGGAAGTTCCACGGCGCGATCAGCCCGGCCACCCCGTACGGGCGCCGCCGGGTGAGCAACAGCCCGGGCCCGGCGGCGGTCTCGTGCACCGCCCCGGACGGCGCGTACGGCGCCTGCGCGTAGTACCGCCAGATCGCCGCCGTCCGGGCGACCTCGCCGCGCGCCTCGGCGAGCGGCTTGCCGACCTCGCGCACGATCAGCGCGGCCAGCTCCTGTGCGTGCGCCTCGACGGTCTCGGCGATCCGCCCCAGCGCTGCCGACCGGACGCCCGCCCCGGCCCCGAGCCAGCCGCCCTGCGCGGCCCGGGCCCGTCCGACGGCAGCCCGCACGGCCTCGGCGCCGGGCGCCTCGACGGCGACCACGAGGTCGCTCGGATCGGCCGGATTGTACGAGGTGATGGTCACAACTAGCAGCCCTTCGGAGCGAGTTCAAAACGGAGCGTCAGAGCAGGAAACCCGCCGGGAACGGGTCGTCCGGGTCGAGGAAGTACTGGGCGGTGCCGGTGATCCAGGCCCGCCCGGTGACGGTGGGCACCACGGCGGGCCGCCCGGCCACCTCGGTCTCCTCGACCAGCCGCCCGGTGAAGGTCGTCCCGATGAAGGAGTCGTTGCGGAAGTCCCGCTCCAGTGGCAGTTCGCCGCGCGCGTGCAGCTGTGCCATCCGCGCCGAGGTGCCGGTGCCGCAGGGCGAGCGGTCGAACCAGCCGGGGTGGATGGCCATCGCGTGCCGGGAGTGCTCGGCGGTGGAGCCGGGGGCGAGCAGCTGGACGTGGTGGCAGCTGTGGATGGACGGGTTCTCCGGGTGCACCGGCCGGTCCGGGCCCGCGTTGACGGCGGCCATCAGCGCGAGGCCGGCGTCCAGGATCTCCTGCTTGCGCTCACGCTCGAACGGCAGCCCGAACTCGGCGAGCGGCAGGATGGCGTAGAAGTTGCCGCCGTACGCGAGGTCGTAGCCGACCGTGCCGTACCCGGGCACCTCGATCTTGCGGTCCAGCGCCACGGAGTACGAGGCGACGTTGCGGATGGTCACCGCCTTGGCGGCGCCGTCCTCGACCAGCACCTCGGCGACCACCAGCCCGGCGGGCGTGTCCAGCCGCACCGTGGTGACCGGCTCGACCACCGGCACCATCCCGGTCTCGACCAGCACGGTGGCCACCCCGATGGTGCCGTGCCCGCACATCGGCAGCAGTCCGGAGACCTCGATGTAGAGCACCCCGAAGTCGGCGTCCGGCCGGGTCGGCGGCTGCAGGACGGCACCGCTCATCGCGGCGTGCCCGCGCGGCTCGTACATCAGCAGGGTACGGAAGTGGTCCAGGTGCTGCTGGAAGTGCACCCGGCGCTCGGCCATGGTGGCTCCGGGGATGACGCCGAAGCCACCGGTGATCACCCGGGTCGGCATGCCCTCGGTGTGCGAGTCGACGGCGTGGAACACGTGACGGCTGCGCATGGCTCACAACTCCCATGTGGTAGCGGTTGGTTGAGGCCGGCTGCCCCCGCAGCCGGCCGGGCGGTCACGGACTACGCGAGCCCCTCGGCCAGCGCCTTCTCGGTGGCCGCGCGCACGGCCGCCTCGACCTCCGGCGCCAGCGGCTGCCGCGGCGCCCGGACCGGACCGCCGGGGCGCCCGGCGATGTCCATGGAGAGCTTGATGGCCTGGACGAACTCAGTCTTGGAGTCCCAGCGCAGCAGCGAGTGCAGCGACTTGTACAGCGGCAGCGCGATCTCCAGGTTGTGCTCGACGGCCGCGCGGTAGAGCGCCACCGAGGCCTCCGGCAGCGCGTTCGGGTATCCGGCGATCCAGCCGACCGCACCGGCCAGCGCCAGCTCCAGCAGCACGTCGTCGGCCCCGATCAGCAGGTCCAACCCGGGGGCCAGCTCGGCGAGTTCGTACGCCCGGCGGACGTCCCCGCTGAACTCCTTGACCGCCACGATCGAGCCCTCGCCGTGCAGTCGGGCGAGCAGCGCGGGCACCAGGTCGACCTTGGTGTCGATCGGGTTGTTGTACGCGACGACGGGCAGGCCCGCCTTGGCGACCTCCGCGTAGTGCGCGCGCACCGAGTCGTGGTCGGCCCGGTAGGCGTTCGGCGGCAGCAGCAGGACGGAGCCCGCCCCCGCCTCGGCGGCCTGCTCGGCCCAGCGGCGGGACTCGGCGCTGCCGTACGCGGCGACCCCGGGCATGACCCGGGAGCCGTCGCCGGCCGCCTCGATCGCCACCTCGACGACCCGGGCGCGCTCCTCGGCGGTGAGCGTCTGGTACTCGCCCAGCGAGCCGTTGGGGACGACGCCGTCACAGCCGGACTCGATCAGCCAGCGGACGTGCTCGGCGTAGGCGTCGTAGTCGACGGAGAGGTCCGGGCGCAGCGGGATCGCGGTGGCGACCATGACGCCACGCCAGGGACGAGTGGTGTCGTGCGGGGTGATGGACACGTTGAGCTCCTTGGTGAGGTGTGACATTTTATAAAACGGAACAGGCCGGAGACAAGAGTCCCCGCCCCGCGCGTTCGACGGACTGCCGGATTGCCGGACTAGCCGTCACCCGACGCCGAACCTGGGGTCGAACCCGGGGTCGACCCCGAACCGGACGCCGGACCCGGGCCCGAATCCGACACCGGTCCCCCCGCCGCCAGCTGCGCCAGCGGCACCGGGCAGGCCAGCGGCCGCCGATCAGCCCCGGACTCCACGGCACCCGACAGACAGGCCACCGCCGGACCGCACATCCGCCCCTGGCACCAGCCCATCCCCGCCCGGGTGAGCAGCTTGACGGTCCGGGGATCGCCCGCGCCCAGCTCCTCCACCGCCTCCCGGATCCGCGCGGCCGGCACCTCCTCGCACCGGCACACATCGGTCTCCGGCCGCAGCCACCCGGGCCAGCCGGCCCCCGGCCGGTGGGCGGTCGCCATCAGCTCGGCGAAGGCCCGCAGCCGTGCCCGCCGGCGCCGCAGCGCGGGCTCCGGCAGCGCCCCGGCGATCGCGTGCGCGGCCAACTCCCCCTCGACCAGCGCGAGGTCCGCGCCGCCGACGCCGTTGGTCTCCCCCGCCGACCACAGCCCCGGCACCGAGGTGCGCAGCCTGGCGTCGACCCGCAGCGCGACCGCCCCGTCCGGCCCGGTCAGGGTGTCGGCGCCCAGCTCGGTGGCGAGGTCGATCTGCGGCAGCAGCCCGTGCCCGACGGCCAGCGCGTCGCAGTCGATCCGCCGCTCGGTGCCGGGGCGCGGCCGCCAGTCGGCGTCCAGCCGGGCCACCGTGACCGCGGTGACCCGGTCCGTCCCGTGTGCTTCCACGACGGCGCTGCGCCGCCGCAGCCGGACCCGGTGCCGCAGCAGCGCACTGCCGTGCCCGGCGCCCTCGACCAGCTTGGCGGGGACGGCCGCCAGCACGCCGGGGCGCCGGGCGTACCCGAGGTAGTCGCCCGCCTCGACCACCGCCGGGACCTCCGCCCCGGCACTGACCAGCGAGGAGGCCGCCGCGAGCAGCAGCGGCCCGCTGCCGGCCACCACGATCCGCCGCCCGGGCAGCACCAGCCCGGCCTTGAGCATCGCCTGCGCGCCGCCCGCGGTGACCACCCCGGGCAGGGTCCAGCCGGGGAAGGGCAGCTGCCGCTCGTACGACCCGGTGGCGAGCAGCACCGTCCGGGCCAGGACGGTGTCCCGGTCGGTGGCCTGCGGCCCACGGGTGACGTGCACCGCGAAGCCGTCCCCGGTCCGCTCCAGCGCCCAGACCTGATGGCCGCCCCGGAACTCGGCCCGCTCGGCGGAGTCGAGCCGCGAGGCCAGCCCGGTGTAGGTCGACCAGCCGTGGTGCAGCCGGTCCGGACGGGCCGCGCCCAGTCCGGGCGCGGGGTGCCGGTAGTACTGCCCGCCGGTGCTCTGCCCGCCGTCCAGCAGGACGCAGCTCAGCCCGAGCTCGGCGGCGGTGACGGCGGCGGCCAGCCCGGCGGGCCCGGCTCCGACCACCGCGAGGTCGTAGCGGGAGTCACGGGGGTCACGGGGGTCAGACGGCGAGGTCGGCACGGCCGTGGCCCTCCTGGGTGGTGACGACGGTGCCCGGCTCGGCGGGCAGCAGACAGGTGCGCTGGTTGGGGCGGCCGTCCACGGTGGCCAGGCAGTCGAAGCAGGCACCGATCCCGCAGAACGCCCCGCGCGGGCGCCCGCCGATCCGGGTGGTGCGCCAGGCGAGCACGCCGTCGGCCCAGAGCGCGGCGGCGATCGACTGCCCGGGCAGGGCGGGGACGGGCCGCCCGTCGAACTCGATGCGGTGGGCGGGCCCGGGCCGGGCCTCGACCAGCCCGGCGGGGGTGCGGGGACGACGGGTCACGGCTTCTCCAAGGAGTCTGACGCGGCCGGGAACCGGTCCGCACGGAACGGCGCGAGGTCCAGCTCCGGCTGCTTCCCGGTCAGCTGCTCGCTGATCAGCAGCCCGGTGGCCGGCGCCAGCCCGATCCCGGCGCCCTCGTGGCCGCAGGCGTGGTGGAGCCCGGGCACCCGGGGGTCGGCCCCGACGGCGGGCAGGTGGTCCGGCAGGTACGGGCGGAAGCCCCGGTAGACGCGCATCACGGCGACGTCCGCGAGCACCGGGAACAGCGCCGCGGCCTGGCCGGCCAGTCGGCGCAGCACCTCCTGGGAGAGGGTGCGGTCGAAGCCGACCCGCTCCCGGCTGGCCCCGATCAGCACCGGCCCGCCGGGGGTGCCCTCGACCACGGCGGAGGTCTGCAGCCCGGCCGAGCCGCTGGCGACGTCGGCCACGTAGTCGGCGGCGTAGACCTTGTGCCGGACGATCCTCGGCAGCGGCTCGGTGACCAGCACGAAGCCGCGCCGGGGCAGCACCGGCAGGTGCACTCCGGCGAGGGCGGCCAGCTCGCCGCCCCAGGTGCCGGCCGCGTTGACCACGGCGGGCGCGGCCAGCCGGCGCCGGTCGGTCCGAACGCCGCGCACCGCGCCGTCCGGTCCCCGGTCCACGGCCGTCACGCTCTCCCCGGTGATCAGCTCGGCGCCCATCCGGCGGGCCTCGCGCAGCAGGTGGGCGGCGGCCAGGGCGGGCTGGACCTGGGCGTCCTGGGGGTAGTGGAAGCCGCCGGCCAGCCCGGGGGCGAGGTGTGGCTCCAGCTCGCGCAGCCGCTCGGCCGGGACCTCCTCGGCGGCCACCCCGGCTGCGGCCTGCCCGGCGGCGAAGGCCCGCAGCGCCTGCTGCCCGGCCGCCGTCGAGGCGACCACCACGCCGCCCTTGGGCTCGTACTCCACGACCGGACCGAGGTCCTCGGCGAGTTCGCGCCAGAGCCGGGTGCTGAGCAGGGCGAGGTCGAGCTCGGGCCCGGGTTCCTTGTCGGAGACCAGCAGGTTGCCCTCGCCCGCCCCGGTGGTGCCCCCGGCCACCGGCCCGCGGTCGACGACGGCGACGGCGAGCCCGGCACGGGCGGCGTAGTAGGCGCAGGCGGCGCCGACGACTCCGGCGCCGACCACGACGACGTCCAGGGGAGGTCTCTGGGTCTTCAGCACGCGCAGTAATATGTCACATTCCATCGGCGCTGCCAAGACCGCCCGGAGCGGCAGGGCCGCAAAAAGCCCCGGCCCGCCGCGGGAGGCGGCGGGCCGGGGCTTCACGAGGCACTACCGGCTCAGGTGATGTCGTCCATCTGCTCGTGCCGCGCGGCCGCCACCGGCGCGGCACTGGCCGTCGGCGCCGCCGAGGCGCTCACCGACTCCGCACCGTCGACCTCCTGCACCGTGAGGTCCAGGTGCGAGGCCTCCTCGTCGTCCAGGTCGGCGTCCGGGTTGTTGCGCCGCTTGCGCCGGTCGTTGAGCAGCGCGACGGCCACCGCGGCGAAGTACAGCGCCCAGATCGGCATGGCCAGCAGCAGCATGCTGACCGGGTCGGCGCCCGGAGTGGCGAACGCGGTGAACACGGTGATGCCCATGACCATCCCGCGCCACCAGCTGAGCAGCCGCTTGCCGGTCACGATGCCGACCATGTTGAGCATCACCAGCAGCAGCGGGAACTCGAAGCCCAGACCGAAGACCAGCACCATCCGGGTGGCGACGTCGAAGTAGTCCTCGGGCGGCAGGATCGGCGTCGTGTCGCTCGGGGTGAACGAGATCAGCATCTCGACCATGGTCGGCATCACCCAGATGGCGCAGGCCACGCCCGTCAGGAACAGCGGGGCGCCGCAGGCCATGAAGATGACCGCGTACTTCTTCTCGTGCTTGTGCAGACCGGGCGCCACGAAGGCCCACACCTGGTACAGCCAGACCGGGACGGCCGCCACCACGCCCGCGGTCAGCGCGACCTTCAGCATCCAGTTGAAACCGGCGGTGAGGCCGATGTTGGACACCTGGGCGCAACGACCGTGGTAGTCGCCCGAGTTCTGCTTGTCGCACTGCGGCAGCGGCTCGAGCAGGAAGTGCTCGATCTGCTTGTGGTAGATCGCCGCGATGATCGCGAACAACACGATCGCCAGGACCGACTTGACCACGCGGTTGCGCAGTTCCCGCAGGTGGTCGGCGAGGGCCATCCGCCCCTCAGGATCCTTGGGCGCCTTCGACGCCTTGGAGAGCTTGCTCAACCCCGGTCCTCAACTCGTGCGTCGAGGCCCGCCGGTCGACGGGCCTCCATGGTCGCGTGCGTCGCGTGCGCGGCCTGCGTCGCGTACACCACGTTCGTCACGTACGTCGTGTACATCACGTACGCCGCGCTCAGCGCGGGCGGTCGTCGGGCGCGGACGGCCCGGCGCTCGGCTCGGCCACCGGCCGGGCCGTGGCCGACGCGCCCGGAGCCGTCTGGATGGTCTTGGCCGACGACCGCGCCGCACCCTCGACCCGCGGCGCGGCCGGCGCCGCGCTCCCGGCCGAATCGCCGTCCGAGCGCATCGCCTTGGTCTCGCTCCTCAGGATCCGCAGCGCCTGCCCCAGCGAACGCGCCAGATCGGGCAGCCGCTTGGATCCGAACAGCACGATGGCGAACACCGCGATCACCACGATCGCGGTCACCGACAAGCGCATGCGCCGACCACCTTCAGCCTCCGCGGCCCGACAGGCCGCCCGCCGCGGATGGTAACCGCTGCGGATGACGCCCCGACGACGGCCGCCCGAACAGGACAGCGGCCCCCGGTTCGCAGTTCAGGAGCCACCTGAGAGCGTAACCCGCCCCTACGTCCGAACAGCAGCCCCGTACCGCCGATGCCCCGGGTGTGCTACCCGAAATTCCACCTAACGGTTCGGAACCGCCGAGGCAAGGTCCTGCGCCGCCTCGGTCAGCGCCCGCGAGGCCGCGTCCACGCCCTTGGCCAGCGCCCGTACGTCCGCCCAGAGCCGGATCGCGAGGACCCCGAGAACCAGCAGGCCCGCGGTGGCGAGCAGGACGGCGGCGACGAGCATCCAGGACATGCGCCCCACCCTATCGCCAGGTGCGCGCTACCCCTCGGCCGGGACGAGCCGCATGGTGCGGACCCCCGCCCCGGTGAGCGCCTCGACGATCTTCTCCCCGGCCGACTTGCGCACCGCCGCCCCGCAGAGCGGGCAGCCGAAGCTGTAGTGCGCCTGCGCCGGGGTCCGACCGAGGGTCAGCCGGAACTCCTCGGCCGGGAGCTCCACCTTCTCCCGGCACTCCGAGCAGTACACCTTGAATCTGGTCCCGGGCTCCACCGGTCAGACCTGCCCCTCCCCGTAGGCGGCCAGCGCCTCCCGCGCTGCCGAGCGCGCCTGCTCGGCCAGCTCGGGCGGCGAGACGATCCGGCCGTCCCGGCCCAGCCGCAGCGCCAGCGGGCGCAGCTGGGAGGGGTCGGCGCTGCGCAGGGTGATCCGCAGCCCGCCGTCGGGCAGTTCCTCGGCGCGGTCGTGGGTGTAGTACTCGGCCACCCAGCGCCCGCCGGAGGAGACCTCCACCACCACCTCGGGGTCGTCCGCCGCCGGGTTGACCAGCCCGCCGCTCAGGTCGCGCGGCTCTCGCCGGGGCGGGTCGGCCGGGACGTCCAGGACGCGGATCTCGGCGACCCGGTCCAGCCGGAACATCCGGTGGTCCTCGGAGGTGCGGCACCAGGCCTCGAGGTAGGTGTGGCCCTCGGTGAGCAGCCGGATCGGGTCGACCTCGCGCTCGGTCATCCCGCCGCGCCCGTGCGAGTAGTAGCGCAGCCAGAGCCGGCGGCCCTCGCTCAGCGCGCGGTCGATGTCGGCGAAGACGTGGCTCTCGGCCTCGAAGGTCACGCCGACCCGGGCGCTGCCCTCGGCGCTCTCCCCGGCCGCGTTCTCGATCTTGGCGACGGCCCGGGTGAGTGCCTCCCGGTCCCCGGCCCGCAGGCCCGGCAGCCCGGCCACCGCGCGGGCGGCCACCAGCAGCGCGGTGGCTTCGTCGGCGGCCAGCCGCAGCGGCTGGGCCACGTCGTCGACGTTGTGCCACCAGATCCGCTCGCCGTCGGTGTCGATGTCGAGCAGGTCGCCGCCGCGGAAACTGGTGCCGCACATCGGCAGCACGTTGAGGTCCCCGATCAGCTCGCGCTCGGAGATCCCGAAGGCGCGGGCCACCTCGGCGACCTCGGCCCCGGGCCGCTCGCGCAGGTAGGTGACCAGCGACAGCATCCGTCGCGTCTGGTCGATCGCATTGCTCATGCCCGTACGTCCTCCGAGTCCAGCCCCGCGACCGCCCGCAGCCGGTCGATCACATCCGCCCGCAGCTCCTCCGGCCCGAGCACCAGCACGTCCGGCCCGAACTCCGCGAGGTCGGCGCCCAGCCCGTTGCCGTACGGGATCTCCAGCTCGTCCCAGCCCTCGTCCACCCGGCTGCTGTTCAGCGCCTTGGTGCGCAGCGGGAAGCCTGCGCCCCGGCGGACCCGGACGGTCGCGGTGGCGGTGGCGCCCTCCCCGGCGAACTTGGCCACCGTGGCCCGCACGTCCACGTGCTCGGGCACCGTCCCGAGGAAGGCCCCGTTCTTCGCCTTCACCTTGCCGGTGATCCGGCTGAGCCGGAACACCCGGGCGTCGCCCCGGTCGCGGTCGTACCCGGCCAGGTACCAGTGCCCGCGCCAGCACTCCAGCGCCCACGGCTCGACGCTGCGCTGCTCGACGGCGGCGGCCCCGGCCTTGCGGTACTCGAAGGTCACCGGACGGCGGTCCCGGGCGGCGGTGAGCAACGGCTCGAACGCGGCCTCCCGGGCGGGGATGCGCGGCTCCAGGGCGGTCCGGCCCTCGGCCTCGCCGAACGGCACCCCGGCCGCGCGCAGCTTCTGCAGCGCGCCGCTGGCCGCACCGGACATCTTGGCCTGCTGCCAGACCCGGGCGGCCAGGGTGAGCGCGGCGGCCTCCTCGGCGTCCAGCGCGATCTCGGGCAGCCGGTTGCGGTCGGCGCGGGCGAGGTAGCCGAGCTCGCCGTCCAGGGCGCTCTCGTCGACGTCGATCACCAGGCCGAGCTCGCGCAGGTCGTCCTTGTCCCGCTCGAACATCCGGTTGAAGGCGTCCTCGCTGCTGTTCTGCCAGGCTTCGCGGTACGCCTCGATGGATTCCCGCAGCTCCTTCTTGGAGAGCGGACGTCTGGTGTTCATCAGGCACAGGGCGAGATTCATCAGCCGCTCTGCCTTGGCGATCGCCATCGCTGACCCTTCCGGTGTGCCGCGCCGCGCGCGGGGTGCGCCAACCGGGCGATCCTCACCCGGCGGGACCGACCGTACCGGTAGCGGTACGCACTGCAAAAGCCGCGTCCCACGCCTGATCCCCACGACGTGCCGTTCGGGCCCGAACACGGCCTCGGGCCGGGCCCCCGGAGGGGTCCGGCCCGAGGTCATGGCAGGCTCAGACGGCCAGCAGGTCGACCACGAAGATCAGGGTCGAGTGCGGCGGGATGAGCGGCGACGGCGACTGGGCGCCGTAGGCCAGGTGCGAGGGGATGGTCAGCTCGCGGCGGCCACCGACGCGCATGCCGGCCACACCCTGGTCCCAGCCCTTGATGACCCGGCCGCCGCCGAGCGGGAAGCGGAACTCGTTGGGGCTCCGGTTCCAGCTCGCGTCGAACTCCTCGCCGGTCTCGAAGGTCACGCCGACGTAGCGGACGCTGACGTTCTGACCCTTCTTGGCCTCCGCGCCGTCGCCCACGACGATGTCACGGATCTGCAGCTCCGTCGGGGCGTCGCCGATCGGGAAGTCGATCTCAGGCTTCTCGTTGAGGTTGACGCTCACAGTCCCTCTTCTCACGTTCGCGTTGCTTACACGACCAAGCGGCGGGCACCCGCACCCGGTCCGCCCTGACGTCAGTCCTGGCGGACCACAGTACGGGCGCCCGCCGCCCGTAGGGCTCCGGCCACGCGGCCGGACCCGAAGGTCACACGTCCTCTATTGTCACCCGAAAGTGGATCAGCCCTGACCGGCGTCCAGAATGTCCACCACGAAGACCAGGGTCGCACCGGGCGGGATGTCGCCCTGGCCCTTGTCCCCGTAGCCCAGCGAGGCCGGGATCACCAGCTCGACCCGGCTGCCGACGGTCTGGCCCACCAGCCCCTGGTCCCAGCCCTGGATGACCTGGCCGCCACCGACCGGGAAGGAGAACGCCTGGCCCTTGCTGAGCGAGGAGTCGAAGACCTTGCCGTCCTTGGCCAGCGCGCCGGTGTACTGGACGACGACCTTCTCGCCCTTCTCCACCGCCGGCCCGGTGCCCTTGATCAGGACGTGGGTCTTCAGCTCGGTCGGGTCCTTGGCGCCCGCCACCGGGGTGATGTCGGCCGGCTTCTTGCCGTTGTCCTTGACCTGCGGGAAGTCCGCCGGCGGCGGGGTGACGGTACCGCTCACCACGGCGTCGGGCGCGTTGCTGTTGCGGATGTCGATCACGAAGATCAGGTCGTCCTTGGCGCCGATCGACATGTCCGGCTTGCCCTGCGAGCCGAAGGCGGCGGCCGGCGGGGCCACCACCAGCAGCCGGCTGCCGGCCTTCTTCCCGACCACGGCCTGGTCCAGCGCCGGGATCAGCGCGTCGGTGCCGGCCTGGAAGATCTGCGGCTTGCCGTTGTTGTCGTACGAGCTCGGGATGTCCTTGCCGGTGTTCCAGTCCTTGGCGGTGTAGTCCACCGAGGTCCAGGAGTTCTTGTCCACCTTGGGGCCGTTGCCCTCGGACAGCACCTTCACCACGAAGGAGCCGTCGGACTTGTCGCCCGGCACCTGGATGTCGGCCTTCTTGCCGAAGTCACCGGTGACCGTCGGCAGCACCTTGGCGCTGTCCTTGATCGGCGGCACCGGCTCGGCGCTCGGCGTGGGCGGCGCGGTCGTGGCCGCGTCCGGCTTGGCGGCCGAGGCGCTGTCCTTGGAGTCGTCCTTGTTCACCAGGTAGAGCGTGATGCCGCTGCCGACCAGCAGCACGGCCAGCACCGTGCCGAGGATCACGCCCAGCTTGCCCACGCTCGGCGGGTTCTCGTCGTACCCGGCCTCCGAGCTGTCGGCCTTGCGCACGTTGCTGGCGAAGATCTGCGGGGCGTCGTCCGTCGTGGTGCCACCCGCGGCGCGCGGCTTCTCGCCGGGCTGCGCCCAGCCGGCCTGCTGCGCCAGGATCGCCGGGGGAACGACGATCGACTCGCGATCCCCGGCAACCGGGCCGCCGGGACGAGAGGCGGCCGGGTCACCCGCGGAGCTGTCGTTCGCCGCGGTGCCGGCCCCGCCCGGGCTCGGCGTCTTCTCAGTCATGACTCCCCATCCATCTCGCCACGAGGTCTTCCAGGTCTGCGCCCGGCGTGCTGACCGCCGGCCTGCCGCCGCACCGCCCGCCCCGGACCTCGGCACCGGGCGGCGCCTGCCACAGTGCGAGGGCAGTATGACAGCTCAGGATGAGGGCGGACGCTTCGTTGTACGAGCGTCCGCCCAAGCGTACGGAATCCTGCGGGTGACTTCCTAGAGCGCCCGCTAGACGGCTTCCAGGATGTCGACCACGAAGACCAGCGTGGAGTTCGCCGGCACCGCGCCCTGCGCCTGGTCCTTGTACCCGAGCGCCGGCGGCACCACCAGCTGGATCCGGCTGCCCACGTTCTGCCCGACCAGGCCCTTGTCCCAGCCCTCGATCACGCTGCCGGTGCCGATCTGCACCGCCTGCGCGCCACCGTGCGTCCAGGAGGCGTCGAACTGCTGCCCGTTGCTCCACAGCACCCCGGTGTACTGCACCACCAGGGTCTGCCCGGTCTTGACCTGCTTGCCCTCGCCCTTGATCAGCACCGACTGCTGCAGGTCGGTGGGCGCGGCCTGCCCGGCCGGGATGGTGATCGTCACCGGCGCCTTGCCGTTGTCCTTGACCTGCGGCAGTGTCGCGGCGGGCTCGGTCATGTTCCCGGACAGGGTCGCGTCCTGCGGCAGGCTCTCGACGATGTCCAGCACGAACACCACGGTGTCCCCCGCGCCCACGCCCAGCTGGCCGGAGCCCTTGTCCGCGAAGGCCGCCGCCGGCGGGGCCACCACCAGCAGCCGGGTGCCCACCTTCTTGCCGATCACGCTCTGGTCCAGCGCCGGCACCAGCTGCCCGCTGCCGGCCTGGTAGAGCTGCGGCTTGCCGTTGTCGTCGTACGAACTGGGCAGGTCCTTGCCGGTGGTCCAGTCCTTCGCCGAGTAGTTGACGGTCACCCAGTCGCCCTTGTTGACCGTCGACCGATCGCCCTCGACCACCGTGTTCACCACGAACTGGCCGCTCGGCTGCTGGCCCTCGGGGATGGTGATGGCGGCCTTGCTGCCGAAGCCGCCACCCGAAAGAGTGGGCATCGGTGAGGCCTCGGAGACCGGCGTGGGCACCGTCGGCGCGGCCGTCGCGGTGGACGGCGTCGCCGGGCCGGCCGCCTTGGTCGAGCTGCTGCAGGCGACCGCGAGCAGCAGCGGCAGGGTGAGAAGCAAACCGGCGGTGCGGCGCACGGTGGTCCTAACTGTCGATCGAAGTCGGCTCTCGTGACTCGACGGACAGCGTATGCCCGGCACGCGTCCGGCCCCGGTAGACACCACCGGGGCCGGACACGCCATCGTGGTCATGGCGCCTTGATCACGTTCGGGGCTCTACATCCCCGCGATCAGCTTCTCCACCCGCTCGTCCACCGAACGGAACGGGTCCTTGCACAGCACCGTGCGCTGCGCCTGGTCGTTCAGCTTCAGGTGCACCCAGTCCACCGTGAAGTCCCGGCGCTGCTCCTGCGCCCGGCGGATGAAGTCCCCGCGCAGCCGGGCCCGGGTGGTCTGCGGCGGGATCGACTTGGCCTCGAAGGTCTTGAGGTCGGTGGTCACCCGCTGCGCCTGGCCCTTGCCCTGGAGCAGGTAGAACAGGCCGCGGCGGCGGTGGATGTCGTGGTACGCGAGGTCGATCTGAGCCACCCGCGGGTTGGACATGCTCATCTGGTGCTTCTCGCGGTAGCGCTCGATGAGCTTGTACTTGATGATCCAGTCGATCTCGGTGGCCACCCCGTCGAGCCGCTCGGTGCGCACGGCCTCCAGGGTGCGGCCCCACAGGTCGAGCACCCGGGCGATGGTGCCGGTGTTGATCCCCTTGCGGTCGGCGAACTCCAGGGCCTTGGAGTAGTACTCCTCCTGGATGTCCAGCGCGCTGGCCTCGCGGCCGTTGGCCAGGCGCACCTGGTGGGTGCCGGTGAGGTCGTGGCTGACCTCGCGGATCGCCCGGATCGGGTTCTCCAGGGTGAGGTCGCGCATCACCACGCCGGCCTCGATCAGCCGCAGGACCAGGTCGGTGGCGCCGACCTTGAGCAGCGTGGTGGTCTCGGACATGTTGGAGTCGCCGACGATCACGTGCAGCCGGCGGTAGCGCTCGGCGTCCGCATGTGGCTCGTCCCGGGTGTTGATGATCGGACGGGAGCGGGTGGTCGCCGAGCTGACGCCCTCCCAGATGTGCTCGGCCCGCTGGCTGACGCAGTACACCGCGCCGCGCGGGGTCTGCAGCACCTTGCCCGCGCCGCAGATCAGCTGGCGGGTCACCAGGAACGGGATCAGCACGTCGGCCAGCCGGGAGAACTCGCCGTGCCGGGCCACCAGGTAGTTCTCGTGGCAGCCGTAGGAGTTGCCGGCCGAGTCGGTGTTGTTCTTGAAGAGGTAGACGTCCCCCGCGATGCCCTCCTCGTGCAGCCGCCGCTCGGCGTCCACCAGGAGTCCTTCGAGGATGCGCTCGCCCGCCTTGTCGTGCGTCACCAGCTCGACCACGTCGTCGCACTCGGGGGTGGCGTACTCGGGGTGGGAGCCGACGTCGAGGTAGAGCCGGGCGCCGTTGCGCAGGAAGACGTTGCTGCTGCGGCCCCAGGAGACGACCCGGCGGAACAGGTACCGCGCCACCTCGTCCGGCGACAGCCGTCGCTGCCCGCGGAACGTGCAGGTCACACCGTACTCGTTCTCCAGCCCGAAAATCCGGCGGTCCATGAGCACCTTCTTTCGAGGAATCCACCGACCTCAGCCAGTGGTCGAATCGAATCCTGAAACTGGCATCGCGGAGCGACACAGCGTCGTGGCCTGATCACCTGCCGCCAGGCAGCGGGCAGGGCTTGTCCGGGGCCAGCTGTCAGGCCGGCTTGAAGCTCCACGGCTCTAGCCGTTGGGGAGGAGTCACGAGCACTCCTATCTGGTCCGGCGTTCTCTCGACCTCCGCGAGGTCGCGCAGGCCACCGCAGGGGATCGGGGCCCTGTAGGACGGCGGGCAGCGCTGTCCTACAGGACCCCGCCGTACTACTCGTCAGACGGCGGGGTGGCCGCCGGGTGCTCCTCGTCGTCCGCCTCGGCGGACTGGTCCCCGTCGAGCAGCCGGCCGAGCTGGTTGCCCAGGATCCGCTTGAACTTGCGCTGCTGGAACCGCTGGCGGTCGAGGACCGCGACCTCCAGCTGCTCCGGGGTGAGGGTGCGCGGGCTGCCGCCGTTGGGGTCGCGGGCGAGCGAGTCCACGGCCACCTTCACCGCCTCGGTCAGGCTCAGGCCGACGCGGTGGCGCTGGCCCAGGTAGTTGCCGATCGAGTCGGCGTTGCCGCCGACCACGACGTAGTTCTTCTCGTCGACGACCGAGCCGTCCGGGGTGAGTCGGTAGATCTGGTCGTTGTCGGCGGTGCGGCCGACCTCGGCCACGATCAGCTCGACCTCGTACGGCTTCTCGCCGACCGAGGAGAAGATGGTGCCCAGGGTCTGGGCGTACACGTTGGCGAGGCCCCGGGCGGTGACGTCGGCCCGGTCGTAGGAATAGCCGCGCAGGTCGGCGTAGCGGACGCCGCCGATGCGCAGGTTCTCGAACTCGTTGTAGCGGCCGACCGCCGCGAAGGCGATCTTGTCGTAGATCTCGGAGACCTTGTGGAGGGCCCTGGAGGTGTTCTCCGCGACGAAGACGATGCCGTCGGCGTAGGTGAGCACGACCACGCTGCGGCCGCGCGCGATGCCCTTGCGGGCGTACTCCGCGCGGTCCGCCATGGCCTGCTGGGGCGAGACGTAGAACGGTGTCGACACCGGCGGTCGTCCCTTTCCTGTGAGGTGATGGCTAGATCAGCGGGGCCTGCGGGCCGTTGGGGCGGGTCAGGCGCTCATCGGTGATGGCGACGACGATCTGCGCGACCTCCGCGTCGGTGAGCCGGCGGAAGCCGTCCTCGGTGATCAGCGAGACGATCGGGAAGATCTTCCGCGCCAGGTCCGGGCCGCCGGTGGCGGAGTCGTCGTCCGCCGCGTCGTAGAGCGCCTGGACGACCAGGGTGACGGCCTGGTCGGCCGTCAGGTCGTCGCGGTAGAGCTTCTTCATCGAGCCGCGGGCGAAGACCGAACCCGAGCCGGTGGCGGCGAAGCCGCGCTCCTCGGAACGCCCGCCGGTGACGTCGTAGTTGAAGATCCGGCCGCGGCCGCGGTCCAGGTCGTAGCCCGCGAACAGCGGCACGACCGCGAGGCCCTGCATCGCCATGCCCAGGTTGCCCCGGATCATGGTGGTGAGCCGGTTGGCCTTGCCCTCCAGGGAGAGCGTGGCGCCCTCGATCTTCTCGTAGTGCTCCAGCTCCAGCTGGAACAGCCGGACCATCTCGACCGCGAGGCCGGCGGTGCCCGCGATGCCGACCGCGCTGTACTCGTCGGCCGGGAACACCTTCTCGATGTCGCGCTGGGCGATGACGTTGCCCATGGTCGCCCGGCGGTCACCGGCGATCACCACACCGCCGTCGAAGATCGCGGCCACGATCGTGGTCCCGTGCGGCGCCTCGACCACGGCGCCCTCGGGGAGCCCGGCCCGGCCGGGGAGCAGCTCCGGCTTGTGCTCGGCGAGGAAGTCGAGGAACGAGGATGACCCCGGGGTCAGGAAGGCAGCCGGTAGACGCCCGGTGCCACGAGTGTTGGCTTCCACACGATTCCTTCCAGGTAGCTTGAAGCGCGCATTGCCCGCACCCTACCCGCCGACGATCACTGTCCACGCCTGGAGGGGCCGGTGCCGGGCGGCCGGGCGGCCGGTGCCGCCCGGCCGCCCAGGACGGTCGCGACCGTGAATTCCCGAATACCGGGGACGGGCTATTGCCCACCCTTCTGGACAAAACCCCTCACGAAATCTTCCGCGTTCGACTCCAAGACTTCGTCGATTTCGTCCAGCACCGCGTCGACGTCGTCGCTCAGCTTTTCCTGGCGCTCCTTGAGGTCGTCGGAATTCTGGGTTTCCGCGGCCTGCTCCTCGACCTCCTCGGAGGAGCGGTTTGCCCGCTGCTGGCCGCCGCCGGTGTCCTTGCTCGCCATTTCCCTCACCCCGCTCGAATCGTCTGGCACGGTTTGGCCGGTCGGTCGTTGCCGGTTGACACCGACCTTATACACAAGGTGCGGCTGCCGCTCCCGGTTTGCCGGTGACGCTTCCTGTCCAACACCCGCTGCCACCCCGGATGATTCCCATTCGGCGGACGTTCACCCGTGGTGATCGAAAAGTTACCCGCCGGACAGGACGCGGAGCAGGTCCTCCGCCGTGCGGCAGCGGTCCAGCAGCTCCTTGACGTGGTTCCGGGTGCCGCGCAGCGGCTCCAGCGTGGGCACGCGCTGCAGCGAGTCCCGGCCCGGCAGGTCGAAGATCACCGAGTCCCAGGAGGCCGCCGCGACGTGGTCCGCGTACTGCTCCAGGCAGCGCCCGCGGAAGTACGCCCTGGTGTCCTCCGGGGGCTTGGAGACGGCCCGCTCGACCTCCTCCTCGGACACCAGCCGCTCGAACCGGCCGCGGGCCACCAGACGGTTGTAGAGGCCCTTCTCGGGCCGTACGTCGCTGTACTGGAGGTCGACCAGGTGCAGCCGCGGGTTGTCCCACTCCAGGGCGTCCCGGCTGCGGTAGCCCTCCAGGATCTCCCGCTTGGCGATCCAGTCCAGTTGCCGGGAGAGCGACATCGGGTCGCGCTCCAGCCGCCCGAGGACGTCCTCCCAGCGCGTCAGCACGTCCACGGTCTGCTCGTCGGCGTCGGTGCCGAAGCGGTCCTCGACGTACTTGCGGGCCAGTTCGAAGTACTCGAGCTGGAGCTGGACCGCGGTGAGCTTGCGCCCGTTGCGCAGGGTGATCAGGTGCTTGAGCGTCGGGTCGTGGGAGACCCGGTGCAGGGTGCGCACCGGCTGGTCGACGGCGAGGTCGGAGGCGATGAAGGAGTCCTCGATCATCGACAGGACCAGCGAGGTGGTGCCCAGCTTGAGGTAGGTGGAGATCTCGGAGAGGTTGGCGTCCCCGATGATCACGTGCAGCCGGCGGTACTTCTCGGCGTCGGCGTGCGGCTCGTCCCGGGTGTTGATGATCGGCCGCTTGAGGGTGGTCTCCAGGCCGACCTCGACCTCGAAGTAGTCCGCCCGCTGGCTGATCTGGAAGCCGTTCGCCGAGCCGTCCTGGCCGATGCCGACCCGGCCGGCGCCGGTGACCACCTGGCGGGAGACGAAGAACGGGGTGAGGTGGCGGACGATGTCGGCGAACGGCGTCGCCCGCTTCATCAGGTAGTTCTCGTGGGTGCCGTAGGAGGCGCCCTTGTTGTCGGTGTTGTTCTTGTACAGGTGGATGGTCTGCCCGTTGGGCAGTTCCAGCGCGCGCTGCGCGGCGGCCGCCATGATCCGCTCGCCGGCCTTGTCCCACAGCACGGCGTCGCGCGGGTTGGTCACCTCGGGCGAGCTGTACTCGGGGTGCGCGTGGTCCACGTAGAACCGGGCCCCGTTGGTGAGGATCACGTTGGCGAGGCCGATGTCCTCGTCGGTCAGCTGGCTGGCGTCCGCCACCTCGCGCGCGAGGTCGAAGCCCCGCGCGTCGCGCAGCGGGTTCTCCTCCTCGAAGTCCCAGCGGGCCCGCCGTGCCCGGTGCATCGCCGCCGCGTAGGCGTTGACGATCTGGGACGAGGTGAGCATGGCGTTGGCGTTGGGGTGCCCCGGCACGGAGATCCCGTACTCGGTCTCGATGCCCATCACGCGCCGTACGGTCATGCGGCCCTCCTTGCCCGGTGCGCCGCCCCCGACGGACGGAACACGCTGACGTACCGCTGAACAACACCGACGCCGGCGATCTGCCCGCGGACGGTGGGTCGAGCCTAGAACCCGGCGCCGACCGGCGGGCCCCGAGACGCGCCGTCCGGCTGCGGGGCCGCGAGGCGCCACAGCCGGACGGTGTGCGTACAGCTCCGGGGACCGCAGTCGGCCCGGGTAACCGCGTGCTTACAGGTACTGCCCCGTGTTGGCGACAGTGTCGATGGAGCGGCCGGACTCGGCGCCCTGCTTGCCGGTGACCAGCGTGCGGATGAAGACGATCCGCTCGCCCTTCTTGCCGGAGATCCGGGCCCAGTCGTCCGGGTTGGTGGTGTTGGGCAGGTCCTCGTTCTCCTTGAACTCGTCCACGCAGGCGGCGAGCAGGTGGGAGACGCGCAGACCGCGCTGACCGTGGTCGAGGAAGTCCTTGATGGCCATCTTCTTCGCGCGGTCGACGATGTTCTGGATCATCGCGCCGGAGTTGAAGTCCTTGAAGTACAGGACCTCCTTGTCACCGTTGGCGTAGGTGACCTCCAGGAAGCGGTTCTCCTCGGTCTCGGAGTACATCCGCTCCACGACCGACTGGATCATCGCGGCCACCGTGGCCTCGACGGAGCCGTCGTGCTCCTTGAGGTCGTCCGGGTGGAACGGCAGCGAGTCCTTGAGGTACTTGGAGAAGATGTCCTTCGCCGCCTCGGCGTCCGGGCGCTCGATCTTGATCTTGACGTCCAGGCGGCCGGGCCGCAGGATCGCCGGGTCGATCATGTCCTCGCGGTTCGAGGCGCCGATGACGATGACGTTCTCCAGGCCCTCCACGCCGTCGATCTCGGCGAGCAGCTGCGGGACGATGGTGTTCTCCACGTCCGAGCTGACGCCGGAACCGCGGGTGCGGAACAGCGACTCCATCTCGTCGAAGAAGACGATGACGGGCGTGCCCTCGCCCGCCTTCTCCCGGGCCCGCTGGAAGACCAGGCGGATCTGCCGCTCGGTCTCGCCCACGTACTTGTTGAGCAGCTCGGGGCCCTTGATGTTGAGGAAGTAGCTCTTCCCCTGGGGGCGGCCGGTGACCTCGGCGACCTTCTTGGCCAGCGAGTTGGCGACCGCCTTGGCGATCAGCGTCTTGCCGCAGCCGGGCGGGCCGTAGAGCAGCACGCCCTTGGGCGGGCGCAGCTCGTACTCCTTGAAGAGGTCGGCGTGCAGGTAGGGCAGCTCGACCGCGTCGCGGATCAGCTCGATCTGGTTGCTCAGGCCGCCGATCTGGCGGTAGTCGATGTCCGGGACCTCTTCGAGGACCAGCTCCTCGACCTCGGCCTTCGGCACGACCTCGTACACGTAGCCGGAGCGGGGCTCCAGCAGCAGGGCGTCCCCCGCCCGGACGGTGGTCCCCCGCAGCGGTTCCGCGAGGCGCACCACGCGCTCCTCGTCGGTGTGGCCGAGGACCAGGGCCCGCTCGCCGTCCTCGAGGACCTCCTTGAGGGTGACGATCTCGCCGATGCGCTCGAAGGCCATCGCGTCCACGATGTTGAGGGCCTCGTTGAGCATCACTTCCTGGCCGCGCCGCAGCTCGTCCAGGGCGACGTTCGGGCTGACGTTGACACGGAGCTTGCGCCCGCCGGTGAAGATGTCGGCGGTGCCGTCCTCGTTCGCTTCGAGGAAGGTGCCGAAGCCGGCCGGGGGCTGTGCCAGCCGGTCCACTTCCTCCTTGAGGGCCACGATCTGGTCGCGGGCCTCGCGCAGGGTGGAGGCGAGCCGTTCGTTCTGGGCGGTCACGCCGGCCAGGTTGGTCTGGAGCTCGACGATCCGCTCTTCGAGGATTCTCGAATTGCGCGGCGAGTCGGCGAGCTTGCGGCGCAGCACGGCGATTTCCTGCTCAAGGTACGAGACCTGAGCGGCCTCGTCGGAACCACGAGCGGGCCTGCCGGTGTTGCGGTTGTAGTCGTCATCGTGGGCTGCCACGGTCCTCACCTCCTCCGGGGAGCTGGACGCTTCCAGACCCTACCTGGGACCAGGGGTCCGTAAACCCCTAGATCAAGAAAGATGGAACGGGCGTGTCCGATCTTCGCCCCAGCGTGCTTCCCCTCTGCTAAGGGGATACCCACCGCGCACCTCTCAAAGCAGGCCAGATGTATCGTCGAGCGAAGTGATATCCGATCGCGACCACAGTGCTGGGTCCGATCGTTGTACGAATGGCGGGATTGCTCCAGGAATAGGGGCGACCCGGGACAGAAACGGCAGGGGACCATGTCGGTGACCGAGCAGACGGCGGCGGCCGAGGAGCTGGAGGTGTGGATCGACCAGGATCTGTGCACCGGCGACGGCATCTGCGCCCAGTACGCACCCGAGGTCTTCGAGCTGGACATCGACGGACTGGCGTACGTGAAGGGCCCGGAGGACGAGTTGCGCCAGCAGCCCGGGGAGACCGCCCCGGTGCCGCTGACGCTCCTTCAGGACGTGGTGGACTCGGCGAAGGAGTGCCCCGGCGACTGCATCCACGTGCGCCGGGTCGCCGACCGGGTCGAGGTGTACGGCCCGGACGCGGAGTGAGTCGCTGGGCCGTGTCCGACGATTAGCGGCCGGCGGGAATTGTCAGACAGGCCTCGGGCCGGGCCTCAGGTCCGGCTGACCGGGGCGGCGGACTGGGTGCGTTCCCATCCGCCGCCCTTGCGCGTCCAGGTGAGGTCGAGTGAGATGTCGGGCCGGAAGCGCGGCACGTCCTCGCTCGAATACCCCTGCGCGTGGCCGGTGATGGCGCCGTCGGAGCGCACCGCGAGCCGGCTCAGGGTGAGGTTCTCTCGCTCGGTCAGCAGGGTGGCGACCACCGTCGGGCGCTCGTCGGCGCCGAAGCCGAGCAGGTAGACGGAGTCCGGCGGGGTGCCGGTGTCGGTGGCGCAGTGCGCGGCGACGACCGTGTCCGGCCGTCCGTCACCGATCTCGGCGGGCACGCTGAGCACCGTCTCGACCGGGAACGGGCCGCAGTCCATCGGCAGTTGGGCCTTGGCCGGGTCGGGGGCGGCGCTCGCGGCGAGGGCCTCGGGGGCGCCGCCGCGCGCGGGCACCGGGGTGCCGGTCGCCGTGGAGGCGGCGAGGGCGGCGGCCACCACCGCGCCGCAGCCGGCCAGGGCGAGGGCCCAGTGCCAGGGGGCGGTGCGCGCGTGCCCGGGCCGGGTGCCGCCCTTCGGTGTCTGCTGTCCAGCCGTCGCCGTCGTCCCGACCGCGGTCTCCACCAGGCGTCCCCTCCAGAGCTCCAGGAGCTGGTCTGCGTGCGCGAGCATCGTCCCACACGGTGCTCACGGACTCCCGGCCGGGGAGCCGAAAGGCGCGCCGGTGCCGAAAGCGATGAGCGACAAGCGAGGAACGAGCGCCGGAGCGAAGAGCGTCGGCGCCGGGTCAGGAGCGCCCGGAGGCGAGCCGACCGCAGCGGGAAGGGGTGGCGCGGTCGGGGAGCCGAAGGCGCGCCGGTGCCGAAAGCGATGAGCGACAAGCGAGGAACGAGCGCCGGAGCGAAGAGCGTCGGCGCCGGGTCAGGAGCGCCCGGAGGCGAGCCGACCGCAGCGGGAAGGGGTGGCGCGGGCTTTACGCTCGCACCACCCCTTCTTCAGGTACGGACTCAGCCCAGGTCGGGCTGCTCGGACTCGACGTCGCGGGCGGCCTTGCGGGCCGCGGCGCGCTCTTGCAGGGTCGGCTCGGGCGCCCCGCTGTCGTAGTCCTCGCCGTAGGCGCCCTTGGCCGGGCGGCGGCGGCGCAGCGGCGGCTCGACGCCGTCCGCCAGGCGGCGGGCGGTGAGCAGGAAGCCGGTGTGGCCGATCATCCGGTGGTCCGGGCGGACGGCCAGGCCCTCCAGGTGCCAGGTGCGGACCATGGTCTCCCAGGCCTGCGGCTCGGTGAAGGTGCCGTGCTCGCGCAGCGCCTCGACGGTCCGGGACATCTGCGTGGTGGTGGCCACGTAGCAGCAGATGAGGCCGCCGGGGACGAGCGCCTTGGAGGCGACGTCGAGGCACTCCCAAGGGGCCAGCATGTCCAGGATGATGCGGTCGACGTCGGTCTCGACCAGGTTGTCCTGGAGGTCGCCGACGGTGAGCTTCCACGCCGGGTGCGGGCCGCCGAAGTAGCGCTCGACATTGCCCTGGGCGATGTCCGCGAAGTCCTGGCGGCGCTCGTAGGAGGCCAGCATGCCCTGCTCGCCGACGGCGCGCAGCAGGTACATGCTGAGCGCGCCGGAGCCGACGCCGGCCTCGACGACGCGGGCGCCGGCGAAGATGTCGGCCATCGCCAGGATCTGCCCCGCGTCCTTGGGGTAGATCACGGCGGCGCCGCGCGGCATGGACAGGACGTAGTCGGGGAGCAGGGGGCGCAGCGCGAGGTACGGGACGTTACCCGTGGTGCGCACGACCGTGCCCTCGGAGGCGCCGATCAGCTCGTCGTGGGGGAACGCACCCTTGTGGGTGTGGAACTGGTTCCCGGCCTGGAGCGTGAACGTGTAGTGGCGACCCTTGGGGTCGGTCAGCTGGACCTGGTCCCCGACCTGGAAGGGCCCGCGTCGGCGGGCGGCACCGGTCGGTTCGGACATGCGGACAATCCTAAGGGAAACGCGCCGTCCTGCCTTACCAGGCCCCGAGCAGGGGTACGGGTCAGCGGCCGGTGACGGCGGCGGTCAGACGCTGCTCGATGTCGGTGAGCGCGGCGACGCCGTACACCCGGCCGTCCGGCTCGACCACCAGGTACTCCCCCGCCGGGGTGGCCCGGATGGCCCGCAGCAGGGCCTCGCCGCGCAGGTCGGCGTCGAGTCGCAGCCCGGGTTCGAGGTCGCGGGCGAGCGGTCCGACGGCCACCCAGGGGCGGCGGTGCTCGGGTACGGCCCGTACCGCGGACTCGCGGACGATGGCGATCGGCTCGCCCCGGCCGTCCACCACGACCACCGCGCCGGCCTGGGCCTCGCGGGCTCGGCGCATCGCCTCACCGAGCGGGGTGTCGGCGGTGACCTCGACGGTCCGGCGGGCGAAGTCGCGCAGCCACAGCTCGGGCAGCACCTCCTTGAGCCGGGCGTTGCGCAGGCTGCCGGTGGCGCCGTTCCAGATGATCGCGGCGAGCACGGCGGCCAGCACCGCGTCCACCAGGGTGTCGGTGGTGGTGCGCTCGGCCCCGCGGGAGGCGCTGACCAGCGGCAGGCCGAACAGCACGGCGATCGCCAGCACCCGGCCGACCCAGGCGGCGGCCACGGTGCCCGTCATCGCCTTCCCGCTGATCGCCCAGACCACGGCACGCAGCATCCGGCCGCCGTCCAGCGGCAGACCGGGCAGCAGGTTGAAGGCGGCGACGACCAGGTTGGAGATCATCAGGCCGGTGAGCAGCACCCCGGGCACGGTGGACAGCTCGACGGCGCGCAGCGCGAGGTAGAAGATCCCGCCGAGGACCAGCGAGAGCAGCGGGCCGACGAAGGCGAGCCAGAACTCGCGCCAGGGGGTCTCGGCCTCGTTCTCGATCTCGGAGACGCCGCCGAAGAACTGCAGCTGGATCCGCCGCACCCCGAGCTTGTAGCGCAGCGCCACCAGGGTGTGGGCCAGCTCGTGCACCAGCACGGAGGCGTAGAAGGCGACCGCGAAGAAGAAGGCCAGCAGGTAGCGGACGCCGCTGCCGAGCTCGGGCAGGACGTCGCCGAGCTGTCCGCCGAACACCCAGGTGATCAGGGCGGCGATGACGAACCAGGAGGGGGTGACGTAGACGGGCACGCCGAAGGGGCGCCCCATCAGGAGGCCGCCGCCGCGCTCCGGTGACCGCCCGCCCGGACGGCCACCGTCCTGCGGTGGCTGGTCGGAGGTCTGCTGCCCCCTGGTGTCGCTCACCGTGTTCCCTTCGGTCGTCCCACCGTCGTGCCCCCGGTGCGCCCACGCTACGTGATCGCGGCCCTCCGGCGCCGCGCGCCCCTCTGTCAGCCTTCATACCCCACTGGACCGGTCCCGGATCGGCCCCGGATCGTCGGTCTGGCAGCACGGTGGCAGCGGGATGACAGCAAAGGGCAATAGGGTCGTAGCCATGCAGCAGACCGACACCAGCAGTGCCGCCGAAGCGCCGGTGCGCCCGGCGGCGCCCCCGACCGGGCTGTCCCCGTCGCGTGCGGGGGACTTCCTCACCTGTCCCCTGCTGTACCGGCTGCGGGTGATCGACCGGCTGCCCGAGCCGCCGAGTGCGGCGGCGACCAGGGGCACGCTGGTGCACGCGGTGCTGGAGCGGCTGTTCGACAGCCCGGCGACCGAGCGGACGCCGGAGCGGGCGATGGGCCTGCTGCGCCCGCAGTGGGAGCGGCTGCTGGGCGAGCGCCCGGAGCTGGGCTCGCTGTTCCCGGACGATCCGGACGGCGCGGCGCTCACCCGCTGGCTGGCGGACGCCGAGAAGCTGGTCGGCCAGTGGTTCCGGCTGGAGGACCCGACCCGGCTGCACCCCGTGGAGCGCGAGCTCTACGTGGAGACGGCCCTGGAGTCGGGGCTGCTGCTGCGCGGCTACATCGACCGGGTGGACGTCGCCCCGACCGGTGAGGTCCGGCTGGTGGACTACAAGACCGGCCGGGCGCCCTCGCGGGACTTCGAGGGCAAGGCGATGTTCCAGATGAAGTTCTACGCGCTGGTGGTGTGGCGCTGGAAGGGTGTGATCCCCAAGCGCCTCCAGCTGGTCTACCTCGGCGGGGGCGGGGACGTGGTCAGCTACGACCCGGACCAGGCCGACCTGCTCGCGGTGGAGCGCAAGCTGCAGGCGTTGTGGGAGCGGATCAGCCACGCGGTGGCCACCGGGGAGTTCCCGGCCACCCGCAACCGCCTCTGCGACTGGTGCGACCACCAGGCCAGCTGCCCGGAGTTCGGCGGCACCCCGCCGCCGTACCCGCTGCCGCTGGCGCGTACATCGGATGAGAGCGATCCCACGGGGGATCCGATGAGCAAGGAGTCCTAGTGACGATCCGAGTGCTGCTGGTCGACGACCAGCCGCTGCTGCGCACCGGTTTCCGGATGATCCTGGAGGCCGAGTCCGACCTGGTGGTGGTCGGGGAGGCCGGCGACGGTCAGCAGGCGCTGGACCAGGTCCGGGCGTTGCAGCCCGACGTGGTGCTGATGGACATCCGGATGCCGCGGATGGACGGCGTCGAGGCGACCCGCCGGATCGCCGGTCCGGGACGGGACGGCCCGGCCAAGGTGCTGGTGCTGACCACCTTCGACCTGGACGAGTACGTGGTGGAGGCGCTGCGCGCGGGCGCCAGCGGCTTCCTGCTGAAGGACGTCCCGGCGGAGGAGCTGGTGCAGGCGATCCGGGTGGTCGCGGACGGCGCGGCGATGCTGGCGCCGAGCATCACCCGCCGGCTGCTGGACATGTACGCCACCAAGCTGCCCTCGGGCGACGATGCGCCGCCGCAGGCGCTGAGCGCGCTGACCGAGCGGGAGTTGGAGGTGCTGAAGCTGGTGGCGCGCGGGCTGTCGAACGCGGAGATCGCGGCCGAGCTGTTCGTCAGCGAGACGACCGTGAAGACCCACGTCGGCCATGTGCTGACCAAGCTGCAGCTGCGCGACCGGGTGCAGGCGGCGGTGTATGCCTACGAGAGCGGGCTGGTGCGGCCCGGCACCCTGTAGCCCTCGGTCGAAGCCGAGGAGAAACGTGACGGCGGCCCGCCCGCTACCCGTCGGTCCGAGGGGTAGCGGGCGGGCCGCCGTCACGTTGTGCGCCGGTCGTCGCAGCGCTACTTGGTGTTGCGGCCGATCTCCCAGAAGCGGAAGACGCCGGTGGTGTCGACGGTGGTCTCGACACCGGTGACGTACGAACGGGCCGCATAGAAGGCCTTGTTCTGGTACAGCGGGATGAGCGGCACGCTTTCGGCGACGGTCTGCTGGATCTGCGCGTAGCCGGCCGAGGCGGCGCTGCGGTCGGCCTGCTTGAGGCCGTCCGGGATCAGCTTCTGGCTGACCCTCGGGTCGTCCCAGCCGGTGTGGAAGACGCCGCCGTCGACCAGCAGCGGGGCGATGTAGTTGTCCGGGTCCGGGTAGTCGGCGAACCAACCGGAGATGTACGCCTGGTACTTGCCCTCGGCCCAGCCCTTCTTGAAGGCGTCCCAGTCCGACTCCTGCTGGACCGTCACCTGGAACAGGCCGCCGGTCTCCAGCTGCTTCTTGAGCGTGTCGGCCTCGGCGCTGCCGGCCCGCGAGCGGGACCAGGTGAGGGTGAGCTTGACCGGGATCTGGACCTTGTTGTCGGTCAGGGCCTTCTTGGCCTTGGCCACGTCCTGGTCGCCCCAGCGGTCGAAGAAGGCGGTGGTGTGGCCGGTGACGCCGGCCGGGACCATCGCGTACAGCGGCTGGACGGTACGGGCGAAGACGTCGCGGGCGAGCGCCTTGCGGTCGAGCAGCGCGGCGGCGGCCTGGCGGACGCCGACGTTGCCCGTCACCGGATCCTTGGTGTTGAACAGCAGCGAGCGGGTGTCGTTGCTGTCGCCCTCGACCACCTGCAGGTCGGTCTTGCCGGACTGCTGGTCCGACTGGATCTGGGCGGCGGTGTTCGGCTCCAGGCTGTTGTCGGTGAGGTCGACGTCGCCCTTGTCCAGCGCGGCCTTGAGGTCGGCGGGCTTGTCGAAGTACCGGACGGTGAACTTGTCGTTCCGCAGCTTGGCGTCGCCGCCGTACTTGTCGTTGGGCACCAGTACGACCTTGCCCAGCTGCTTGCCGCCGTTGTCGCCGGCCATGTTCTCGATCGAGTCGAAGCGGTACGGGCCGGAGCCGATCAGCTTGTCGTTGGCGAGCGCCTTGTCGGCCGGGAAGACCTGGTGGTCGACGATGGCGCCGGCCGGGCCGGCCAGCTTGGCCGGCAGGGTGGCGTCGGGGGTCGACAGGTGGAAGACCACCTCGGTGTCGCCCTTCGTCTCGACGCTCTTGATCGAGGAGAGCAGACCGACCGGGCCGGTCGGGTCGTTGATCTTCTTGGTGCGGTCGATCGAGAACTTCACGTCCTCGGCGGTCAGCGGGTGGCCGTTGGAGAACTTCAGGCCGGACCGCAGGGTGCAGTGGTACTCGCTGGCCTCGCCGCCGGTGAACTCGCAGGACTGCGCGGCGTCCGGGGAGGGCGTGCTGGCGGCCGCCGGGAAGGTCAGCAGCGACTGGAAGGTGTTGCGCAGCAGCAGCCAGGCGCCGGAGTCGTAGGCGGCAGCCGGGTCCAGCACGCCGGTCAGCTGGGAGGTTCCCATGGTGATCGACTTGCTGCCGCTGTCCCCCTTGACGGCGTCGGTGACCGATCCGCAGCCGGCCACCGTCACGGCGACCAGACCGGCGCAGCCGAGTGCTGCCAGGCGTTCAGCTGAAGTCTTCACGGGAGCGTCCTTCTGGGGTGTCGCGAACCCGAGTAGCGTGCCATATCGAACACGCACGACCGATACCCGTGCAGATGACGTTTGGGACACGGTGGTTCGGGGCATCACGGCGCGCCCGACAAGTTGTCAGCCAATGCCCGTTTTCTCCCCGGGCGACCGTGGATGGCGGCCCCGCCGGGACGCCTACCCGCGAGTAAGCGCGGGGCGCAATGAGATGACAATCACACTCAAGTGACGCTCAGTCGAGCCCGCCCGCGCCCGTCACACCCGCGAGACGACCAGCGAGCGCAGCAGTTCGAGGTCGACCTGCTCCAGCGAGGGCAGCACCAGCCGCCCGGGAGCCGGCTCGATCGGCGCCACCGAGGGCACCGCGATCACCGGGCAGCCGGCCGCCTCGCCCGCGCGCACCCCGGTCGGGGTGTCCTCGATCACCACGCAGCGGGCCGGCTCCGCGCCCAGCCGCCGGGCCGCCTCCAGGTACGGGTCCGGGAACGGCTTGGTGCGCGGCACCTCGTCCCCGCCGATGGCGAAGGCGAAGCGCTCGGCGCCCAGCGAGCGCAGCACGATGTCGATCACGTGCCGGTGCGAGGCGGACACCAGGGCGGCCGGGACGCCGTGCGCGGCGAGGGTGTTGAGCAGCCGCTCGGCCCCCGGCATGAGCGGCACGCCGCCGGCCAGCAGGTCGACGAAGCGCTGGTTGACCAGCACGCCCAGGTCGGTCGGGGCGATGTCCACCCCGGTCCGGGCGACCAGGTAGTCCATCACCCGGGTCATCGGGCCGCCGACCACGTGGGCCCGGTCCCGCTCGTCCAGCTGGTGGCCCAGCTCGGCGAAGAGCGTGACCTCGGCCTGCCACCAGAAGTCCTCGGTGTCCACCAGCGTGCCGTCCATGTCCAGCAGCACCGCCTGCAGGCCGCGGCCGTCCCCGTGGTCGAGCGCCAGGGCGGCGGTGGAGCTGGTGGTCATGGCCGGTCCTTCCGTCGGTACCCCGCGGAGCGTCCCTGGACGTCCTTCGGGGATGGCACAGGCCGGCCCGCTGGTGAGCGGACCGGCCCGTTCAGGATCATCAAGGATACGCCCGGTTCGTCGGAAAAGAGCGAACGGAGAAGGACGTGTGGATTACCGCGCGTTGAAGTACTTCGCCTCCGGGTGGTGGATCACGATCGCGTCGGTGGACTGCTCCGGGTGCAGCTGGAACTCCTCGGAGAGCACCACGCCGATCCGCTCGGGCTTCAGCAGCTCGGCGATCTTGGCGCGGTCCTCCAGCTCGGGGCAAGCCCCGTAGCCGAGCGAGAAGCGGGCGCCCCGGTACTTGAGCGCGAACATGTCCTTGACGTCCTGCGGGTCCTCGCCGGAGAAGCCCAGCTCGAAGCGGACCCGGGCGTGCCAGAACTCGGCCAGCGCCTCGGCCAGCTGCACCGAGAGGCCGTGCAGCTCCAGGTAGTCGCGGTAGGAGTTCCCGGCGAACAGCTCGTTGGCCGCCTCCGAGATCCGGTTGCCCATGGTGACCACCTGCAGGCCGACCACGTCCCGCACGCCGGACTCCTCCGGGCGGAAGAAGTCCGCCAGGCAGAGCCGGCGTCCGCGGCGCTGGCGCGGGAAGGTGAAGCGGGTGCGCTCGGTGCCGTCCTCGTGGAAGACGATCAGGTCGTCGCCCTTGGAGTTGGCCGGGTAGTAGCCGTAGACCACGGCCGCCTCCAGCCAGCCCTCGGTCTGCAGCCGGTCCAGCCAGGCCCGCAGCCGCGGCCGGCCCTCGGTCTCCACCAGCTCCTCGTACGACGGCCCCTCACCGGTGCGGGCGGCCTTCAGACCCCACTGGCCCTTGAACAGCGCGTCCTCGTCCAGCCAGGAGGCGTAGTCGGCGAACGGGATGCCCTTGACGATCCGGTCGCCCCAGAACGGCGGGGTGGGCACGGTGTTGTCCACGGCCACGTCCGAGCGGATCTGGCCGAGGTTGACCTCGGGCTCCGGCTCCTCCACCTCGACCCGGGCGTGCCGGCGCTGCTTGAGCTCCGGCAGGGTCGCGCCGGGCACGCCGCGCTTGACCGCGATCAGCGCGTCCATCAGCCGCAAGCCCTCGAAGGCGTCCCGGGCGTAGCGGACCTCGCCCTCGTAGATCTCGTGCAGGTCCTGCTCGACGTAGGCGCGGGTGAGGGCGGCGCCGCCGAGGATCACCGGGTAGGAGGAGGCCAGCTTGCGCTGGTTCAGCTCCTCCAGGTTCTCCTTCATGATCACGGTGGACTTCACCAGCAGGCCGGACATGCCGATCACGTCCGCGTTGTGCTCCCGCGCGGCGTCCAGGATCGCCGAAACCGGCTGCTTGATGCCCAGGTTGACGACGTTGTAGCCGTTGTTGGACAGGATGATGTCGACCAGGTTCTTGCCGATGTCGTGGACGTCGCCCTTGACGGTGGCCAGCACGATGGTGCCCTTGCCCTCGCTGTCGGACTTCTCCATGTGCGGCTCCAGGTGGGCCACCGCGGTCTTCATCACCTCGGCGGACTGGAGCACGAACGGCAGCTGCATCTGACCGGAGCCGAAGAGCTCGCCGACCACCTTCATGCCGGCCAGCAGGGTCTCGTTGATGATCTCCAGCGCCGGGCGCCCGGTCAGCGCCTCGTCGAGGTCGGCCTCCAGACCGTTTCGCTCACCGTCGATGATCCGGCGCTGCAGCCGCTCCTCCAGCGGGAGCGCGGCCAGCTCCTCGGCCTTGGAGGCCTTGACCGAGGCGGTGGAGACGTTCTCGAACAGCTCCAGCAGCCGCTGCAGCGGGTCGTAGCCGTCCCGGCGGCGGTCGTAGACCAGGTCGAGGGCGGCCTCGCGCTGGTCCTCGGGGATCCGGGAGATCGGCAGGATCTTGGAGGCGTGGACGATCGCCGAGTCCAGGCCGGCCTCCACGCACTCGTGCAGGAAGACCGAGTTGAGCACCACGCGGGCGGCCGGGTTGAGGCCGAAGGAGATGTTGGACAGGCCGAGGGTGGTCTGCACGTTCGGGTGGCGGCGCTTGAGCTCGCGGATCGCCTCGATGGTCTCGATGCCGTCCCGGCGGGACTCCTCCTGGCCGGTGGCCAGGGTGAAGGTGAGGCAGTCGACCAGGATCGAGCCCTCGTCGATGCCGTAGTCGGCGGTGAGCTCGGCGATCAGCCGCTCGGCGATCTCCACCTTCTTGTCGGCGGTACGGGCCTGGCCCTGCTCGTCGATGGTCAGCGCGATCAGGCCGGCGCCGTGCTCGCGGGCCAGCGAGGCGATCCTGCCGAAGCGCGAGTCGGGGGCGTTGCCGTCCTCGTAGTTGACCGAGTTGAGAACCGCGCGGCCGCCGAGCGCCTCCAGGCCGGCCCGCAGCACGGGCGGCTCGGTGGAGTCCAGCACGATCGGCAGAGTGGAGGCGGTGGCCAGCCGGCCGGCGATCTCCTTCATGTCGGCGACGCCGTCGCGGCCGACGTAGTCCACGCACAGGTCCAGCAGGTGGGAGCCGTCCCGGATCTGGTCGCGGGCGATCTCCACGCAGGCCTGCCAGTCGCCGGCCAGCATCGACTCGCGGAACTTCTTCGAGCCGTTGGCGTTGGTGCGCTCGCCGATCGCCAGGTAGGAGGTGTCCTGGCGGAACGGCACCGCCTGGTAGAGCGAGGCGGCCGAGGGCTCCGGCCGCGGCTCGCGCGGGGCGATCGGCCGCCCCTGGACCCGCTCGACCACCTGGCGCAGGTGCTCGGGGGTGGTGCCGCAGCAGCCGCCGACCAGCGAGAGGCCGTACTCACGGGTGAACACGTCGTGCGCCTCGGCCAGTTCGGCCGGGGAGAGCGGGTAGTGGGCGCCGTCCTTGCCGAGCACCGGCAGGCCCGCGTTCGGCATGCAGGACAGACCGATCCGGGCGTTCTTGGCCAGGTAGCGCAGGTGCTCGCTCATCTCGGCCGGGCCGGTGGCGCAGTTCAGGCCGATGTGGTCGACGCCGAGCGGCTCCAGCGCGGTGAGCGCGGCGCCGATCTCGGAGCCGAGCAGCATGGTGCCGGTGGTCTCGACGGTCACCTGGACCAGCACCGGCAGGTCGAGTCCGGCCTCGGCCAGGGCGCGCTTGGAGCCGAGGATCGCGGCCTTGGTCTGCAGCAGGTCCTGGCTGGTCTCCACCAGCAGGGCGTCCGCGCCGCCGGCGATCAGGCCGGCCGCGTTCTGCTGGAAGCCGTCGCGCAGCGTCCCGTACGCGGCGTGGCCGAGGGTGGGCAGCTTGGTGCCGGGGCCGATCGAGCCGAGCACCCAGCGGGTGCGGCCGTCGGCGGCGTGGGCGTCGGCCACCTCGCGGGCGATCCGGGCACCGGCCTCGGACAGCTCGAAGATGCGGTCGGCGATCTCGTACTCGCCCAGCGCGGCGAAGTTGGCGCCGAAGGTGTTGGTCTCGACGCAGTCCACGCCCACCCCGAAGTAGGCCTCGTGGACGGAGCGGACGATGTCGGGGCGGGTGATGTTCAGGACCTCGTTGCAGCCTTCGAGGTTCTGGAAGTCCTCCAGCGTCGGGTCCTGTGCCTGGAGCATGGTGCCCATCGCACCGTCGGCGACCACCACCCGGGTGGCGAGTGCTTCACGCAGCGCGTTCGCGCGGCTCTGCTGAGTGATGGACGGTTCGGCTGCAGTGGCCATGGGGCTTCTCCCTGGTGCGACGGCTGTCGGCTTTGCGAGCCCGCTTGGTCGGGCCCGCACGTCGCCAGGGTATCCGGCCGTCGGCCGGACCTGCGGGCCCATTCCGTATCCTGAGCGCTCGACTCAAGGGGGGATCAAGCGCGTGACCAGGTTCCGGACCACGACGAGACGCATCGGCCGGGCCCTGGCGGCCCCGCCGCGGGCACTGCGCGACCGGTGGAGGGGCTGGTCGCGGTGGCGCCGGGCCCTGCTCGCGCTGGGGCTGGCGGTGGCGGTACCGGTCGCCGCCCTCGGCTCGGTGTTCGTCGCGATCCGACTGCACTACACGGGTGAACCGTCCGCCGAGGCCCGCACCCGCGGCCGGGACGCCGTCTGGCTCGGCCACGCCTGGGTGGACGGCCGCAAGACCGAGGCGGACGTCGAGGCGCTGGCCCGGCAGCTGGCCGGCACCGGCGTGCGCGACCTGTACGTGCACACCGGCCCGCTGGAGCACGACGGCTCGCTGCCGGCCTCCGTCCACCCCAAGGCCCGCTGGTTCACCGAGACCACCCACCGGGTGCTGCCCGGCGTCCGGCTGCAGGGCTGGCTGGGCGACGAGGTCAAGCCGGAGAAGGACGCCCTGGATCTGGACGACGCGCCGACCCGGGACCGGATCACCGCCTCGGCGGGCCAGGTGCTGGACCAGGGCTTCGACGGCGTGCACTTCGACATGGAGCCGATCCGCCCCGGCACGGCCGGCTGGCCGGCCCTGCTCGACCAGGTCCACCCGGTGACGGCGGCGCGCGGCGCCAAGCTCTCGGTGGCGGCCCCGCAGATCGACCCGGTCCCCGGCCTGCACACCGCCGGGATCCTGCTCACCGACCACGGCAAGTGGTGGGACCAGGCGTACTTCCGGGAGACCGCCCGCCGGGTCGACCAGATCGCGGTGATGACCTACGACACCTCGATGCCGACCGAGCCGCTGTTCGGCGGCTACGTCGCGCTGCAGACCGAGCTGGCACTGGAGGCCACCCCGTCCGACGTCGACCTGCTGATGGGCCTGCCGTTCTTCTGGGACGACAGGTGGGGCCACCGGGGTGACGCGGAGACCGTCCCGGCGGCGGTCCGGGGCGTCCGGCTGGGCCTGGGCCGCCAGGACCCGAAGCGGGCCGCCTTCGGCGTCGCGCTGTACGTGGACTTCGCCTCGACGCCGGAGAACTGGGCGGCGTACCGCAGCGGCTGGGTGGACGTCTCCCCCCGGCCCTACGCGTAGTCCTACGCGCTTCTACGCCGCCATCCGGTGAGCCAGGGCGCCCAGGTAGCGGTGGACGGTGGCGTCCTCACCGGTCAGGTAGTGCGCGACGGCGCGGTACGCGGGCGTTCGGACCTCGCCGCGCTCGGTGACGGTCAGCGAGCAGCCCGGCCCGGCCGGGGTCAGCACGTACGTCCAGGTGCCGCCGTAGGGCAGGTCCGGGTCGGCGATGCCGGTCACCAGGCGGTGCGGGGCCTCACTGTCCACCACCTCGTAGGTGGTGTGCCCGTGCCGGTCGTACTCGCGCCAGCGCGGGCGGCCGCCGGCTCCGGCGGGCAGCCGCTCGACGCGGGTGAGGCCCGGGCGCCAGGCGGGGTAGAGGTCGATGTCGGTCAGCACGTCCCAGACCGCGCCGGGCGCCTGGGCCAGCTCCAGGCCGCCCTCGGCGACGTGCTCGGCCGGCAGCCGGCGCCCGGCCCGGTCCGCCGCCAGCAGCGCGGCCCCGGCCAGCGCCGCCGCACCCGCGCCGATCCACAGCCATCGGTTCATCGGTCCGGCCCCTTCCGCACGGCCCCCTCCTCCTCATCATCGCGCCGCCGCGCCCGGCGGGCACTCCGTCACACCGCGTCGCAGGTCGGGCACCGTCCGTCCGGATTCCACGAGCTGACGACCCGTCAGCCCGCGCCGTCCGGATATCGGCTGGATCGCGGCCGCCCGCTCCCCCAGACTGTCCCGGTGCCCGGCCGCCATGCGCATCAAAGCCCGTAGGCTGGGCAGGTAGGGACCATGGAGCGAGGCGTTCCATGGGAGACGAGAGGTTCGACAGGCGGCAGCCGGCCCGTCGGCGCCCCGGCAGGCCAGCCGGGCGGTGCCGGTCCGACCGCCGACCGGAGGGAGACGCTGGGTGATCGAGCTGGAAGATGTTCCCGAATTGATCGACCCGGTGATGGTCTGCGCCTTCGAGGGGTGGAACGACGCGGGCGACGCCGCCTCCGCGGCTCTGGCACATCTGGACGAGACCTGGGACGGCAAGGTGTTCGCCGCCCTGGACGCGGAGGACTACTACGACTTCCAGGTCAACCGGCCCACGATCTGGCTGGACGCCGGCATCCGCCGGATCACCTGGCCGACCACCCGGCTGTCGGTGATCCGGGTGACCGAACCGACCACCCGGGACGTGGTGCTGGTCCGCGGCATCGAGCCGAGCATGCGTTGGCGCTCGTTCTGCAACGAGTTGCTCGGCTTCGCGCACGAGCTGGGCGTCGAGCTGGTGGTGATCCTGGGCGCGCTGCTCGGTGACACCCCGCACAGCCGCCCGGTCCCGGTCAGCGCAGTCACCTCCGACCCGGAGCTGGCCCGCCGACTGGACCTGGAGGAGAGCCGGTACGAGGGCCCGACCGGGATCGTCGGGGTGCTCCAGGAGGCCTGCACGCACGCCGGGGTGCCGGCCGTGACGCTCTGGGCGGCGGTGCCGCACTACGTCGCGCAGCCGCCCAACCCCAAGGCCACCCTGGCGCTGATCAACAAGCTGGAGGACCTGCTGGACCTTCGCATCCCGCCGGGCGAGCTCGGCGAGGACGCCCGGGCCTGGCAGCTGGGCGTGGACCAGCTGGCCTCGGAGGACAGCGAGGTCGCGGAGTACGTCCAGCAGCTGGAGGAGGCGCAGGACACCGCCGAGCTTCCGGAGGCCTCCGGGGACGCCATCGCCCGCGAGTTCGAGCGCTACCTGCGCCGCCGGGAGAACGTCGGGCCGACCGGCGAGAAGCCGGTGGCCGGGCACGCGACGGCCGAGCGGCCGACCGAACCGGAGGCGCCGGGCCCGACCCGGGAGAGCCCGGACGGGGCCGAGGAGGAGTAGCCCTGCTCGCAGCCGAGGAGGAGCAGCCCTCCCGGGCGGGCGGGAACGCCGAAGGGGCGTCAGGACACCTGGTCCTGACGCCCCTTCGTCGTCGTCAGAGCGCGACGCCCAGCAGGGCGTCCACGGTGCGGGTCACCAGGCCGGGCGCGCCGGTGTCGGTGCCGCCCTCGCTCTCCTGCTGCGCGGCCCAGCGGTCCACCGCGGCCAGCGCGGCGGGCGCGTCCAGGTCGTTCGCGAGCGCGGTACGGACCTCGGCGAGCAGCTGCTCGGCCGACGGGCCGTCCGGGCGGGAGACCGCGGCGCGCCAGCGGGCGAGGCGCTCCACGGCCTCGTCCAGGGTGTCCTTGGTCCACTCCCAGTCCGCGCGGTAGTGGTGCGAGAGCAGCGCCAGGCGGATCGCCGCCGGGTCGACACCCTCGCGGCGCAGGGTGGAGACGAAGACCAGGTTGCCGCGGGACTTGGACATCTTCTTGCCGTCCAGGGCGACCATGCCGGCGTGCACGTACGCCTTGGCGTACGGGTGGGAGCCGGTGGCGACCTGGGCGTGCGAGGCGCCCATCTCGTGGTGCGGGAAGGACAGGTCGCTGCCGCCGCCCTGGATGTCGAAGGTCATGCCCAGGTACTTCAGCGCGATCGCCACGCACTCGATGTGCCAGCCGGGGCGGCCGTGGCCGAGCTCGGTGTCCCAGGCGGGCTCGCCCGGGCGGGCGGCCAGCCAGAGCAGGGCGTCGAGCGGGTCGCGCTTGCCGGGGCGGTCCGGGTCGCCGCCGCGCTCGGCGAAGACCGGGCGCATGGCCTCCCGGGTGAGGCCGGAGACCTCGCCGAAGTGGGGGTCGGAGTCGACCGAGTAGTAGATGTCCTCGTCGACCTTGTAGGCGGCACCGGAGGCCAGCAGCTTCTGGACGATCGGGACGATCCACGGGATCGACTCGACGGCGCCGACGTAGTGCGCCGGGGGGAGCAGCCGCAGGGCGGTCATGTCCTCGCGGAACAGGGCCGTCTCGCGCTCGGCCAGGGCCACCCAGTCCTGGCCGGTCTCGACCGCGCGCTGGAGCAGCGGGTCGTCGACGTCGGTCACGTTCTGGATGTACAGGACGTCGTGGCCGGCGTCCTTCCAGACGCGCTGCACCAGGTCGAACGCGTTGTAGGTGGCGGCGTGGCCCATGTGGGTCGCGTCGTAGGGAGTGATGCCGCAGACGTAGATCCGGGCGGTGCCGTCCTGCGGCACGACCTCCCGGACCGCGCCCGCTGCGGTGTCGTGGATACGAAGGGGGAGCCCCTGACCAGGCAGGGCGGGAACCTCGGAGGCGGGCCAGGCATGCATGGGATCGACTTTAACCTTGAGAACATTTGAAAGCCTAACCAGTAACAAAGATCGACTGGATTCGCTTCCTGTCGTTGCCTGTGCATGCGCTGACTGATAATGCACGCTTCGGATCGGGCGCGGGTGACCGCCCCGTCGGCCCTGCCGCCGGCCGGGACCCGTGACGTTACGGATCGTCCGGCGCGACCGCGATGGACATGATCCGGGGATCATGGCGATTTCCGTCGACCCGGGCCCGGAACTCCCCCGGCGTCATCCCGGTCTCCCGGCGGAAGAAGCGGCAGAAGTACGCTGGATCCGCGAAGCCCGCCCCCCTGGGCCGCCTGACGAACAGTCAAGTCGGTGCGGGCCAAAAACCGTTTGGCCTCCAGGGTCCGCTGTCGGCGGATCAGCCCACCCCGGTTCCGGCCGGTGGCCTGCTTGACCAGGGCCTGCAAGTGCCCTGGGGCGACGCCGAGTTCCTGGGCGGTGGAGGCCACCGAGTGGGCACCCCACCCTGCCGGGCGCTCAAGGAGGCGAAGGCTGCGGCCAGTTCGGCCGGCCGCCGGGGGCGCAGGCGCGCAGCGCACGGCCCAGACCACCGGCGGGTAGATCCGCTACGACGGCGCTACGGACGGCCCGGCAGTCGACACTACACGGGCGGCCAGGGTATCGCGGGCCAGTCCCGGGAGGGCAGCGGGTGCGTGCCGGAGCTGCGCAGCCCGGCCACCCGGGTTCGGGTGGCGTCCAGCTCGGCGGCGGTCAGGTGCGGGGCGAGGCGCTCGGCCAGCTCGCCGTCCAACTGCTCGGCCAGCCGGGCCAGCACCTCCAGCGCCTCGGCGGGCAGCGGGTCGCCCGCCCAGCCCCAGAGCAGGGTGCGCAGCTTGCCCTCGGTGCTGAAGGTGACGCCGTGGTCGATGCCGTACACCCGGCCGTCCGCGGCGGGGATCAGGTGGCCGCCCTTGCGGTCGGCGTTGTTGAGCACCGCGTCCAGCACGGCCATCCGGCGCAGCCGCCGGTCGTCGTGGTGCACCAGCAGCGCCAGCCGGCCGTCCTCGACCTCGGCCCGGACGATCGGCAGCCAGCCCTCCTGCGGGCCGTCCGGGTCCTGCAGCGCCAGCAGCGGTTCGGCCTGCGGATCCGGCTCGACCCACAGCTGCACCATGCCGGGCCCGTGCGGCCCCTCGCGCAGCACGGTGGGCGGGATCAGCGCCCAGCCGGTCGCGGCGGACAGCTCGTACGCGGCGACCTCGCGGCCGGCCAGCGTGCCGTCCGGGAAGTCCCAGAGCGGGCGCTCGCCGGCCACCGGCTTGTAGACGGCCTGCGCGCTCAGCGAGCCGTGCTCGACCGTGCAGTACAGCGCGGCGTTGGAGGCCTCGGTGAGGCGGCCGTGCACGGCCAGTTCGCCCTGGCGCAGCAGCGCCAGGGCGGTGGGCACGTCGGCGGCGAGGGCGGCGGCGGCCGCCGGGTCGGCCTGCGGCGGGGTCTCGGTGTTCAGCGCCGATAGCCGTTCGCGCGCGGGCACAGGTGGCCCTCCGGGTCCAGCGGCAGGTTGCAGAACGGGCAGGGCCTGCGGCCGGCCGCGACCAGGTCCAGGGCGCGCTTGGCGAAGACCCGGGCCATCGCGCCGGACAGCCGCACCCGCAGCATGTCCGGGCCGTTCTCGTCGTCCCGGAAGACCGCCTCCTCGCCCTCCTCCTCGTCCTCCTCGACCAGCGCCTGCGCCTCGACCACCAGACAGGCGTCCACGCTGTCCCAGGCCAGGGCCATGGTGCCGACCCGGAACTCCTGCTCCAGCGGCAGGTCCAGCGGAGCGGTGTCGAGCAGGTCCTTGGGCGCGGTGGCCGGAATCGAGGCGTCGCCGCCACTGCGCCGCAGCGCCTCGTCGAGGACCTCCTCGATCCGCTCGGCGAGCGCGGCGACCTGGGTCTTCTCCAGCAGCACGCTGGTGATCCGGCCCCGGGCGCTGGCCTGCAGGTAGAACGCCCGGGCGCCGGGCTGGCCGACGGTGCCGGCCACGAACCGTTCGGGCTGGTCGTAGAAGAAGACCTGACGGGGCACGCTCTCGCTCCGGATCGTGTCGGTCGGTGCGGATCCGCCATGGGGGATCGCGGGGTTGTCGGACTGGGCAGGTGGTCAGACGGGTCGGTCACTCATCAGTCACCCTACGACCTCCGGGCCCCGGCCGGGGAGCCGAGCGGGAGGCCGGGGCGGGGTGGCACCCGCGGGTTCGGGCGGCGCCGTCGCTGGTGGGACGCCGTTCGGGCGTCCGGGCGGGCCGCCGCTCAGGCCGTGCCGCCGACCACCGCGTCGCCGGCCGGGGTGGCCGGTGCGGCGTGGGGCTTCGGGGCCAGCGAGGACAGGTCGCCGGTGTCGCCCGTCCTCAGTACGAAGGGGCGCTGCGGGGTGTACCGGATCGCGGTGACCGAGCAGGGCTCGACGCTGATCCGCTGAAAGTGGTCCAGGTGCAGGCCGAGCGCGTCGGCCACCACCGCCTTGATCACGTCCCCGTGCGAGCAGGCGATCCAGACCGCGTCCTCGCCGTGCTCGGCGGCGATCTTCGCGTTCCACTCGCGGACCGCGCCGACCGTGCGGTGGCTCAGCTCGCGCAGCGACTCGCCACCGGGGAAGGCCGCGGCGGCGGCGTGGTCCTGCACGGTGCGCCAGAGCGGCTCCTTGGCCAGCTCGGCCAGCGGACGGCCGGTCCACTCGCCGTAGTGGCACTCCCCCAGCCGGTCGTCCTCGGCCGGCGGGGCCAGCTCGGGCCGGGCGGCCAGCAGCGGCTCCAGGGTCTGCCGACAGCGCTCCAGCGGGCTGCTGACGGCCTGCGCCAGCGGGATCCCGGCCAGCCGCCCGGCGAGCGCGGCGGCCTGCGCGCGCCCGGTGTCGTCCAGGTCCACGCCGGGCGTCCAACCGGCCAGGATTCCGGCGGTGTTCGCGGTCGAGCGGCCGTGGCGGACGAGCAACAGGGTGGGCATGGGGCTTAGCCTACGGCCTCCGGACGCCGTCCGTGGGGCCCGGTCGCACACCCCGAGAAGGCGACGCGGCACGGCTGGTTGCCGTGCCGCCCGACCCCGTCGACCGTTACGCCAGGCCGGCCCGCTCCAGCGCCTCGACGCCGGTGCGCAGCGCCCGGACCCGCTCGTCCAGGGTGAAGCCGGACGGCGCCAGGGTGAGCGTGGTGACGCCCGCGTCGGCGTAGGCCTGCATCCGGTCCGCGATCCGGGCGGTGTCGCCGACCAGCGAGGTGGCGTCGATCAGGTCGTGCGGGACGGCGGCCGCGGCGCCCGCGTAGTCCTTGGCCAGGTACTTCTCCTGGATCTCGTCGGCCTCCTGCTCGTAGCCCATCCGCCGGGCGAGCTGGTTGTAGAAGTTCTTCTCCTTGCTGCCCATGCCACCGATGTAGAGCGCGGCGTAGGAGCGCTGGGAGTCGACGCCGGCCTTGATGTCCTCGCCGACCGCGATGGTGACGGTCGGGCAGAGGTCGAAGCCGTCCAGGGACTTGCCGGCCTTGGCGCGCCCGGCCTTCAGCGGGTCCAGGGAGAGCGCGGCGTGCTCGGGGGCGAAGAAGATGCCGAGCCAGCCGTCGGCGATCTCGCCGGTCTGCTCCAGGTTCTTCGGGCCGATCGCGGCGATGTACAGCGGGATGTGCTCGCGCACCGGGTGCACGGTGAGCTTGATCGGCTTGCCCGGGCCGCCCGGCAGCGGCAGGGTCCAGTGCGCGCCCTCGTGCACCAGGCGCTCGCGGGACATCGCCTTGCGGATGATCTCCACGTACTCGCGGGTGCGGGCGAGCGGCTTGTCGAACTTCACGCCGTACCAGCCCTCCGAGACCTGCGGGCCGGAGACGCCGAGGCCGAGGCGGAAGCGGCCGCCGGAGAGGGTGTCCAGGGTCGCGGCGGTCATCGCGCTCATGGCCGGGGTCCGGGCCGGGATCTGGAAGATGGCCGAGCCGACGTCGATCCGCTCGGTCTTCGCGGCGACGAAACTCAGCACCGTCGCGGCGTCCGAGCCGTACGCCTCCGCGGCCCAGCAGACCGAGTAGCCGAGCCGGTCCGCCTCCTGGGCCACCGCGATGTTGTCGGCGTCCATGCCGAGTCCCCAGTAGCCGAGGTTGATGCCGAGTCGCATGTGCCGAACCTTCCAGTCGGTTGGCTTGGTGGCCAGTCGGGTGAGATCGAGGCGAGCGTAACCGCGCGCTCGCGGGACATGCTACTGACGGGTAGCGGTGGCCTGGGTCACATCCGCGGTGTTGATCGTTCTGCGGGTCTACCCCCCTGCCCGCACACCGGCCGCTACGCTCAGCCGACGTGGGGAGTGCTCTCCCCACCTGCGCGTTTACAGGGCTTCCGGGGCTCCCGGGGCCATCGGCCAGTGGAGGGCCCGTCCGATGGAAATGCGTCACCTCGGCCGTACCGGCCTACAGGTCTCCCGCCTCGGCCTCGGCACCATGACCTGGGGCCGCGACACCGACGAGCACGAGGCCGCCGAGCAGCTCAAGGAGTTCGTCGACGCGGGCGGCAACCTCGTCGACACCGCCGACGTGTACGCGGACGGCGGGGCCGAGTACCTGATCTCCCGTCTCACCGACAGCCTGGTCCCCCGCCCCGAACTCGTCATCGCCACCAAGGCCGGCAGCGTCCCCGAGTCCACCCGCCGCTTCGACGGCTCCCGCGGCCACCTGCTCGCCGCCCTGGACGCCTCGCTGCGCCGGCTCGGCACCGACTACGTCGACCTGTGGCAGGTGCACGCCTTCGACCCGATGACCCCGGTCGAGGAGACCCTCAGCGCCCTCGACATCGCCGTCTCCACCGGCCGCGCCCGCTACGTCGGGGTCTGCGACTTCAGCGGCTGGCAGCTCGGCAAGGCCGCCACCTGGCAGCGCGCCCACCACGGGCGGGTGCCGCTGGCCGGGGCGCAGCTGGAGTACTCGCTGCTGCAGCGCGGCCTCGAACGGGAGGCGCTGCCCGCCGCGCTGGACGCCGGGGTCGGGGTCCTGGCCGGCTCGCCGCTCGGGCGCGGGGTGCTCACCGGCAAATACCGGCACGGCGTCCCGCAGGACTCGCGCGGCGGCTCGGCGTTCCTGTCCGGGTTCGTCCAGCCGTACCTCGGGGAGCGCTCGCGGCGGATCGTGGACGCCGTCGCCACCGCCGCCGACGGGCTGGCCAGCAGCCCGCTCGCGGTCGCGCTGGCCTGGGTCCGGGACCGCCCCGGGGTGGCGAGCGCGCTGGTCGGGGCACGGACGGTGGCACAGCTGCAGGCGGCACTGTCAGTGGAGGCGCTTACGCTTCCGGGTGAGATCCGCGGCGCGCTGGACGACATCTCGTCCCCGGTGCACCGCTACCCGGACCAGGGGTGGACCGAGCTGTGACCACCGGACCGGGTCGTCGAGCAGAACGTGCAGTGGAGTGACCTTTGGAGCGGACGACGATGAGTGACACGGGGAACGGCGCTCCGGAGGAGACCTCGGCCTCGCCGGCCGACAAGGCGGCGGCGATCGCGGAGCTGGCGGAGCGGATCCGCAGCATCGGGCCGCAGGCTTCGGGGGCGGGGGCTTCCGGGTCGGGGGCTTCCCCGGCTTCCGGGGCTTCCCCGGCTTCGAGGCCCGCGCCGGCTTCGGCGGCCTCGGAGGCTCCGGAGGCCACCGGCGGGGGCGCCCCGGCCGCTCCGGCCGTCCCGACCGCGGTGGAGCCCGACGGGCCGCGCGGCGACGCGCTCCAGGAAGCCGCCCGGGTCCTGACCTCCGGCGGCGCCCCGGCCGAGCTGGCGGCCGCCGCCGTGGCCGAGTTCGGCGACGGCGCCGCCGAGCGGCTGCGCACGGACCCGTGGGCGGTGCTGGGCCTGCCCGGCGTCCGGCCCGAACACGCGGACGGCTTCGCCCGCGAGCTGCTCGGCCCGAAGGCCGAGCCGGGCGACCCGCGCCGCGCCCAGGCGTTGGTGCTGTGGCTGCTGGAGCAGGCGGCGCTGCGCGGGCACTCGGCGCTGGAGCTGGCCGAGGTGACGGTCGGGCTCGACCGGCTCCGGATGCCGGACCCTGCCGCCGCGATCCAGGCCGCCGTCGCGGACGGACGGGTGCTGCCCTTCCAGGAGGAGCTGAGCGGACCCGAGGCACTCGCGGCGGGCGGCGAGGACGACGAGGCGCCGACCCGGACGCTGCTCGCGCTGGAGCGGCTGGCGATGGCGGAGGACAGCCTCGCCGAGGGGCTGCTGCAGCTGATGGCCACCTTCGTGCCGGGCGAGGACGTCGAGGCACAGGACGCCCAGGCAGAGGACGCCCAGGCCGCGGAGGTTCAGGCCGCGGAGGTTCAGGCCGCGGACGCCGAAGCCGAGGAGGCCGGAGCGCGGAAGGGCGAGGTGGAGGCCGCCGCCGATACGGCTTCGGCGGACACCGAGGCTCCCGCCGAGTCCGCCCCGGCCGCCCCCGGCCCCACCGCCTGGGCCGCGGCCGCCGAAGCCGCGCCGTCCTCCTCGGCCACCGCCCTGATCGAGGCCGTCGCCGACAGCGCGCTGGTACTGCACACCGGCGGCGAGGCCGCCCGCGCCGAGCCCGCCGCGCTGCTCGCCGCCGCCCGGGGGCTCGGGCTGCGGGCCTGGGCCGCCACCTGGACCGACCAGGGCCGGGAGTCCTTCGCCGCGCTCGCCGGCGCGGACACCGCGGTGACCACCCTCGCCGAGCTGCTGTCCGGTGCGGCCGGCCCCGGCCGCTCCCCCGACGGCTCGCTCGCCCTGGACCTCCTGGTGGTCCTGGACGCGCCGCTGCTGGACGTCGAACTGGCCGCCACCCTGCTGGAGTCGCTGGCCGACGGCACCCGGCTGGTGCTCAGCGGCGACCCGGGCCAGCTCTGGTCGGCCGGCCCCGGCCGGTTCTTCGCCGACCTGCTGGCCGCCAAGGTCTGCCCGGCGATCGCCTCCCGCACCCCGGACTTCGGCCCGATCGGCGAGCTGGTCTCCGGTGTCGGCATCGGCGAGCTGCAGCCGGTCGAAGCACCGGACAAGGAGGTGGTCATCCTGACCGCCAAGGACGGCGGCGAGGCCGTCCACCGCGCCGTCCAGCTGCTCACCGACTCCATCCCGCGCGCGCTCGGCATCCCCGCCGAGCAGGTCGTGCTGCTCACCCCCGGCCACGGCGGCCCGGCCGGTACGCGTTCGCTGAACGCCGCCGCCAAGGCCCGGCTGAACCCCGGCCCCGGGCGCTTCGGCGGTTTCGACCCGGGTGACCGGGTGGTGGAGTCCCCCGCGCCCGGGATCACCCGCCCGGCCCGGGTGCTGGACGGCGACGCCACCGGACTGCACCTGGAGTACCCGGACGGCTCGCGCCGGACCGTCCCGCCCGCGCAGGCCGGTCGGCTGCGGCACGGCTGGGCGCTGACGGTCCACCAGGCGCTCGGCCGCCGCTGGCCCGGGGCCGTGGTGGTGCTCCCGGAGGACGCCGGACCGGCGCTCACCCGGCAGTGGGTCTACACCGCCTTCGGGCGCGGCGAGCGGCACCTGTCGGTCGTGCACGCGGCGGGCCCGGCGCTCGCCCAGGCCGTCGCCGAGCGCCCGGCGCAGCCGCGCACCACCCGGCTGCGGGCGATCCTGGCGGAGAACGCGGCGTCGGCGTACTGATCAACCGACGTGCGAAGGGCGGGCCCGGTGCTCCCGGGCCCGCCCTTCAGGTCTTCACGCGTACGGGACCGCGTCAGTCCTCGAGGTCCTCGTCGTCGTAGACCTCGCTCACGTCGAACCGGCAGATCAGCAGCTGCGGGTCGGCGTGCTCGAAGGGCTCCGGCAGCCACTCCCCCGGCTCGGTGGGTTCGGCCGCCGCGACCCAGAGCGTCGAGTCCGCCTCCTCCAGGCCGAACTCCTCGCTGCGGGCGGCGATCTCGTCCGGCTCGTACTCACCGAACAGCACGCCGATCGCGGCGTTCACCCCGCCCGCCCCGCCCGGGGTCAGCGTCTCGTCGAGCCGCTCGGCCTGGGCGCGCAGCCGCTTGGGGTCGACCACGTGGTAGTCGCGGCGGATCAGCACGCTGATCGCCTCGGGCTGTTCCGGGCCGTGGTAGCCGCCCGGTCCCTCGTCCCCGGGGATCTCGAAGGGGGTGACCTCGTCGTAGACCTCGTACAGGAGTTGGTCGTAGGCGATGGCCGCCGTCGCGAGCTGCTCGTAAGCGGCGGGCACGGCGGGATCATCAGCTGCGTTGGGGCTTGACACCGCTTCCAGATGACGGTCGATGGCGGCCTTGACCGCCTCAGCGGCGGCGCGTACCTCGGCAATGGTGGGCTGCGCGGCATCAGACATGGTGCAGACGCTATCTCCCCTCGGTGTCGCTACGCACAGCGGTTGTCACCTACACCCGCGATTTCACCGCAACTTCCCCCCTGATGTCCGATCCGGTCCCTTCTGTCCCCCGCCGGACCGGCGCGGGTCGGGCGCAGAGGGCGCGCGGCCGGCCCGGCGGGGCCGTTCGGGTGCCGCTTCGCGCGCCGGTATCGGGGTATCCACTCCACAGGAGCAACAGGACTGATGCACTGTCAGCCGAGCGCCCGGGCCGCAGGCCGTCGAACCGCCGCTTCCGCACGGGAGGTCGGCCGGAAATACCCGGGCCGAGTGTCCGGGGCAGGCCGTAGGCTTGCGTGCAGATGATCCCCAGGAGGAGCGTTTTGACCCCACCGAAGCCGGTCCGGCAGCCGGAGTACGAGTACCAGTCGCTGCGCATGCCGCGCGGCACCACGCGCAACGCGGCGCGCCAACTGCTCACCGAGCACGCCGAGTACGGGCACTGGGAGCTCGACCGGCTGAGACTGTTCCCCGACGGCAGCCGGACGGTCCGGCTGAAGCGGCGGATCATCCGGCAGGTCCGGAGCTGGTGACGGGCGAGGTCTCCCGCCCTGCCAGGTCCGCGGAGGGTTCACGCCGAGCATTCACGCACCTGCGGCCGCCCGTTCATCGGGCGGCCGCAGGTGTTTCGTTCCGTCTACCGCTGTAGCCCAGCGGTCGGGGCGCTCAGCGGGCGCCGGCGCGGGCGCGGCGGTAGAGCACGCCGCCGCCGAGCAGCAGCGCGAGCCCCGCGGCGCCGAGCACCTCGACGCCGCCGGCACCGGTGGAGGCCAGCTGGCTGCCCGCGGCGGCGCTCTGCGCGACGGGGGCGGCCGGGGCCGGGACGGCCTGGGTGCCGGTGTTGCTGCTCACCGGGGCGACGGCCGGGGTGCTGCTGGCGGACGAGCCGCCACCCCGCCCGCCGCCCGAGCTGGTCCCGCCGCCGGTCGACGGCGGAGTGGAGGGGGTGGAGGGGGTGCTGCCCTCGGGGGGGCAGTCGTCGGTCGGCTTCGGGGCGGGCTGCGCCACGTTGCCGCAGGAGTTGCCGAAGGCCGGGTTGCCGACGCCGGCCACGTTCACCGAGTTGCCGCAGGCGTTGACCGGGACGTGCACCGGGGCCTGGACGCTGTTGCCGGAGATCACCCCGGGCGAGTTGGCTGCGGCACCGCTGGCGGAGGCACCCGAGGCGGAGGGGCCCCGGCTGCCGCCGGTGCTGGAGCTGTCACCACCACCGGGCTGACCGGTCTGGCCGGGCTGCGGTGCCGCGTGGCGAACGGTGCTGACGTTGGCGCAGCGGTTGCCGAACGACGGATTCAGCGCGCCGATCACGGCGACGGTGTTGCCGCAGGCGTTGATCGGCACCTCGACCGGCACCTGCACCGAGTTCCCCGAGGCGACGCCCGGCGAGCCCGCCGCACCTCCCTGCGCCTCGGCGCCCGCGTAGGCGTAGCCGGCTGTCGAGGCCAGCACGCTGCCGGTGGCCACGGCGGTGAGGATCCCCTTCTTGGCTACATTCCTCATGTTTTCCCCTGACGTATCGAGACGGCGTGGCGACCTTGACGTGCACCTTATAAAAGTCGGAATTTCCGTATATCCGGAAATCACGCAAGGTCTTCGACTGCATAGGCTTAACGAGAGGCAAACGGCAAGGTTGGGCCAAACGAACAGGCTTCACCCGAACGAGCGATCACAGCCCCAATCCGTTGCCAAGCCGCCCGACCGGGCACGCGTCGGGCACCCGCTGGGCACCCGAAGGCCCCCGGTACGGCGCGTCCGCCGTCCGGGGGCCGGAGTGAGTCGGCTCAACGGGCCTCAGCGGCCCGGAGGTTGACTCAGAAGTTGGCGCAGTGGTTGCCGAACGACGGGTTCAGCACGCCGATCACACTGACGGTGTTGCCGCACACGTTCACCGGGACGTGGACCGGAATCTGGACCTGGTTGCCCGCGACGACGCCCGGGGAGCCCACGGCCGTACCCTCGGCACTGGCACCGCCGTGAGCGGACGCCACACCGGCGGCGGCGAGCACCAGGCCACCGGTGGCGGCGGCGACGGCGGCGATCTTCTTGACCTTCATCATTCCTCCTGTACGGACAACGCAACCCGTTCGGCGGGCTGCACAGGAATGAACGACGCTGCGGCAAACGGGGTACGGAACGGATTTGCCATTCACTCGCAACGGTGAGCTTCGCACAGACAAGCGGTGAGGAATTACCTAGGAGAACCGTTTCTGTTGATCTCCCTCAACCCATCCCACAATCATGCGCTCGGACAATGCTGTCGGCCCGCCCCCGGCACTCCGGGAGCGGACCGGCCCAGTCGCCTGATCAGCAGGCGTCGATGAAGCGGTCCAGCACCCGGACGCCGAACTTCAGCCCGTCCACCGGCACCCGCTCGTCCACGCCGTGGAACATCCCGGCGAAGTCCAGCTCCGGCGGCAGCTGCAGCGGCGCGAAGCCGAAGCAGCGGATGCCGAGGTCCTGGAAGGACTTGGCGTCCGTACCGCCCGACAGGCAGTACGGCACCGCGCGGGCGATCGGGTCCTCCGCGCGCAGGGCGGCCTGCATCGCCTCGACCAGCGAGCCGTCGAAGCCGGTCTCGATCGCCCGGTCCGTGTGCAGGCTCTCCCGCTTCACACGCGGACCGAGCACGCTGTCCAGCTCGGCCAGGAACTCCTCCTCGTAGCCGGGCAGGAAGCGCCCGTCCACATGCGCGGTGGCCTGACCGGGGATCACGTTCACCTTGTAGCCGGCACCGAGCATGGTCGGCTGGGCGGTGTTGCGCAGCGTGGTGCCGATCATCTTGGCGATACCGCCGAGGACGCGCAGCGTCTCGTCCATGTTCTCCGGGTCCAGCTCGACCCCGAGGGCGTCGGACAGCTCGTCCAGGAAGGCCCGGACGGTCTTGGTGATCCGCAGCGGGAACTTGTGCCGGCCGAGCCGGGCGACCGCCTCGCACAGCTCGGTGATCGCGTTGTCGTCGTTCTCCATCGAGCCGTGCCCGGCCCGGCCCTCGACCGTCAGGCGCATCCAGTGCATGCCCTTCTCGGCCGTCTCCACCAGGTACAGCCGCACCTGGTCGTTGACCGTGAAGGAGAAGCCGCCGACCTCGCCGATGCCCTCGGTCACGCCCTCGAACAGCTCCGGGTGCTTGTCCACCAGGAAGCGCGCACCGTAGGTGCCGCCCGCCTCCTCGTCGGCGAGGAAGGCCAGCACGATGTCGCGCGGGGGCTTGCGGCCGGTGCGCAGCCGGTCGCGGATGACCGCGAGGGTCATCGCGTCCATGTCCTTCATGTCGACCGCGCCGCGGCCCCAGACGCAGCCGTCCGCGATCTCGCCGCCGAAGGGGTCGTACGTCCAGTCCGCGGCGTTGGCCGGCACCACGTCGGTGTGGCCGTGGATCAGCAGGCCGGGACGGGACCGGTCCTCGCCCTCGATCCGGACCATGGTCGAGGCCCGCCCCTTGGCCGACTCGAAGATCTGCGGCTCGATCCCGAACTCGGCGAGCTGCTCGGCCACGTACTCGGCCGCCTTGCGCTCCCCCGGCCCGGACCCGTCCCCGTAGTTGCTGGTGTCGATCCGGATCAGATCGCGACAGATCTCGGCGACCTCCGACTCAGCCGTCACCTTCGGCGCCGCCGACTCGCTCCGCTCGCTCACGGTCACTCCTCGTCTTGGGCCCGCACCGACGCACCAGCGCGCCACCCCCAGGACCTGCACCCGGGCCGTACGAGCACGTCCGCCCATCCTCCCCCAGCCCTCGATCCCGATCCACCCCCCGCAGGGCCCCGAAACCCCCTGGTCACGCCACCGCCACACACCGGCCCTTGCTCCCGCCACCGGCCCCGCTCCCCCGCCCGGAGCCGTTTTGGGAGCCCAAGCCGATCTTTGCTACAGTTACATCTGTCAGCGCGACGGACGAGAGATCGGAAGCCGCGAGGACGACACCCGGTCCGGGTGGCGGAATGGCAGACGCGCTAGCTTGAGGTGCTAGTGCCCTTTATCGGGCGTGGGGGTTCAAGTCCCCCCTCGGACACAGATCAAATCCCCACGGGAGCTCGAAAGAGACCCGTGGGGATTTGTCGTTTCGAGCGCTGGGTGAGGCGAACGCTGGGTGCCAGGTCGGGCCTCCACGCGGATTTCGGCTTTCGCCGGGTCATACGTCAGATGAAGCCCCAGGCTCCGGTAGATGGCGCTCTTCTCTGCCGGTTCGGCGTCTGCAATGAGGCCGGCGAGCTGTGAGCACTGGCGCACCAGGGCAGCGATCTCGTCGATGGTCGGCTGCGCGTCGGTGAACATCGCAGTGCGGACTCGGGCTTCGGCGGCGGCTTGACGGGCCTGGGTCTCGGCCATCCAGCCGGCGACGATCTTGGGGTCTGCGCCGGCTTCGAGAGCGGCACGGTGGGTGGCGAGTTTGGCCGCACAGTCGGTGATCTCCTCGCGGGCGCGCCCGGCAAGAGCCAGGTCTCGGCAGGAGTCACCGGGCACGGCGTTGGCCATGGCTTCGATGGTGGCAGAGAGCCGGTGCGGGGCGAAGACGGTGCCGATCCACCGGTCGAGCGGCGCGATGATCCAGGACTCGCGGAGGTAGACGTTGCGGGGGTGCTGGACGTGGTTGGCCAGTCCGTACTCGGTGGGGAAGCGGCAGCGGTAGTAGGCGTCCTCGCGGGAGTGCTGGCCCTGCATCCGCCGCTCGCAGATTCCGCAGTGCAGGGCGCCACGGAGCAAGTACGGGTGGCGGGTGCGGTGCTGGACGTGGGCTGTTCCGGTCCCGGCTCGGGCGGCGAAAACGTCCTGGACCTGGGCGAAGGTCTCGTCGTCGACCAGCGGCTGGTGAACGATCTTGTCGGAGACGATCCACTTGTCCCGAGTGTTCCACCGCAGGGTGGTGGCGTAGCCGAGGGTGACGTCCTCGATATCAATGAGGGTCTCGTCCTTGCGCTGCTTGTTCCAGACCTGGTGACCCGTGTAGCGCGGGTTGGTGAGGATGACCCGGACCGCCTGCTTGGACCAGGCGATGCCGCTGCGGTGAGAGTTGCGGGCCGGGTCGTGGGCGGAGGGGCAGGGGATTCCGTCGGAGGTGAGCCCTTCGGCGATCGAGAAGATCCCCAGGCCCAGGAGGTATTCCCGGTAGATGCGCTGCACGACGGGCGCGGTGGTGGGGTCGGGGTCGAGTCCACGCAGCATGCGGCCGTCGGCAGCCTTGGCGGGGTTGGGGTGCGGGCCGAGGTCGACGAGGCGGTAGCCGTACGGGGGGCGTCCGCCGAGGAAGCGGCCCTCATGCCGGGCCTGTGCACCCATGGAGGAACGGACGCGGACGCGAATGCGGTTGCGCTCACCCTTGGACATGCCGCCGAAGACCGACATGATCAGGTCATGGGCCTCGTTGTCCGGATCGATCGGCCCGCCCACCTCGGGGACCCACAACTGCACGCCGTAGTGGGTGAACAGCGGGAAAGTGTTACCGAACTGGTTGCCGTAGAAGGCCCGTTGCGGCTCACCGATGACGACGGCGTCGAAGCCTCGGTCGGGGTCGGCGAGGGCTGCCAGCAGGCTGGCGGACTGGGGTCGGCGCTTCCAGGGCAGGGAGCGGCTGTGGCCGACGTCGAAGTACTCGGCGGTGATCCGACCGCCAGTGGGTTCGATGAGGTTCCTGGCCCGGGTGAGCTGCCAAGCGCGGGAGGCTTCCGGGTCCTGCTGGTCTTCGGTTGACACCCGCCCACAGAAGGCGAACCTGAGTCCGTCCCTCGGCAGTCGGCGGACCGGGACTGCTCGGGCAAGGCCGAGCTTCCACCGGGGGACGGGAATGCAGTCAGACGGGTTCTCCATCAACGCGGGTGCTCCTTCGCGGGTCGTCGCTACCGTGGCACGCCACCGCTCGCCAGGGGATTGCTGCTGCGGCGTGCGCGTCCATCCGTAACTCGGACGAGGGAGGAGATCCAGCGTGTCGAGAAGCGGGTCCGGCCGGCATCGCGAAGGGCGGTGCGTGCTCGGCGGCGTACCGGCGGAGCAGACGGAGAAGTAGCGCGGCAGCCTCGGGTGTGAGCGATGGCCCGTCGGCAGGCAGCAGCACTCTCAGGTTCGGCGGCTTCTCAGAGGGCCGGTCGTGTCGCTCGGGTTGAGTCATACATGCACACCTTGGTCTGATCGAGGAGCGGTCGCTGCATGGGCCCGCCAAGAGGCCTCCGGGCCGCCAGACCTCAGCCTGGTCACGCGGGGAAGCCAGTTCGGTCCGCCACACGGGGCGCGACGGGCCGGGCAACCCGGCCCGTCGATGACGTCCAGGATGGTTACGCAGGCTGCCAGTGAGCCGCGTCCGGCCAATCCTCACGGCGCGTCATCTGTGCCTTCTCCTTGCGGAAGACGAGGACGTCTTCGTGGACGATCAGGTGCATCGGCACCCCGGCCTCGCGGGCGGCGCGGATGTTCTTGAGCTGGAAGAAGGACGGGCGGGCCACCAGCTGTCCGTCGCGGACGCCGGCGAGGAGGGCGACGCAGCGCTCGACGGGGGTGAGGCCTGCGGCCTGGCCGGCGGCGATGACGGCGGCGGGCAGGTCGACGAGTTCGCCGTGGTGGCGCCAAGGGCGGGCGGTGACGGCGACGTACGCGCCGTTGGCAAGCAGCGGCAGGCAGCTGGTGAGGATAGTGGTGAACGCATCCAGGAGATCGTCGGTGGCGGCGTGGGCGAGGTTGGCGGGGTTGTTGCCGTAGGTGCCGTCGAACTTGGCGATTCCGGGCTGGCCGCTCTCTCGGCTGGAGACGACCTGGCCGTGCAGGGAGGCACCGTAGGGCGGCGAGGTGAGCAGGAGCTGCACCCGGCCGTACTGGTCGGGGCCGAGGAGGGCATGGGTACGACGGGCGTCGCCGGTCTTGACGCGGGCGTGGCCAACGGCACCCTGGGCGCGGGCGTGGTTGAGGTTTCCGCGGGCGACGGCGGCCCAGCGGGCTTCGAGTTCGACGCCGAGGCCGTTTCGGCCGAGGTGCACGGCCTCAACGAGGGTGGTACCGATGCCGCACATCGGGTCGAGGACGAGCTGGCCGGGGGCGGTGTAGGTGGCGACGGCATGGGCGGCGATGGCCGGGAGCATCTTGGCGGGGTGGGCGGCGGAGGCGGGGCTGTAGCGGCCACGGCGCTGGTTGCGGGCGTCCTTCTGTGCGGTGACCCAGACCGAGGTGGGCAGCTGAGCCAGCGTCACCGCGCCGGGCACGGCGGACGGGGACTGGGGCGGGGTGACGGCGGGCTTCGTGTCGGGGCTGGTGGTCATACGGGCACTCCTCGTGGGCTTCGGGCGGGCGGCGGGCTGGCCGGTTTTCACGGCTTGGTGAAGACCAGGAGGTCGCTGTGGATCAGGGCGTGGCGGCCCGATCCGGGCCGGGGGTGGTGGCAGGCGCAGCCCGGGCGATGCTGCGTGACGGGTGCCAAGGGCACGAGGCTGGCCTCGTCGGCGGTGGCTTCGACGGCGGCGATGTGCTGTAGGTAGACGAGGCCTGCGGCACGGGCGTGGGCGACGACGTGGCCGGCGGTCTCCTGGCCGATGGTCTGCCGCGTGCAGATGACGAGGACGCCGTCCGGCCGGAGTGCGCGCGTGCAGGTCTCGGCGAGTGCGGTGAGCTGTACGGGGGTGGCGGAGTCGTGGGGTGCGGCGATCGCGAGGCGGGCGCGCCCCTGATGGCTGTCCGCCCTGTCCGAGGGATGCCCCGGGGTGCCGCGTCGAAGAACGGCGAGGGACGCCACGGCTGGGGTGCTGTGCAGGGTGTCGTAGGCGAGGTTCGCGCTCTGGTGGCTGGGGGCGAGGGCGCGGACCCTTCGGCCTGCCTGGATGGCGGCGACGAGGGCGGCAGCGTTGCCGACATCGGGGATGAAGACCAGATCGCCGCGGGCTGAGAAGGCCACGACGATCTGCCTGGCCAGGCCGGACGGGATCCGCTGGGCACACGCCGCGTTGGCGGGGTTCTCGCAGGTCGGGCAGCAGCCGACGGGCGGTTCGGTGAGCCAGACCGACAGCGGAACGGCCTTGTTCGCGTTGCTGGAGGTGATCTTGGGCTGCTGGGAGTTGGTGGCAGCTTCAGGTGCGGGATGGTTCATGGGTCTCGGCCTGATGGCCGCCGCAGAACGCTGACATCCAGAGAAACGCGGCAGAGGGCGGCTTTCTAACGCCCGCCCGAGCTTTTCGGTGACCTGGCGCTTCCCGGCATTGAGTCCGTCTCCCTGCCGCAAGCGTCTTGGGAAGAGGCCTGGAGAGATTTCTTTGAGGAATTTCCTGGGGCGTCCCCTCGGGGCTTTCGACGCGGTCACGAACAGCGTTTTCGCAGGTCACCGCAGTAATGGAGGTGAGGCGGAGGCCTGTCGCCTCCGCCTCTCCTCCATCCGAGCTCCGGGCTGGCGCCTTGCCGTCTCTGGACCGTCTGGAGATCTGCTCCGGAGCGGCTCCACGGGCCTTGGCGCACTCGGTCCACTCGGCGATCACCGCCGACGACAACGGACCGAAGGAGCACCAGCATGAACTTCCGTACGATCTCGGACCGGCCGGTCGAGCCGTTGCAGCTCGTCGAGCTGGAGATGCAGCGCCTGGTGGAGCGGCCGGTGCCGCTGGCCTTGTACGTCGGCGACCTGGGCGAGGGCCTGTCGGACAGCTGGCTGGACATGGCAGCGCTGCGGGCGCTGCTGCTGCACCCGTCCGTCGGGTTCCAGGCGCGCGGGGCGGTGTGGGTGCGGCTGCTGCACCTGACCCGCGCCGGCGGTCAGGCCGGTGAGGACTGGCGGGTGGCGACGTGCGCGATGGCCCTGCCGGGGCTGTGGCGGATCGCCGGCCGGATGCGCCGGGAGGTGCCGGAGCTGGCGGTGGAGGTGCAGCAGGTGATGCTGGCCGGGTTCTGGGAGGCTCTCATCTCGCTGCGGGAGCGGGCGCACGCAATGACGGCGCCGGGCACGATCCCGGCTTCCCTGTGCTGGGCTGCGGACCGGGCAGCGCGCACGTTCCGGAACCAGGAGTCGGGCCACAGCCGCAGGACGGCTGAGCTTGGCGAGCAGGAGACGCAGCAGGCCTCTGCTCCGAATCCGGAGGCCGTGCTGGAGCTGGCGGTCGGCCAGGGTGTGCTGTCGCAGGACGCGGCTGAGTTGATCGCCCGCACCCGTCTGGAGGGCATGCCGGTCCGGGTGCTGGCCGAGCAGCGGGGGTGCACGCCGGAGTCGCTGGGGATGAAGCGGCGCCGGGCGGAGGTGAAGCTCGCCGAGGCCATCCGCAGCGGCAGGCTCGACTGCACGGCCACGGTCGATCTGATGACCGAGCGTTAGAAAACGCCAGTTGATGGCGTTTTGACCAGGTGAGAAGGGGATGCGGCCCCGCCAGTCCACAGGCGGGGCCGGCATCCGTCAGTCCCGAGGACTCCGCCGCAGACGCTGACACCGCTGCCACCCGCCACCCGACCCGCGAGGGGAGGTGACGGCCTGATGGAGCCCCCGGCCAGGTGCCCGACCGACCGCATCCCCTCTCTCCGCGGCCCAGCCGATTCTCCTTTCTGCCCGATGTTCGTACCCATGCGGGAGTCCCCGTGTCCGCTCGTCCGCCCCAACCGCGCCGTCCACCCGCCTCGCCCTACGCTCTGCCCGCCGTACTCGCCCTCGTCGCGCTGCTGGTGATCCTGGTCGCCGGATCAGCCTTCGCCGAACCGCCGGCCAAGCCACCAACGCTCGACCAGGTGCTCGGCAACATCACCACGTGGATCACCGGGATCATCGCGGCGGTCGCCACCACCTTCCTGACCATCGGGGGCCTGCGATATCTGCTGGCCGGAGGCGATCCGGGTGAGGTCCAGAAGGCGAAGACTGCCCTGCAGTCCGCCGGGATCGGCTACATGATCGCCATCCTGGCCCCGGTGATCCTCGACATCCTCAAGGGCCTGGTCGGGGCGACGTGACATCGCTTCAGACACCGGGCTGGCGGTGGTGGCCATGGATCGGGATGTCCGTCGCCACAATCGGGATGCTCGCTGTCGTCCTGGTCATTTCGCCGCAGGCGCACGCCGACCCGAGTCCCGCTCCCGGCACCGGGCCGTCCGCGCCTTCTCCCTCGCCGCCGAAGGCGGACCCGGAGACGTCGGGCCAGGACGCCGGTCTCATGCCTTCTCCCCCGGCCAAGGCGCCGCCTCGGCCGATGCCGACACCGGCTCCGTCGCCAGGGCCCTCGCCCACGCCTCCGCCCGAGCACGGCAGCGGGGACGGGGAATCGGTGTCGTTCTGGGACATCCCTGGCCAGATCCGCCAGGCGATCACGCACTGGCTGGCCGACCTGATCCGGCCGTTCGTCACCCCGCTGATCAACTCCCTGGTCCGAGCCCTGCTCACCACGCCAAACCCGGCCGAGCAACCAAGGGTGCGCGAGCTGTGGGAGACCATGCGGCTGATCTCGCTCAGCGTGTACGGACTGTTCGTCCTCGCCGCCGGGATCACCACCATGACCCACGGCAGTGTCCAGCAGCGCTGGGGAGCGCAGGACCTCATCCCCCGACTGCTGCTGGGCATCGCTGCCTCAAACCTGTCACTGACGATCTGCTCCACCACCCTCAGCGTGGCGAACGCGGTCGCGGCGGCCATCTTCGGCGAAGGCGTCACAGCCGAGGACCTCGCAGGCACCCTCATCGGGCTGCTCCTCGCCCAGATCTCTTCTCCGGCCGCGCCGCTGTACATGCTGGTGTTCACACTCGCCGTCGCCGTACTCGGCTCAGCGCTGCTGATCACCGCCCTGGTGCGCACCGCCGCCACGATTGTGCTGACGGTCGCGGCCCCATTGATGCTCGCCTGCCACGCGCACCCGCTCAGCGACGGCATCGCCCGGCTGTGGTGGCGTGCCTACCTTGGCTGCCTCGGCACCGAGATCGCGCAGGCGATCGTCTTCCTCGTCTGCGTCAAGGCCCTCCTGGACCCGGGCAACTATGGGCTCGTCCCCGTCCCGGACTCCGCCGCGCTGATCAACCTGATGCTGCTGTGCTGCACGCTCTACCTCCTGATCAAGATCCCCAGTTGGATCCGTCGCATCGTCGCCACGCCGGCGCGAACGGTCACGGGCGGAGGCGGTCTGAGGATCGGGGGCCTGCGTACGGTGCGCAAGATCGCTCTTGGCGCCCTCGGGATGCCCATGGGTCCGTACGCGTTCGGCGCCCAGCTCGCCGGCAAGCTCCGGACTGCTCGAAGCGCCACCAGGACAGCCTCTTCCACGGCCCGCAGCGTCCCCCGCACGGGCCGCTCCCGGACAGGAGGCCCGGGCGGAGGCCCGGCCGGAGGACGGCCGCCCGACGGTCCGACGGGACCCACCGGTCCTCGTCGCCCTGGCGGACCGGGAGGTGGACCTCCCGGGGCAGGACCTGGTGGTCGCACCGCCGGACATGCCCCGGGCGGGGGCGCTCCTTCGTCGCCAGGATCGGGCTCCGGGCCCTCTACTCCCGGCTCCTCGCCGACCGGCGGAGCCAGCGGCGGCTCGGGCTCGGTCCCTCAGTACCAGTGGGGCACCCCGTACAAGACGGCCTCCCGCCCGCCGAACACCGCGCAGTCCGGCACGACAGGGGCCGCGATCGGGCCAGCTCAGGGCCCCCAGGCGCCTGGCAGCGGGACCGGCGGAACGGGTGGGGGCAGCGCGCCAAAGGGACCAGGCGGTTCGCACGGCAAACCGTCCGGCCCTTCACCCAGTACTCCGCCGCCGGGCCCCAGCGCCCCGCCACCCACTCACCGGTCCTCGTCGGCGGCCAACCTGCGGCCCGCCCGAGCCGATCTCCCGCCGCCGATCCCCCGCCCGGCACCGCTTCGCCCACCGCTCGACGACAACGGCGGCAGCGGCCGCCGCCCGGGAAGGAGCTGAACCTCAAGAGTGAGCAAGTACTCCCGTGACGAGAGCGATTGGCCCTGGCTCGTCAAGATCCCTGCCGACGTGGACAGAAAGGACACCGTCCTCGGCCCGCTCACCGCGCGCCAGGCCCTTCAGCTGGCCACAGTCGCGATCGTGCTGTGGCTCGGCTACCGAACGTTCAGGCACGTGCTGCCGCCCGTCTTCTACCTCGCCGGTGCCCTGCCTATCGCCACAGCCGCAACGCTCGCCGTCCTCACGCGGCGCGACCATCTTCCGCTGGACCGGTGGCTGCTGGCCGCGTGGCGCCACCTCCGAACGCCTCACCGGCTCGCCCCGCACTCCGCTCCGGACGCCGCGTCGATGCCCTGGCAGGACCTCGTATTGGGCGAGCAGGCTCCGGCACGCGCCGCCAGGCTCGCCCTGCCGGTCGCTGCAGTCGGCGAGAACGGGGTGCTGGACGTTGCCGGTGCCGGGCATGTTGCGCTCAGCCGGGCAGGCACCGTCAACTTCGCTCTGCGCACGGGCGGCGAGCAGCAGATGCTCCTGTCCGCGTTCGCCCGCTGGCTGAACGCGCTCACCGGACCGGTTCAGATCCTGGTCCGTACCCAGCGGCTGGAAACCGGAGCAGCCGTGGCGGCTCTGGAACGTTCCGCCCTGGAACTTCCGCACCCCCTCCTGGAGGTTGCGTGCCTTGAGCACGCTGCCTTCCTCGCAGACCTGGCCACCGAGCAGGATCTGCTGTCCCGTCAGGTGCTGCTCGCACATCGCGAGACGGGCCTCGACCGCGCAGCAGCCCTGCGGTCCTTGCGACGCGCCGAGGAGACAGCCGGCCTGCTGGCCGCAGCGGAGATCCCGGTACGGGTGCTGACCGGGAACGAGGCGTTCGCGCAGCTGGCTGCCGCCACTGCGCCGGACACCCCGCTCCACCCGAACCCCGCACTCCCTGACGGGCCCATCACCTATGCCGAGGAAGGTAGTGCCTGGTGAAGCGCCGACATGACCTCCGCGCCGACGAGCCGACCGGACTCGGCCTGGGGCCGGACAGCATCCAGATTGAGCCCCGCGTCCTGGCGGTCGGCGACCTGCTCGCCACCACGCTGATCGTCACCGGCTACCCGGCCGAGGTCGGACCGGGCTGGCTGGAGCCCCTGCTGACCTACCCGGGCCGGCTTGACGTCAGCCTGCACATCGAACCCTTGCCTCCGGCGATCGCGGGCCAGCGGCTGCGCAAGCAGCGTGCTCGGCTGGAGGCCGAGCGCCGGACCAGCTACCAGCGGGGACGCTTGGAGGACCCGGAGACGGAGGCCGCTGCGCAGGATGCCGCCGAGCTCGCCTGGCGCATTGCGCGGGGCGAGGGCAAGCTCTTCCGCCTCGGCCTCTACCTCACGATCTACGCCACCACACGGGAGCAGCTCGCGGACGAGTTGTCCGCGGTGCGGGCAATCGCCGAGTCAATGCTGCTGCGCTGCCACACCGCGACCTGGCGAGCGCTTGAGGGCTGGACGACCTGTCTGCCGCTCTGCGTGGACCAGCTGGACGCGAAGCGCACATTCGACACGGCTGCCCTCGCGGCGTGTTTCCCCTTCGCCTCACCCGATCTGCCCTCCGGCGGGACCAGCTCGGCTGCGGGGCCGGGGGTCGGACCGGTTCTGTTCGGGCTGAACGCCGCCGCGTCCGGTCTGGTGCTGTGGGACCGGTTCGCGCAGGACAACCACAACTCGGTGACGCTCGCGCGGTCCGGGGCCGGCAAGTCCTATCTCGCCAAGCTCGAAGCACTGCGCCTGCTCTACCAAGGCGTACAGGTCTTCGTCATCGACCCGGAGGACGAGTACACCGCCCTTGCCGAAGCCGTCGGCGGCACCACAGTCCGCCTCGGTGCCGACAGCGTGCGGATCAACCCGCTCGACCTCGCCGACGGGGATCCCGGCACGGGTGACGGTCTGACGCGCCGAGCACTGTTCCTGCACAGCTTCCTCGCCGTCCTGTTTGGCGAGGCACTCGACAGCACAGACAAAGCGCTGATGGACACGGCGATCCTCGCGACGTACCGCCGCGCCGGGATCACCTCGGATCCGCGGACGCGCACACGCCCGGCACCGCTGCTGTCCGACCTCGCCCAGACCCTCGCCGACACGGAGGATCCGGCGGCGAAGCGGCTCGCCGAGCGCCTCGCGCCGTACGCGACGGGCAGCCATCGTCGGCTCTTCGACGGCCCCACCACGCACACCGGTCGCAGCCATCTGACCGTGTACTCGCTGCGGGACGTTCCCGACGAGCTGAAAGCCGCAGCCACCATGCTGGCGCTCGACGCCATCTGGCGGGTCGTGACGGATCCGGGCGATCGGCGTCCGAGGCTGATCATCGTCGACGAGGCCTGGCTGCTGATGCGCGACGAGCATGGCGCCCAGTTCCTCTACCGCATGGCCAAGTCCTCGCGCAAGCGCTGGGCGGGCCTGTCCGTCATCACCCAGGACACCGCCGATCTGCTGGCCACAGACCTGGGCAAGGCGATCGTGGCGAACGCCGCCACCCAGATCCTGCTCCGCCAAGCACCGCAGGCCATCGACGCGGTCGCCGAAGCCTTCCGCCTGTCCGCCGGCGAGGCCGCCTACCTCCTCGCCGCACTCCAAGGCCAAGCCCTGCTCTGCGCCGGCCCCGGCCAGCGCGCCGCCTTCACCACCACGGCATCCTCAACCGAGCACAGGCTGATCACCACCAACCCCGCCGAGATCCCCGACCCTCACCAGGCCCACGGCACTCAGGAACAGCGATGAGCGGCCAGCAACCGGGCGGCCCGCTGGCCCCGTTTCTCATCGATCCGTCCAGCTGGTGGCACGACGCCACCGAGGCGCTCTGGTCCGCCTTCGCTACCAGCTGGCCACTGCTCGCCGTAACGGCGGCAGCGGCAGCCGCGACCTGGCAGACGACCAGAGTGCGGGCCCACCGTGCGCGGCAGAGCCGGCTGACCGCCGGGGGCACCGTGCTGGCGATCCTGGTCCCGCCCACCGTCGAGCCGACTTCGGCCGAGGCGCTGTGGAGCCACCTCGTCGGCCTGCTGCAGCCGTGGTGGCGCAGAGTCGGCAAGGGCCAGCCACACCTCGCCTTCGAATACCGGTTCACCACCGACGGCCTGCGCATCCGCCTCTGGGCACCGGCCTCAGTGCCGCAGGTCCTGCTGCGGCGCGCGGTCGAAGCCGCCTGGCCCGGCGCCCACACCAGACTCGAATACCCCGGCCCCCGCCTCGCCAAGCGCACCCAGTACTCCACCGGCGGCCGGCTGCGACTCGCCCGGCCGGAGATCCTCCCGCTGAAGACGGACCACGCCGCCGACCCCCTGCGCGCCCTGCTCGGCGCAGGCCTTGGCTCGGAGACCGGCGAGGAGATCACCGTCAGCGTTCTCGCCCGCCCCGCCACTGGTGCCCGCATCCGCCGAGCCAAGCGCCGACTCCAGCGCCTGCGCACCGGATCCGGACACCCCAGCCGCGCGGGACGGCTTTTCGACCTGCTCACCCATCAGCCGTCGCGCACCACACCCGCTCCCCGGGACCCGGAGCAGAGCGGCGAGCTGCGCACCGCGCTCGCCAAGGCGGCGGGTCCGCAGTGGGAGACCTGCGTCAGCTACTGCGTCACGGTGCCCATCACCGACACCCCGGACGGCGACAAGGCGGCACAGCGCTCAGCCCTGAACACCGCCCGCACGCGGGCTCGCAGCCGGGCGCACGCTGTGGCGTCGGCGTTCGCGGTGTACTCCGGCCGCAACTGGTACACCCGTCACCGCCTCCGCCGGCCCGCCGAGACGACGGACGAGCGGCACTTCCCTCTGCGGGGCGACCTCCTGTCCGTCACCGAACTAGCCGCAGTCGCCCACCTGCCCACCGACCCCGCGGCCCCCGGCGTCGAGCGCGCCGGCGCGCACTCGGTGCAGCCCACCACCGCGATCCCCTTGCCCGGTCCGTCTGTCAAGCCACTCGGCACTGCCGACACCGGCCCCTCCCGGCCGGTCGGCCTGTCGGTGGCAGACGGCCGCCACCACGTCCACATCATCGGCGCGACGGGCTCCGGCAAGTCCACCCTGATGGCGAACATGATCCTCGACGACGCACGGGCCGGGCGCGGCGCGCTGGTGATCGACCCGAAGGGCGACCTCGTCCTCGACCTGCTCGACCGCCTGCCGGAGTCGGCGCTCGGCCGCACCGTGCTCATCGACCCCGACGATCACGGCCTGCCGCCCCGCCTCAACGTCCTGGAGGGGCCGGACACGGATGTCGTCGTTGACAACCTCGTCGGTATCTTCCGGCGGATCTTCGCTGCCTTCTGGGGTCCTCGTACCGACGACGTCATGCGCGCCGCCTGCCTCACCCTCATGACCAGCACGACCACCCGGGGCCCGGTCACGCTCGCCGACATCCCGCCCTTGCTCACCGACACGGTCTATCGCCGCCGCGTCACCCACGGCATCAACGACAAGGTGCTGCGCGGCTTCTGGCAGTGGTACGAGCAGCTGTCCGAGCCCTCACGGGCAGCCGCCATCGGACCGCTCATGAACAAGCTCCGTGCGTTCCTGCTCCGCCCGTTCGTCCAGAACACCATCGCCGGCGGGCCCTCCACCTTCGACCTCGACAGCGTGCTCGACGGCGGCATTGCCCTCGTCCGGCTGCCCAAAGGCGTCCTCGGCGAGGAAACCGCCCGCCTCCTCGGCTCCTTCACCGTCGCCAAGACCTGGCAGGCCGCGACCAGCCGCGCCGGCCGTCCCGAGGACAGCCGCCGCGACGCCGCCCTCTACGTGGACGAGTGCCATAACTTCCTCACCCTGCCCTACCCGCTGGAGGACATGCTCGCCGAGGCCCGCGGCTACCGCCTCGGCTTCGTCCTCGCCCACCAGCATCTCGCCCAGCTCCCGCACGACCTGCGCGAAGGCATCTCCGCCAACGCCCGCTCCAAGGTCGTCTTCAACGCCTCCCCCGAGGACGCCCGGGACCTGGAGCGCCACATGCGCCCCAACCTCACCGCCCACGACCTCTCCCACCTCGGCGCCTACCAGGCCGCGGCCCGCCTTGTCGCCCGCTCTGCCGACGCCCCCGCCTTCACCCTCCGCACGATTCCGCTGCCGTCCCGTATCCCCGGCCGCGCTACCGAAGTCCGCCGCTCCTCCCGCGCCACGTACGGCCCCGCCGCCCGAAAGTGAGGCCCCATGCCCAGCCCCCTCGTGCCCAGCGCCCGTCCCCGCACCACCCGGCGTCAGCCGCCCCTCTACGCCCTCGCGTCCCGCCTGACAGCCCGCGACCTGTGGCTGCTGGAGATGCTGCTGGAGCACTCCGTCCTGACCACCACCCACATCACCGACCTCTCCTACACCTCCCGCCGCTCGGCCAACCGGCGTCTAGCCACCCTCACAAGCCTCGGCCTGCTCACCTCCTTCCGGCCCCAGCTGCCCATCGGTTCCTCCCCCGCGCACCACACCCTCGGCTCCACCGGCGCCGCCCTGCTCGCCGCCCGCTACGCGACCACCCCGGCCGCCCTCGGCTGGCATCCCGAGCACTGCACCCGCACCGCCTTCTCCCCCACCCTCACCCACGACCTCGGGGTGACCACGTTCCTCACCCAGCTCGTCCAGGGATCCGCCCCCACCGGGTACTTGAGCGCCTGGTGGTCCGAGCGCCGCTGCCGCGAGCAGTGGGGCGACCTCGCCCAGCCCGACGCCTTCGCCATGTGGACGGCCCCCGGCGGCGAGGTCTCCTTCTTCCTGGAACACGACACTGGCACGGAGTCCCTCACCCGCCTCGCCGCGAAGCTCGACGACTACGCCGAACTCGCCTTCGCGACCCGCAGCCGGCCGCTCGTCCTGTTCACCCTCCACAGCCAGCGCCGTGAGGCCAACCTTCACAAGCGCCTCGCCGGCCACGCCGCCCTCGACTACCTGGCCGCCGCCACCTACAGCCGCGACCAGCCCACCACCCCGGCCGAGCCGGTCTGGCTGCCGGTCAGCGCCCTCTCGCGCCGCCTGCATCTCGCCGAACTTCCCGACGGCTGGCCTGCCGACCGCCGCCCCGCTATGTCCGCGCTCGCCGCCACCGGCACCGTCCACATGGGCAACCGCCCAGTCGTCCCGCCGCCCCACCCGCTCCCGCCCGGCCGCCCGGCCCGCGCCTGAACGGACGGCACCGATGGAGTCTGCGGCGGCCCGCGCCGCCGCTGTAGCTGCCGCGGGCTGCCTTGCCGCCTTCCTGGTCCTCATCGCCGCCGCCGGAGCTGCCCTGTCCGCCGCCACCGGCGGCCTCCTCGGTCTCCTCACCGACGACGGATCACCCAACAGCACTGCCATGGCCGACGTCCCGCCCCGCATGGCATCTCTCTACCAGCAAGCCGCACTCACGTGCCCCGGTCTGCCCTGGACCGTCCTCGCTGCCATCGGCAAGATCGAGACCGACCACGGCCGCGCGGCGGACCAGACCTCCAGCGCCGGGGCCGTCGGCCCGATGCAGTTCCTCCCCAGCACCTTCGCCCAGTACGCCGAGCCCGTACCGTCCGAAGGCGCTGTCCCGCCCACCCCCTGGGACGCGGTCGATTCGGTGCACGCCGCGGCCCGCCTGCTCTGTGCCAACGGCGCCCGCAACGGCGGCGACATCCGGGCTGCCGTCTTCGCCTACAACCACGCCGACTGGTACGTCGACAAGGTCCTCATCCAGGCCCGCGAGTACGCCGGCGCTGACCCGCTCGCCCTCACAGCCCCCAACCGCGCCGCAGCGACGGCCGTCCTCTTCGCCCGCTCCAAGATCGGAACCCCGTACGAATGGGGCGGTACCGGAACCGAGGGCCACGGCTACGACTGCTCCGGCCTCACCCAGGCCGCCTACGCCGCCGCCGGCATCCCCATCCCCCGCGTCGCCCAGGACCAGTACAACGCCACCACCAAGCTCCCACCCGGAAGCGCCCTGCTCCCCGGCGACCTCGTCTTCTACGGCACCTCCACCACGGACATCACCCACGTTGGCCTCTACCTCGGAGGCGGCCAGATGATCGAAGCACCCCGCGCAGGCATCCCCGTCCGCCAAGCCTCCTACCGGCCACCTGGCCTCAGCTTCGTCGGCGCAACAAGGCCGGCCTGGTGAACACCACGGTGCACACCCGCGTTACCGCGCCCAGCCGCAGCCCCCATCTGTGATCGGGCCATAGACGGTGGGCGCCCGTGGTGCGCACCCGGACGAGACCGACCCGCTCAGCCTGCGACCGAACTCCCAGGAGTACAGGACTCGTGCCCAGCACCCTCCCGACCACCCCGCCCACCCACGCCGAACTTCGTCGCACCGGCAGAGTACTCACCACAGGTACCTGGGTGCTCGTCGGTGCGGTGTGCACCTTCTCCGCCATGACCGGCGCCCACTTCATCGGTGCGCACACCCCTCGGCCCTGGTCGGGCTGGACGCTTGCGGGTGCCATCGATGCTGCCTTCGTCATGGCTCTCCAGGCCGACGCCACGCTCGCCCGCTTCGGCTCCGACGGAGGCGCCTGGCCCACCGCCTTCCGCTGGCTCACCGGCGCGTTCTCCGTCTTCGCCAACATCGGCGATGCCGCCCTCGCCGGAGACCCGGTCGGCGTCCTGGTCCACCTCATCGCCCCTGTCCTACTCCTGGTGCTCGGGGAAGCCGGCCCTGCCTGGCGCCGTCAGCTCGTCAGCCTCAGCCGAACTCCTCCGAATCTTTCTGACAGTTGCTCAGTCCTGTCTGGCGGACACCCGCACACCTCCGACCTGACCGATTCCGTTACCGATACCGTCGGCCAGCCTGAAATGCACACCAGGAGCCGAGTGCACACCTGCACCCCGAACCTCCTTACCGATACCGTTCCTCCGAGCGATGCGCAGGAAGCCCGGGCCCGCATTGTCCAAGGCCGCCTCGACGGCCTCAGTCAGCGGAAGACTGCCCGGCGGGCCCACCGCAGCCCCGCATTCGTCCGCAAGGTCTGGACTGCAATGGACAAAGGTTCAGATTCCTCTGGACACCCGAGAGACGCCCAGGGGGTCAGGCACTGACCTGGTGATCGACATCCGCTGAACACCCTCTGACTGCAACTGTCAGGCCCCGGCGCTACTTTACGATTGGGATCGAAGACAGCACTTCACAGCCGGCACCGGGGACATCCGAGCCTGCCGGGCGCAGGCGCAACGGCTGTCCTTCGAAGCGTGGTCAACAGCCCCATTACGATGGATCTTCAGAGGTCCTGACGACCGTTACTGAACGAGCGAAGGGGGATGACGTGGGGGACAGCTCCGAAGATACGTGGGACGACCTGCGCCGGCACTGGGAAGCCATCATGGCGCTGGGCAAGACAGATCCCGGCGGTGTGTTCGGGATGATGGCGGATGACATGCGTTCGGCCTCCTGGCCGGAGGATCTTCGCAACGCGCCGCTCATCATCGACACCGACATCGGCGGGGATGCCGACGACGCCCTGGCCGTCGCTGCTGCCGCACGGTACACGTCGGACCTGAGGCTCGTCATCACCGGGGACGAGTCCAAGGGCCGTCGCGCACGCTTCGCGCGTCATCTGCTGGACCTGATGGGTCGCTCCGACGTGGTGACGGTGGCTGGTGCCGAGCTTTCCGACACGCCGTACTTCGTGGTGGAGCACCTCATCCCACAGGACGTGCCGGCCCAGCGCTCCGACGTCGTCGCCGCCGTCCGCGAGGTCCTGGCCTCCACCGACGGGCCGGTGAGGTGGGTCGGCATGGCCCCGCTGTCGAACCTCGCCCACGTCCTCGCCGCGGCACCTGAGGCGGCCTCACGCCTGAGGGTGACCCAGATGGGCGGAGCCTTGCGCTACCGCAACCCCGAACGCGCCGAGCACAACGTCCGGCTGGACGTGCCGGCTGCCCACGATGTGCTTGCGGCAGTCGCCGTCGGACACCTGACCACGCCGGAGTTCATCGCATCCGAGGTCACGTTCACGCCCCGGATCGAGGTCACGCAGCAGAGCCCCCTGTACGCGTGGCTGGCCTCTTCCGATGCGCCGCGATGGGCCGGGCTCCTCGCGGCACACCTGGACGCGTGGTTCAGCCGTTTCCACCCCGGCAGCATGCAGCACGACGCGCTCACCCTCTCGGCCGCCCTCAACCTCCCCTTCGTCGACTCCGACGACATCGGCATCGCGATGGACGACATCGGACGGACCACCGCCAGCGACGACGGCGTCCGGCTGCGGTGGAGCTTCGAGGCTGACTATGACGCCTTCATGGCATGGCTGACCAGGACCCTGACAAGCCAGCCGACGTCGGCAGCCGCTCGTCCGGAAAGTGAGCGGAGTTGATAGAGCAGGAGTATCCGACCCTCTCCGCCCTCCTCGACGAATATCGGTTAACGCCTGCTGGACGAGAGGCCGTCGCGGAGTCGTATGACGCCTTCCGCCGTTTTCACGGGCCGTTCATTACGTCCATCGCAGCCGAGATGCTTCCCGATCTCAGGGCGGACGCCGACCAGGGCCGGGTCATCGTCTTTCTGGGACGGGATGGACACAGCTTCGCCGCCGCAACACGGGCCCTGGACCCGGACTTCTTCGCCAAAAGCTGCCGTGAGGTCGTGCTCTCGCGCATCGTTGCGGAGGCCGCGCTCCAGGATCTCGAGCACAACAGCGGAAGAAGCTTCCCCGAGATCGAAGGATTCCGGGGAACACGGGACCGGGTCGCGTCGGAGAGCATCTCGGGAGCTCACCGCGACCTGACCACGTACCTCCGGCGCCAGGGCGTCCCCGTGGGCAAGCCCGGCAGCCGACTGACCCTGGTCGACAGCAGCTTCAAAGGGACGGTGCAGGAGCTTCTGTCTGCTGCCTACCCGAAAACGGACTTCGAGGGCCGCTACGCCTTCTTCGGGGCCGCACCGGACGATCCACGCCCCGATCGGAAGATCGGATATGTCGTCCATCTGAGGGCCGAGCAGACCGGCGAGGGCAAGGGGTATCCCTTTGACGACCTCCACCCCACCCCGGGATGGACCTTCGCCAGCAAGGAGCCCGTCAACGTCATCGAGCACACGCTGAACAGCCCGATGGACACCCCGCGGAGTATGGCGGCCGACGGTCCTCAGCAGCGGCGTCAGCGGGACGTTCCGGACGTCCTCCGTGGCTTCAACCCGATGTTGGTCCCGGAACGGTTCAGGGATCCGTTGACACGCGAGGCGATCAAGGCTGCGGCGCTGCTGGCCGTGTACGACGCCGCCGCCGAACGCGCCGCCCTCGGCCCGGCGGATGTAGGCTGGCTGGCCGAGCGGATGCGGGAGAGGTTTCAGTTCACCGAAGCCGTCCGGCAGTGGGTCGAGCGAAGCCCTGACGTCGACCCGCAGCTGAAGACCGTGCTCGACAGCGTGGTGCGCCGAGTCGATCACCCGGTCTACAGCAAGTTGCAGGACCATCTCGCCGAGCAGGGGATTTCGGAGGAGCAGGCCGCCCGCACCTGGTTCCAGATGGAACAGTTCCCCGACCGGGCGAGCCGAGCCGAGTTCGTCCACGCGACCACCCAACCGTCGGCCGACAGCAGGTCGGCTGTGGGCCCGGCGGTACAGGCGGAGGCGGGTGACACGCAGCGGCTTCGCTACGGGGACGTGCCGGACGCCGACCTCGCCGCGCTGCTCGCCCACACCGCCCGGGAAGCGGAGACCGCCCGAAGCCAGGCAGCGAACGCCGAAGGACGGGCCGACGAGATCGCGACCTCCCTTGCGCCAGGCGGCGAGGTCGAGCAGCGTGTAGCTGCCCGGGCCGAGCGGGTGGATGCCATCCTGCAGAGCCGGGCGGATGGCGCCCTCGTGGAACAGCTGGCTGGTGACGTCGAACGGACTCGCCAGCAGGCTGACGTGATGGAGGGGCGATTGGCGGAGCGGGGCGGGTTCGGGAGGCCCGCTGTTCGTGGTGCCGAGCGTGAGGTCCTCGAGCAGCAGTTGGCGGACCTTCGCGTGGCCACACAGAGCGGTGAGCAGCACCTCGACGCTGCCCGGGAGCAGCTGAAGGTGAGTGCCCGGGCGGCTGGAGATCCCGCCGAGCATGACGTGGTACTGGCGACTTGGCAGCAGTCCGGCGGTCATCCGGCGGAGGTGCTGGCGCGTGCCACCTCGGCGCGCGAACGGGGCCTGGAGGCGGCAAAGTCGGAGGCGCAGGCCGCGCACGAGCGAGCCGCCGGCCTGGACATCGCGACGGGTCAGATCCGGCAGGAGCTGGGCAGGCGCGCTGCCCAACCTCCAGCTCAGCGCCTCGCCGAGGACGCCCAGCGGGTGCAGGCGGCCCAGCGGGCGGCGGTTCCGCAGCAGCAGGTCCAGCAGTCCGGGCCAGTGCAGGACCGCGGCCAGGGCCGGAGCGGGCCGTCGCGATAGGACGGTTGCGCGAACACGGATGCGCCTCGCCCCCACCGGAAGCACCGGCGAGGCGCATCTGTCGAACTCAGGAGGGCCAGCCGCCTGCCTTCATCGCGTTCACGGCGTGCGCGGCGGCCAGGCGGTTGGCCTCGGCCTCGGCCGGGTGGTACGGGGCGGCGGCGATCCGGCTCGGGTCGTCGTCGAGCCAGTCGGACAGTGCCCCGCCGGTCGGCTTCTTCCGCGGCGGCGGATCCTGGTGCCCCTCCTCACAGGCCGGGGCGGCGAGGTACGGGGTGACGGAGTGGAGCTCCTTGATCCAGGCGAGTTCGCCGAAGGTGCCCGTCCGGGTGGGGTCGCCGCAGTAGGTGCGGACCCAGCCGAGGTAGAGGGCCGTCAGGATCTCCAGGACGGGCTCGTGGCCGTCGCGGTACCAGCAGCGGGGGATCTTGCGGTGCAGGTGGTGGTGGGTGATCAGCCAGTCCACCCACGGGGCCAGTTCGACGAGGCGCTGCTGCCGGTCCGCGGGCGTCATCGCGGACCACACCCACCGCCTCGGCGGCGGCGGCGCGGTGCTTCCGGTGGCGGGGTCATACATCGGTGGCCTCCCGGGCCCGGTACGGCGACGCGTCGACAGGCGGCACCGCGGGGGGCCGGGCCAGCCACGCCTTGACGTCCGGGTCGCGCCAGGTCAGGCGCATGCGGACGCGGATCGGCGGCCGGTTGAAGTACAGCGCGATCGCGGTGTGTTCGGGGATCTCGCGCAGCTGGTGGACGGGCAACAGGTCCGACTCGACGACGTTGGTCGAGGTGGAGTCGCGGCCGGTGCCGGTGGTGTGGCTGGTCCTCTCCACGAGTTCCCGGCCGAACAGGAACGACATGTAACGCATCGTCTCGTCGTCGGCCATGCCTGGCAGCAGCAGCCGCAGCGTGCTCGCCGAGATGATGGTCTTGGCGCCTTCTCGGCCCATCCGGCCGGCGAGCTGCGAGTAGTCGTGCCAGATGCTCAGAACGGTGATGCCCATGCCGCGGCCGGTGGTGAGCACGTTGGGCAGCTTCGGGTAGCGCAGGAAGTTGCCGGCCTCGTCGACGAACAGGCCGAGCGAGCGGTCGGGGTGTCGGCCGAGCTTCTCGTACCGGACCTCGGCGGCGTGGAGGACCGCGGCGATCAGCGAGGTGAAGTACGGCGCGAACCGGTCGGCCTGCGAGGGGGCCGCGATCAGTACGAGCGTGCCGTTGCGCTCCAGCAGTTCCTCGGCGCTGAAGTCGGTCCGTTCGGCGGCCTCGCGGATGCCCGTACTGCGGTACGTCGCCGCCAGGACGTTCAGGGTGAACTGCACGGACCCCTTGCCGTCGTCGTGCAGTGTCGTCCAGGGCTGGGCGTAGTCCAGTGCCGCTTCCGGGTGGTCCTCCTCCAGGATCGCGCGGACGTGGTCGACCGCCGCCTCGCCCTGGGTGAGCCAGCGCCGGAACGACTTGATGCCGCCCTTGGACGTCCGGGAGGCCAGCAGCAGTCCGGCCACGATGGCGCGGGCCTGGATCAGCCACGGCTCGGCCTTCGGGTCGTACGTCTTCTGGCTCGCGTCGGCCATCCACTCGGCCATGCGCTCCGCGGCCTCGTCGTCGACGGCGTAGTCCACCGGCGACCAGTGCGCGGTCAGCCACGGCCCGGCCGGCAGCCCCGCGGGGGCGATCACCCACACCGGGCCGATGTGGCTGCGGGCCGCGTAGATCTCCTCCAGGTCGGAGGCCTTGGTCGTCGTCACCAGCGCCGGGCCCTGCCACTCTGCCGCGTTCGGGGACAGCAGGCCGGAGGTCTTCGCGGATCCGGGCGGACCGAACGCGATCGCGCTCGCGCTGCGCTCGATGACGCCGACGATCTTCCGGGTCTCCCGCCCCCGCCCGGCGGTGATGCGGTCCGCGCGCTCGGCCGGGGATTCGGGCAGGGCCATCTCCTTCTCGACCTTGGCCCCGCCCCACGTCGCCCCGCCCGCGAGCGAACGGCGACGGCGACGGCCGAGGCGCCGCACGACCACCACGGCAAGGACGGCCAGCAGCACGACCAGAAGGCCGAAGACGGTGTAGAACAGCCAGGCGGGCGGGGCCGGCTGGTAGACGGAGGCCGGCCCCTGCGCGACGGACAGCAGCAACGTCTCGGGCACGGACGCGGTCATCTTCGGCAGGCCGCCCCCGGACAGCAGGCCCGCCAGGGCGCCGGCTGCGAGCGACACCGCGCCCAGCGAGATGACCGCCCCGGCAGCGAGTCCGAACAGGAACGTGCTGTCGTCCACCCGGTTGTCGGAGGCCACCTCAGATCACCATCTTCTCGTCGGTCTCGAACAACTCCCGCTCGGTGCGCGACAGCAGTAGCTGCACGGCGTGCGAGCCGCCGCCCCTGCCGACCTTCCACAGCGCGCGCCCGCGCTGCCCGGCGCCCCAGGACCCGATCAGGTCACACTCGGCGTCGGTCAGACCGATCGCCTCCCGGGTGAGGTTCAACGGCTTGGTGTCCTGGGCGAGTTGGATCCGGGTCTCGCACGAGGCGATCAGGTCCTTGGCGATCGCCACCGCCTCGCTGCCCGCTGCGCCGACCGCCTCGAAGTCCGAAAGTCGGTGGGTGGCGAGGAGCTGGATCGTGCCGGTTGCCCGGGACAGACGCAGGTCGGCGTCGATCTTGCGCACCATCGACGACCCGCCGGACTGCATCTGCCGCCACAGCTCGTCGCGCACGATGATCCACGGACGTCCCGGCCGGTCGATGGCCGACTGCGCCCACGAGGACACACAGGTCAGCACCATCGCGACCACCTCGTCCCCGTACTGCTGCAGCGCGGAGATATCCACACTCTGGATCGGCGCGTCCCAGTCCAGCGACACCGAGGTCTTCTCATCGAACAGGCCACCCAGGTGGCCGGAGATCATGCTGCCGAGGGCGGAGCGGATGCTGGCCATCTGCTCGCGTGCGGTCTGCACGTCGCCTCCGCGCACCCGCAGCTCCCGGGCCATGGCCTCGGTCGGGTCCTTGAGGACCTGGTAGACCAGTGGCAGGGTCGGGGTGTCAAGGCGGGTGTGTCCCGCGCCGGCCAGCGCACCGGTGACCTCACGCACGGCGACGTCCAGGCACTCCTCCTCCTGCGGTTGCAGCACCCGCTTGAGCTGGAGCTCCAGCAGGGCCTTGCACAGCGTCAGGCGACGCCGGTGGATCTCGGTCAGCCGCGCCGTCAGCTCGGCGCCGTCCTTGATGAGGTGCAGGTCCTGGCCGAGCGGCCCGGCGTCCAGCGGGTTGAGGCGACCAGAGAGTCCGGGGCCCAGGCGCACGGGTTCGGTGCCGAGGTGCCGGCACAGGGCCGCGTACTCGCCCTTGACGTCGCCGGCGATGAGCGTGCGGTGCCCGAACGCCATCAGCCGGAAGCACAGCGCCTTGACGTGCGCCGACTTCCCGGAGCCCGGGATGCCGGTGAGGATCACGTTGGGGTTGGTCGCCAGCCCCTCCTTCACCCACACGCTCGGATGCGCGCTGAACGCCTGCATCGTGAGCGTGTTGAACCCGATATAGGCGCCGACCGGCGGCAACGACGCGGCGTGCAGGAACGGATAGATCCCCGACGCCCGCCCGGTGTCCGCACGGAACACCTCCGCCTTGGCGTGCGAGGCGGCCCGGCCCGCGTACGGCTGGTGCCACCCCTTCTTCGGGGCGATCCGCATCGCCGTCGCAGGGTCCTCCAACAGGCGGGCCCGCCGCAGCTCCCGGGCACTGGGCTGACGCTGCGCGGGCAGTGACTCGGAGGGGTCGAACAGGTCGGCGACCCGCGTGGACTCGAGCGAGGTGTCGCTGCGCTCGCGGCGCAGGAAGGGGAAGCCCATCAGATGGCCATCCTTCGCGGCGGCAGGCCCATGCCGAGCGGCAGCGCGGCCGCCGCGAACGCCTCGTCCTGAGCGCCCCAGCAGCGCCGCAGCTCCAGCCCGGCGTCACTCGCGTCCGCCTGCAGCTCGGCGCAGGCCGTCTCCAGCTCCTCCAGGTCGGTGACCGTGACGGCGATCAGCGCGACCATGCGGACGACGCCCTGCCCGGAGGCGCGCGCGATGTCCTGCGCCCGGGCGATCTCGGACTCGCGCCGCTCGTCCTCAGACTCAGACCGCCCCGTCTTGGCCCGCAGCGACCGCGCCGCCTGACGCTTCGTCTTCTCCTTGGACAACTCCTTGCGCGCCCGCGCCGGACCGATCGGCTCGTACACCAGCGACATCGAGCGCCGCGCGTTCGTCCTGGGCCGCAGCAACGGCTGCAGGAACGTCGCATACACCTCGGACTGCGGGAAGTTCCGCACCTGGTACGTCACCGTCCACGCCCCGTCGTGCCGATACAGCCCCCACGTGTACTCCGCGGCGGCGGGACCGGCCAACGCCGGGTCGACGCCGGGCAGCGCGCCTTTGTACGAGGGGTCGTCGGCGGCCGCACCGCGCGCCGCCAGCATCTGCTGCGCCTCCGGGTCGTACGCAGTGCGGATGGCCGCGGCCACCCGGCGCGGGTCGAGGAGCTCCACCACCTGCAAGCCCGCGGAGGACAGCGAGCCATGCATCGCGTGGAACTCGCGCACCAGCACGGCGGCCGCGCCGACCTGCCCACCGCCGGCCCCGCGCACGGCCAGGCGGGCCCGCGTCGACGACAGCGTCACCGACAGGTACGTCTCGCGGATCGTGGCGGCGGGGCCCGCGGAGACCATCAGCTCGCCGAGCGCCTGCACGGCGGCCGATGGGGCGTCCTGGGCGGTGTGCCGCACGGTCCACGAGCGCAGCGCCTCACCGTCGTCGGGGAGGCTGCGCTGGTGCACCTGGATGCGGACGATCGCCCCGTCCTCCTTGCACTGGCCGCGCAGGAACGCCGCCCACTGGCGCACCCGGGCGTTCTGGCGCTCGGTGTCGACCAGGGCCAGGCCCGGGAAGGTGACCCTCGCGATGAGGGTGTAGGTGTTGTCGACCGGGTTGTGGACGACGCCGAGCGTGCCGCCCTGGCCGTCCGGAGCGGTCAGGATTCGCAGGCGCGCCAGCACCCCGGGCAGGTCCATCGGCTGGTTCCCCTCCTTGTCGGCGGGGGCGAACACCCCGCTGTAGAAAACGTTCCGCTTGGTCGCGACCGCGACCTGGTGCCGGACGGCCAGCAGCACCCATTCCTCTGCGGCCAGGCCCATCACCCGGCCGTAGGCGAGCAGCAGCAGGACGCCCGCTAGCGGTAGGGCCACCAGGGCGGCGGTCCAACTGTGCCGGTAGACGGGGACAAGGGCGACGACGGAGGCCGCGGCCATCAGGGCGAAGCCCACACCGGACAGCTCGCCGATGAAGCCGGACTTCTCGCGCTGCCAGCCGGTGTAGGTGTCCGGCCGGCTGTGGGACAGGGACATGCGTCAGCTCCCCTCGGATGTCGGCGGCGCCGGTGCGGCGGGCGGTGGTGTTATGGGCTTCGTGGGCATGGCGGCGGCCGCCTCCGGCGGTATGGGGGTTCCGAGCGCGGGGGTGGCGGTGTCACCGGCCTTCGGCGACAGCGTGAGCGTGGCGCCATCGGGCACCGGGCCACCCGATACCACCGTCGTCGGCACCTTCGCCTCCGGCGGGCCCCCGGCCGGGCTCTGTGGCTCGGCGGCTGCATCGGCGCCGCTGTCCTGCGCACCGGCGCTCGGCGCGACTGCCCCGCCGCCCTTGCGGGGCGGAATCACGGTGGCGTGGCCACTGCCCGGGGCACCGAGGCCCGCGTTCGCGGCCGTGTTGGCCGCAGCGCCCTCCAGCGTGCCGGCCCCGGCAGCGGCGACCTGTGCACCGAGTCCGACGGCGCTGCCGAGCCTCTCCTTGAAGGAGCGGTCCGAGTCGCCCTTCCAGAACTTCTTACCGGCGCCCGCGCCGATCGGGGTGACCTCGCCTGAGGAGCTGTCGGACGCCGCCGAGCTGGTCTCCTCCTCCAGCGCCTTGGTGTAGCCCGACCCGCCGCCGACGGCCCCGGCCCCGGCCGCGCCGAGCTGGCCGCCAGCGAAGCCGCCGAACGCGGCGCCGACGCTGGAGCCGACCGACGAGATCATCCCGGCGGCCACGCTGTTGCCGCCGCCCGCCTCCACCATGGTCAGGAACCTGGCCAGCGTCGGCCAGGCGAAGATCGCGAGCAGGAAGACGATCAGTCCGACGATCACGTTCTGGATGCCGTCGGCGTGGCCCATAGCGTTGAAGCCGATGCCGAAGCACACCACGATCGCCAGCTTCGAGAACGCCATGGCCGTGAACGCGCGGCGGGCCTTCGGCCACCACTCCTGGGTCTCGTCACTCAGCTGGCCGGCCACCGCCACCGGCATGGCGACCATCAGCACCATGATCCCGGCCTGGCGGATCAGCATCTCGATCCACAGCGCCCCGACGACCAGGATCGACAGGATGCCGAGCACGATGACCACACCGACGGCCTGGGTCGCCACGCCGCTACCGGTGACCAGCGCGCCCCCGGCGGCGGCTCCTCCGCCGCCGCCCGCCACCAGGCTGGAGAACAGCTTGCCGAGCTGCACCTTCATCGCGGCCGCAGCACCCGCCTTGTCCGCACCGCCGCCCTCGAACGAGTAATTGGTGATCCAGATCGACACCTCGTCGATCCAGCTCAGGATCACCTGCGCGGCACCCGCGTACACCCCCAGCACCAGCGCGTACTTGCCGATGCCCTTGAGCACGGTCGCGAGCGGCGCGCCCTGCTGGCTTACGGCCACTTTCCCGAACTGCACCAACATCAGGAAGGTGGCGATCACCACGGACAGGACCGTCATGATCCCGGTCATCTGCCCGATGCCGACCTGGGCGAGATTGATGGTCGAAAAGTCGTTGAAGGCCTCGGCGAACTGCTGCAGCAGCCAGACGACGCCCTCTCCGATCGCCCCGGCGGCCTCGCGCATCGCGTCGGCAGCCATCTTGCTGATCTTGCCCGCAACCCAGTCCAACGGACCGTTGACCGGCGGCGGGTACTTGCCCGCGTTCTGGTCCATGCAGTCCTTGAACTTCTGGCCACCTTCGATGCACTTGTGCAGGGCGTCATCGAGCGGCTTGTAGTTGGAAAGGCTTTTGTCGTAGCCGTCCTCCCACTGCTTGAGGAGCTTGAGCTCCCGGTCCTTGCGCTTCTGGATGACGCTGGGGTCGTCGCAGCCGACCTGGTGCTCGTCGCAGTCGTCCAGAACCTCAGGGTCCTTGAGAAGTCGGCAGTTGTCGGCCTGCGCCAGGATGCAGTACTTGCCGTTCTGGTCGACGCCGACGTTCTCCTCGCTGATCTGGTTGTCCTTGAGCCAGCCCGACGGGATATCGGCTGGGGGGCCGACGCTGGCGTGCGAGCTCGGGCTATCGGCTATCGCCGTTGGGGCGGCCACGACTCCTAGGGCCAGCAGAGCGACCAGGAGCGGGGTGAGAAGCCGGCAGATGCTACGGCTAGTCACGCACCACCATCCACCAGCGGTCATGCCAGGCCTCGGTTGAGTCAGGGCTGTACGGCACGGGGTTCTTCCTCAGGGCGAGGTACTGCGGATCGGTGGTGATCTTCCAGTCGTTGTCCTCCCACTTCATGACGACATCGCTCAGTTGGTTCTTGAGCGGGCTGTCGTCGGGGCCGCCTTTAGGAAGGGTGGCGGTGCGGCTGTAGTGCATCCATACCTGGACCACGCTGCCGTCGTCGTTGAGCGACCTCGCGCGGACGGCGTCGACATTGGTGGTGATCGTCAGGCCCGCCGGGGTGCCGCCGGAGGGCGGCAGGCCGACACCCTCGCGCAGTTTGCGGACCTCGCTGACAGCTTTGTCGATCGAATCCTCGCTGCCTTTGGCGGTGATGACGGTCAGCTGGCGGCGGACCATATCGTCGTCGAGCATCGACAGCTCGTCCATGTGGTAGACCGCAGCGGAGATGGAGCCGTAGCCCCAGCGGGGAAACCCGACGCTCGCGCCGTCCTTCTGCCCGGTCGGCTTGACCAGGTGAACCGGCTTGGCCGTGCCCGGGGTTAGCGACTGCGTCGCGCTGGGGCTCACGGACACGCTCGGCCCCGGGCTCGCCGGAGCAGTGGAGGTCGCGGTCGGGGCAGGGTTGGGCTTCGCGTCCTTGCCGTCGTCGGACAGGCCATTGAGAAGTGCGACGCTGCCGCCGGCGACGACGGCCACGGTCACCACCCCGATCCCGATCAGGCGCAGGCGCGCCCCGCGCGCGGCGCGGTCGTGGCGATCCAGCATCACGCGGCCATCTGGTACGCGGCGAAGATCAGCCCCGAGGTGCAGGCGATGCCCACCCCGGCGATCAGGCTCATCACGATCGCCTTCTTGCCGCGCGCGGCCATGCCGCCGCGCTCGCTGTTCTCCCCGATGGCGACGGCCGCCCAGCCCAGCAGTCCGCCGAGGACGGCGAGCGCCAGCCCGCCGCCGGCCACCCAGCCCAGGATCGTGCCGGTCGGCTTGGAAACGTTCGAGGGCAGGGTCGGCTTGAACGCCGGGATCGGATTGTCGACCGGCGGCGACGCAGGCGGGTCCCCGGCGAGGATGTGCGTGTGCGGGTCGGACAGCAACGTGTTGACGGCGTGCAGGATCTGGCTCACAGCAGCGCTCCTTCTACGGCTTCTACGGAATGGGTCTGTGCGGGTGCTGCCGCCGGATGCGCGGCGGGTGGCAGCGAGTCGCCCCAGCTCGTACGGGCGGAGGTGACGACGGCCTGGGCAAGCTGTTCGGCGGCCTGTACGGAGCGGGCGCCCAGCCGCGAGGCCTCACGCAGGCCACGCGCTCGGATGTCGGCGTCATAGGGCACCCGGACGACGGCGGAGACGCGAGGGGCCAGCATCGTCTCTCCGGCCCGTACCGATGCCGGGGCGCGGCCGTCCCCAGTGGCGACCAGGGCGACCACGATGCGCTCGAGCGGCAGACCCTCGGCGGCCGCCGCCGACAGCGCGGTCTGCAGGGCCGCTATCCCAGCTGCGGTGGTGGCCGCGCAGACCACCGGCACGCTCACCGGCAGCGCGCACCAGGCCGCGGTCAGCCCGGACCGTCCTGCAGTGCGGGAGGCCACGAGGTCGTGCGCCATCGGGTGGCAGGTATCCGCGACCACCGCCGGCCAGCCGCCGATCGCGGCCAACTGATACCAGGCGGCCGGGGCCTCGGGCAGCGGCAGTGGCGGCGCGCTCCACTCCCGGTGGTCCGTCAGCACCTGCCAGGACGAGCCGCCCACGCCGGGAATACGGGCTGCCGCAGCCTGGGCCTGGCGACGGCTGAGTGGCTGGTCGGGCGGGACCGACGCCAGACCGGCGCCGGCCTCCGGCGTCCAGCCCGGCCACGGTGAGGCCAGGCGGGGGGCGAGGTCCAGCACCACGCTGGGAGCGGCCCGGGCGAGGGCGGCGCCCAGCAGTCCTGCCACCGTGGACCGCCCGCTGCCGCCCGTAGCGGCCAGGACAGGGGCGACGAGCCGGCTGTGGAGGGGCAGTTCCACCGCCGGGACAGTAGTTCTGCGTGCCACACCATTCCCCCGAGTTTCGCCATGTCGAGTGACCAGGTTCCCGAGCCGCCACCTGGGCTGTCATGAGTACGTGTACTCATGACAGCCCAGGTGGCCACCCCCTTGGATAGGGGCCGCAGGTCCGGTCATCCCCCCGTCACCGTCCGTGTCGGGCGCAGTCTAATGTCGACGCCGAACAGATGCCCCGAGGGACTATCACCTGATCATGCGTCACGTGTGTGACATCCGGCTCGGGCAGTGGGAGGGTGCATCCGTTTGACGCCGGAATGCGCCGGTTGGCACGACCCCTATGGGCGACAGGGTTCCCACCAGCAGTGATGCGTGCCACAGGCGTGTCGCACGGCAATGTGAGAATGGCGAGTCCGGCTTTGCGGCCGGGCTGTTGGCGGGCATTCATGCCGCGCCGCGCAGAGTTCTGACCTGAGGGGGGTCTGAGTGCGCATCAAAGCTGGGCTGGTGGCCGTCGTGGCGGCGGTCGCGGTGAGCCCGCTCGCGCTGGGGGTCGGGCTGGTCATGTTCATCTCGATCGCTGAGGACGATAAGGGCACCACGACTGTCGGAGGCGGGGTCGCGCCGGTGGTGTCGTCCGGCACCCTGCGCGTCGGCCCGGGCGGAGTGCCGGAACAGTACGCGGGGTTCATCAAGGACGCGGCCGCGAACTGCGACCAAGGGCTGAGCGCGGGCGTACTGGCCGCCCAGATCAACGCTGAGTCCGCGTTCGACCCCCGCGCGAACAGCGGCCAGGCGCAGGGGATTGCTCAGTTCACCCCGGAGACCTGGGCTTCGTGGGGCAACGGCGGGAGCGTCTGGGAGCCGAAAGATGCCATCGCGGCCCAGGGGCGCTTCATGTGCAGCCTGCTCAAGACCGCCAAGCAGCACCCGGACTACAACGGCAGCGCGGTCGAACTCGCGCTGGCGGGCTACAACGCCGGCTGGGGAAGGGTCGACGAGTTCCGAGGGGTGCCGCCGGCGTCGTTTGCGAAGGGCCAGACGTACGACTACGTCAAAAAGATCATGGCGGACGTCCGCCGGTTTACCCAGGCCGACGACACCGTGCCCGTCGAGCTGCCCCCGGACTACCAGCTGCCCGCCGACACCCCCCAGCAGGTCAAGACCGCCGTGGCCTGGGCCCTCGCCCAACGCGGAGGCTGGTATCAGTGGGGCGGCGACTGCACCGATCCGCTCGGCAACAACACTCAGGGCCGCTGCGACTGCTCGAGCCTGATGCAGCAGGCCTACGCACACGCCGGAGTGACCATCCCCCGGACGACGTTCGAGCAGGTCAAGATCGGCACCAGGGTGGGCGTCGACGAGGTCAAACCGGGCGATCTGGTGTTCAACGCCGGCGTCGACGGCAGCGACGACTCCCCCGGCCACGTCGCCATGTACGTCGGCAATGGCTGGATCGTCGAGGCGCCCCGAACCGGCGTCCAGACCCGCACGGTCGCCTACAGCGGCTGGCGCAACAGCACATCGGCGATCACACGGATCACCCATGTTGTACGCGTGGTGCAGTGGTGAGCCAGGAGGTATTGATGCTGCACGAGGACCAGCCGGCCCGCCCGTGGGGCACCGTGACGCCTGACTTCTGGGCCGTCGCGGACGAGAGCGGTTGGGCGGACGACGAGGAGGCCCTGGGCTACGAGGAGCCGGCGGTGTTCGCGGCAGCCCGGGCGAGCCTGCCGGGCAAGTCGTCGGCGGACGACTTCGCCCGCCGCTTCGCCGAGCTGGCCACGTACCTCAACCGCCCGTGCACCGATGCCGAACTCGCGCTTGCGGCCCAGCACGCCGGGCTGCTCGACCAGGACGTCACTGCCGCACTCGGTCCCGCCGACTCCAATATTGCCAGCGTGCGCGAGCTGCGCGGCCTGATCGCCCGCCGCCAGGGCCGCCATACGGAGGCCGCCCGCTGGCACCTCCACACGGCAGGCCTCCACGTCGTCGCCTCATGCGCGAGCGACCCCCGAGCCCGAGCCAGCGCCAAGCACGCGCTGGCCGACTGGCGGAACATTCCGGATCCGGCCGAACGCGCAGCAGTTGCCCGCGAGATACTGCCCATGCTCACCGCCATTGCCGGGCCCAGGGCCAAACCCACCATCGAGGTTCAGGCGTACCTCGGCGGCCGGTAGGCAGTGAGCAGCGTGCCGCCCGCTGCGTGACGACTCAGAAGTTCCTGAGTCGCCACCAGTCCTACCTGAACGCTGACCTCGCACCTCCGCCCTCGCCACACCTGGACGGCCAGAGCTAGAAGCACGGAGAAGAAATCCTCAACTGAACTGCCGCCGTGCCGATTAACCATCAGTTCTCATATGGAAGCGGGGCAGTCTTGACCCTCGTCATCACTGGCAGCGCAGGCGCCGTCGGCACCGCCCTCATCCATGCACTGGCATCCGACCGGCATCCGATCCGGGCCCTGGACCTGCAAGTCCCGGAGCAGACCCCTCCTTCCGTTGAAAGTCTCCAGGTCGACATCCGCGACCTCGCGGCAGTCACTACCGCGCTCGCCGGCGCGACAGCCGTCATCCACCTCGCCGGCACTACCCAGGAGGCGCCGTTCCCCGACCTCTGCGAGAACAACATCCTCGGCACCTACCACGTCCTCGAAGCCGCACGCCGGAGCGGAGTCCCCCGCGTGGTCCTGGCCAGCAGCCACCACGTCGTAGGCTTCCACCCTGTCGACCGCACGCTCGGCCCGGACGACAGCCCTGCTCCGGACACCTTCTACGCCGTCAGCAAGCTCGCCGGGGAGCACCTCGGCTACCTGTACGCCCACAAGCACGACCTCGAAGTCGTCGCCGTCCGCATCGGTTCCTTCCGCGAACAGCCCACAGAACCCCGCCACCGCCACACCTGGCTCAGTCCGCGCGACGGCGCCGCCCTCCTGTACTCCGCGGCCACCGCGCCTCTGGCCAATGCATACACCCTCGTGTACGGCACATCTGCCAACAGCGCCCGCTGGTGGCCCGACGCCGGCTGGGCCGACATCGGATATCAACCACGCGACAACGCAAGCAATCACCCAGACCTCGGCTCTCTGACTGACCGCTGGCATGGCGGTGAGTTTGCAGAGCACCCAGGTCCCTAGCAATGGCCGCCGCTTTCACGCGATTCAGGCCAGCGCCGTGGTCACCGCGGTGAAAGCAGATCGCCTCATATCCAGCTTTTCCATGGGCGGCGGGCATGCTGAGCATCTTTCAGACGCCGGGTCTACCCCCCCCTGAGCGCTCATGAACATCCTCACTGTCAGCTGTCGAGCGCGGGAATCAACTGTCCAGCGGCGGCCTCTGCCAGGAGGCTATGCGTGCTGGGATGCCGCTGATAGACAGCATTGATTTCCCGGGATGCGGCCGCATCGTCATAGGGCAGCGCGAGCTGTCGGGCAACCGCGTTCCTGAGCGCGTCTGCAAGGTCCTCGTCCAGGTTGACGAAACGCAGTCCCTCCACGATGCCCGTTTCCGAATCAACGAGCACCATGGATACCGGAAAGGGCTTTCCTGCCCGACCCGGCACTCCGACGGTGCGGTCACGCTGCCGGTGGGCCTCCCAAGGCGAGTCTCCCCAGCCGAGGGACGCCAGCTGGTCTCCCGGCCTCGGCGACGCTTCGAAGTGATAGCACCACATGAGATGCCTATCACCGGGGACGAGGGCGAACGCCGCTGCCCCTGTATTGAAAGCATCCCGCTCACCGGGCGTGAGGCCGTCGAAAGCGTAGATGATCTCTACGTACGCCTCACTGAGTACGAGATTGGCTGCGGATTTCGGCCAGTTGATCTGCTTCGGGTAGGGAGCGCCTACCACAAGTGAGTACGCCATGGCTGTCCCTCCCCAGCCTGGAGCACCAGGCTGGCTGATCGGCTCTCTGGATGGTGCCGAATCGCCGTGTGGCAGGCGGCACATGGTCGTCACCGCTTCGGGCAGCGGTCGACCGCTCTGACGTCGTCTCGCAGGTCACTCCCCGCCGGACGCGGTCTTGGTCCCTCCACCGTGCTTGGTAACACGGGGGCGGCATCGGATACGGACGGCGCCGTGGGTGAATGCCGGGTCGGTGGCCTTGCTCGACCAGACGTACGCCTCGCCCGGGCCGAGCCGGGCCAGCTGCTCGGCGGTGAGTCCGGAAAGGGCTGCGTTCGCCTTCTGCAAGTGCTTCAGCCAGGCTGGGGAGGTGAACTTGTGCAGGATCACATGATTTGACAGCTCAATCAGCTGGACGGGCACGGAGGGTGGATCCTGACTCGCTACAAGGACGCTCATACCCTTGTGCCTCATCTCACGGACCGTCTCGACGAGACCGGCTACAAGGTCGGGGCTGTCGATGTACTTGTGCGCTTCGTCGAAGACGACCAGCTTGTTGAAGCGGCGGTCGCCGTCCCGAGCGTCGGCAAAGAGCTGCATGAGAACGACGAACAGGCCGAGAGCGTCGTCCTTCTCGATTAGATCGTCACGCAGGTCGACGATGATGAGTCGACCGGGGCGAATCTGGCTGGTGAGCCGGACGCTGTCGTCGATGTACTCCTCGGCAAGCCCGAGCCGGTCCTCGGCGAGGTCCTTGATGTGGTCCGGCATCCGTGAGTCGGCAAGTTCCTGACGAATCGCGTCAAGGCTCAGATCGTTGCGCCGCTTACGGATGGCCTTGGCGATCTGTTTGATGTAGGTGGACCGGTTCCCGACCGCGCCGAGGAGGAATTTCCAGTGTTCCGCCTTAAGTTCGGCCGAGGAAAAGGCAAGGGGTTGTACCTCGATCCCGGGGTATTCCGCACGACGCTCGTCTACCTGAGCCTCCGGCGCGAGAAGCAGGACGTCGGACAGGGCACGCGGTTCTGCCCCGTACCGTTGCTTGAGGGTAGCGAGCTGGGCGCTGTCATCGTTCGGATGCACCATGGAAGTGAACTCAGGCGCATAGTCCTGGGTCTTGCTGTAGTGGAACACCACGGTAGCCAGCGGGTGTGGAAGGTTATTGACTGGCGGGGCCGACAAGCAGGCCGCCTCGATGATGCTGCCCAAGGTGTAACTTTTGCCGCCTCCCTGGACGCCGAAGAGGCTGATCGTATGGGTCTCGTCGAGGTCGAGGGCGACCGTGCGGCCGGCGACCTCACCCAGCACGCCGTGCTGGGGTGAGGTCCGGGTGACTCCAAGGAAAATCTCGGGCAACACGTCTCCGGTAACGCGTGGTGCAGTGGGGCCCGGGGTATCGGCAGTGAGCGCGTTGTGGAAGCTCCGCGGGTCGAGCGCCGCACCCGGGTGGGAGGGCTCATCAACGGATTCACGTGTCGAGGCGACCGGCAGACCGGGAACTGCCCCCTCTCGTTCACTCTGGTCTGCCGCCGTGTTTACCGGCTCCTGAGCTGCGACGGCGTCCGGCACGAAGAGACTGGGTGACTCCGGCCGGGCTTCAGATGGCTGTGCGTGCCGCACAGCTGCGGGCTGCGGGGTGACAGCCTGGGCCGGCTCGAACTCGGCGTCCACTGCCAGTTCCGTGACTGCTCGACCCGCGCCCTCTCCCTCCTCCTCGTCCACCTTCACAGAGTCTTCCGCCCGAAAGACCGCGTCGGTGAGGCGCGGGACTGACAGCCGCAACAGCGCCAGGGTGGGCGCGGTTGCCTCTCCGTCCGACTCCGGCACCGCATCGGCCCTGTCTCCCGTGCTGCCGCCTTCCGAGGAGACCGGAATGCCGGGACGCACCGTGGGGATCGCCTGGACCAGTTCATCGATCAGGTCGCTGCCGATCCGGTGGAACTCCACTCCGTCGTCGGCTTCCCGGTCCGTCCCGCTCCGGGCAAGGTCGAAGATCAGGCCGCTCCGGGTGAACCGCAGCCGGTAGCCCTCGTCGAGGCTGTCGAGCAGTTGGTGTGCGGCCGTGCGGGCGGTCTGATTCATGGTTCCGTGGCGGGCGGCTCGCTCGAGGTAGAAGCGGAGCATGGAGCCAAGGACGAGGTTCTTGACCGGGCGGTCGACACGGTCGGGTGTTCGGAGGGCAGGATCGAAGGACTCGGAGAGTACGGCCTGGCTTCGTTCCAGCTGTCGGCCAACCTTGGTCTTGAGTCGCTGATACGCGCCAATGTCGTCGAGCGCGGTGTAGCACTTCACTTCGACGAGCCGGCAGGTGATGGTCCGCTCCCGCTCGTCGAGGTGGAAGAGGGCGAGGTCGCTGCGCTGGAAGGAGAGGGCGTCGCCGAGTTCACGGGCCTGGCGGCGGGCCTCCGCGTACAGCTCGGGGTGCGCGTCGAGGGGGACGACGACCTGGTTGTGCAGGACGTCCTGGTAGTCCAGGTACAGGCGGGCCAGGGACAGTCCGAGGACCTCGGTCCGCTGGTTGGGTGCGGTGGAGGCCAGTTTGAAGGCGAGGTTGCCGGACAGCAGCCGGAGTTGGTCGAAGAAGGTGTTGAGGTGGCGTTCCTCGACGTCCAGGCCGTGCTGCCGGGCGGTGGGGCCCAGCAGGGTACGCAGTTCTTCGACCGAGTTGGAGCTCACCATGATCTGGTGTCCGAGTCCGCCGCTCGGGGAGGGCGAGTAGTCGATGACGTACTCGGGCCTGCCGTGCTGTCCGGCGTGGTCGAAGTATTCCAGGCCCAAGGTCCGGTCGATGGTGACGACCCAGTCGGCGGTCTGGTGTGCCTGATAGAGCAGGGCGCGGTCGGCGGTGTCGAGGGAGAGGACGGTGCACGGCACGTTCCGCGGGGCGTGTCCTGCGGTGGCCACGCATGCCGCGGCGGTGGCGAGCAGTGCGGGCAGGCGGCTCAGCAGGGTGGCCAGGTCCTCGCCTTCCTCCATGGGCTTGGCCGCGCCGTGCCGGGGGGCGGTGTGCCAAACGATCTGCTGGTCGCTGTCCGTGTAGCTGGAGGCGGTCGCCTGCACCAGGCCATGGACCGGGGCGTGGGCGATGTCCAGGCCGGCGGTGGACGAGTGTTGTTCTCCGCCGAAGGCGTCGATGAGGACGGTGAGGTGGGCGTGGAACTCAGCCGGTTGCCGGGTGAACTCCGCCACGGAGCGAACGGAGTGCACCAGCTTCGCGGTACGGGTTGGTCCGGCCGTGTGCAGGAACGCCTCAGCTTCGGCGGAGGCGATCTGGCTCTGCGCGCTCTGCAGTTCCGTCAGGGCGGCCCCGGCCTCCGGTGCCTCGGGGTCGGTTACGCACAGCCGGATGTCGTAGGTGAGGTCGCGGGTCGGTGTGCGGCGCTGCAGTTCGAGGAGGGCGTCGGCGACGATCTCCGCACGGCCCGCGTTGACGACGTTCAGCACGAGGGTGCGGACATACGGGTGCAGGCGGACGTACCGCTCGATCCGGTCGGCCAGGACCGTCCCGGACAGTGCGCCGGTGCCGCCGGCGGTGCGTGCGCCGGAGGTCGGAAGGTGCAGGGCGGCGGAGAGCCGGCCGAGCAGGCCGCGGGGGTCGGCGGTCTCGCTGGGCAGGTAGGCGCCCCAGTAGGGGGTGAGGTTGTCGGCGGCGGCCATCAGGCGGCCGTCCTGGCGCGGGATCGCGAACGGGAAGCCGAGCGGTGCCAGGGATTCCAGCAGGGAGTCCTTGGCGTCGAGGGCCGCCTTCTTGCCCGCTCCGACAAGGCGCCCGGCCCAGTCCAGGCCCAGTGCGGACCAGGTCGCCAGCCAGAGCGCGCGTAGCGGGTGCGTGGGCGACACGAGCAGGACGGTGTCCCTTCGGCCGAGGCCGTCGAGCAAGGTCACCGCCAGGCAGTCGATCTGCTGGATCCGGGCCAGCGCCGCCAGGGCACTGCCGCGCCCGGCGTCGGCGGCCCGTTCGACCTGGAGCGACTGGGCGTCAATGAGCTCGGCGAACGCCTCGACGTAGGTGGTGAGTTCGTCCTGGACCCGCTCGAAGTCGACGGCCTCGCTGACCAGCAGGCCGGTCGGCTCCACCGGACCGCTCTGCTCATCGCCCCGCCCGCTGAGGCCGCTGATCGCGGTGAAGTAGGTGTGGCGAGCCGTCAGGAAGGTATCGTACGCGTCGGCTGCCCTCCCGCTGAGGGCGGATCCGAGGTCCTCATCGCCGCCGGCGGGCGTCTCGGCGGTGCCGTCGGGGTGCAGGACCAGGCGGCGCAGCGCGGTGTCGCCGGGCCGGGCGAGGAAGTCCTGCTGGGTCTGGACGAGTAGGGGTGCGAGCCGAATCTCGGCAGTGCCTGCAGGGTGGACCTTCGTGGTGAGGATCCGTTGCGGACTGCGCACCGCGGCCGCTCGCCAGCGGATGTCGGTGGTGGCGACGCGGCTCGGGTCCTCGCCCGCAGCCAGCGCATCGAACTGCAAGGACCGCAATGCCTGAGCGACTCCGGGGAAGCGTCCGGCACTACGGTCCGGCGGCTCCTCGGTTTCGCCGCCGGGGATGACGTAGAAGCGCTCGCTCTCGCCACCGGACAGATCGTGCGCGCCGGGTGCGACGTCGAGGGGTTCGTCCGCTTCGTCCAGCGGGAGGATCCGGACGTAGTGCCACCCCTCCTCCCAGTCGATCTTGTCGAGGCGGCGCAGCGGCACCCGGTACTCGGCCTTCGCCGTCTTCCCCTTGGCGACGTAGGCAGTCCGCCCAGTCGGGCCGCCGTTCTCGGAGACGATCTCCGCCCGGAACCGCTCGAGCCCGTCGACCCGGCGCGGGTCCGGCTGTACCGCGAAGCGCGCAACGATCTCGCGGACGCCCTTCTCCCCGGCAAGCAGGTAGGGCTGGCCCGCCACGGCCGCGAGTACGGGGTGGGCGCGCAGGTGCTCGGCATTGTCGCCCGCCACGGTTAGGCCGAGTTCGCGCACCGTGATGGAGACAGTGGCGCGCCTGCGCTCGTCGATCCGCCAATTGCCGAAGGAGAGACCCCAATTGTCCCGTTCGACCACGATGCGGCGGGTCCACGCCACCGGGTCCTCCAGGCCGCAGCGGGCCGCGAAGCCGGCGAGGCGGGCGGCGAAGTCGCGATCGCTCAGTCCGAGGTCCAGGACACGCTGCCGTTCTGACCGGGGCGAGGTGGTCAGCTTCTCCACCAGACCGTGGTTCTTCCCCACCCGCTCGCGTACCAGGGAAGGGTCGGCGAACAGTTGGAAGTCCGGTACGAGTCCGAAGTGGTAGACGGCCGCTCCGGCGACCTGTTCGCGGTAGTCGTTGGCCTGAAGAGCGAGCAGGTACTGGGCGACGGCGCGGTCGCCCGCCCGTGCCGCCGGGCGGTCCCGGAGGGCGGCGAGCAGTTCGTCGACGCCTGGGCGCAGCCGCTGCGGCACCTGGTCCAGCAGGTGGTCGGCGAGGTGCGTGTAGGCGTCCGAGAGAGGCACTTCTTCGAAGGTCGCGATGCCGAAGGAGTCCTCAGCGCTCACCCTGGTGCCGGGCGGCACGAAGGCGAGAAGCGGGCCGGGCAAGGCGCCATCGTCCTGCGTGCGGTTGCGAAGTTCGACCAGCTTGGTACTGGTGACACCGACGTCCTGGAACGGCCGGCCCGGAGTGAGGTCCTCGGCTGTGGTGAGCAGGCAGACGGTGGTGTTGGGGCCGAGTGCCCCGCGCAGGCGGCGCACCAGCGACGCAGCGAGTTCGGCGTCCACCTCGGTGACCCGCATGCAGTGCCCGGCGCTCCGCTGTCCGACAAGCTTGGCCAGCCGGGGTACGAGAACGCCTTCGAGTGCCTCGCGCAGTTCCTTGGGGGTGGGCTCGGACAGTCCGGTCGTACTCATCGCTGGTCGGCTCCCGTCCGTGCAGTGGTGCCGATGGCGTACCGGGGGGTGATGGTCTGCGTCAGATAGGCGTCGGACATGTCCTGGTAGTAGCCGATCTCGCGAAGCCGGTTGAGGAGTGCGGCGGAGTTGGCGCGCAGCGCCGCCTGGTCGTCAAGGTGTGCACCGCTGAAGCCGTCGCCGTCCGGCAACCGGTCGATGTAGAGCCCGTAGCGGTCCCGCAGCAGGGCCAGGAACTCATCGATCCGCATCGGCGAGGTCGCGAGGTTCCCGGAGCCGTCGTCGCGGGCCCGGAGCAGCGACACCTGGAGGAGCACTTCGAGAAGTCGTGCGTCCAGTACGAACCTGCGGGCAGCTGCCTCGCCGCCGCCCCCGCCGCGGGGCTGGGCGAGCAGCGCGCCGGGCCGGTGCTTCAGCAGCATCGAGTCCAGGCACTTCACGAATTGGCCCCGGTAGTAACGGCCCCGGTAGTGCATCAGCATCTCGGTGTACTCGTCGAAGGGGTCGAGCCCGAGCTGGGTGATCCGCCTGAGTTCCGGGGGAAGCTCGTCCTCTTCGTCCCGTACCCGGGTGATCCGCTGCAGGAAGAAGGCGTCGCGGTCCTTGCGGTAGGACTTGCCGAGCAGTCGCAGTGCTTCTTCGGGCGTGAAGTAGTTCCGGCCGGCGGTGCGGCTCAGGGCACCGGTCTTGGTAGCGAGGTGTTCAGCGAAGTCGTCGAGCTTCTTCACCTGGTACGTCGCCTGGATGAACCGGGGAATGCGCCGGTACCAGATGTCGGCGCTGTGCTCGGCGAGGGCGGCGGCCGGGGTACCCGGGGTGCCCTCGGCGTCGAGGAACAGCCGCACCCGGTACGGGCAGCGGTCTGCGGCTGCTGTTCCGGTGTGCCCCTTGCGGCAGGAGGCCGGGACCAGACCATCCTCGACGACTGCCGGGAGCAGTTTCGCCATCCGCAGGTGGTAGAGCGCAAGGTGGAAGGCGAACAGTGTCTTCAGGTGGTCGACCAGAACCGTCCGCGGTATGTGGTCCTGATGATAGAGCAGCCGCATGACGTCCTGGCAGAGCAGCCGCGCAGGCTCCTCGCATAGCGGCGGGTACGGGGTCCGGGGTTTTCTGGTATCCGCGCGGTCCTGCATCTGGCCTCCGGCCAGCCCCACCAAGTGCAGCAACGCCTGGGTTTCGACGTCGGTGCCCGCACCGGGAGTGATCGAGCCGGTGACACGGTCCACGTCGGAGAAGAAGAATTCGCGGAGCCCCTTGAGGGCTCCCTCATCGACGGTGAGCATCTCGTACAGCTGCTCGTCGGCCCCGTACGGGCGGGACTTGCGACTGTTGCGGAAGCGGTAGGTGAAGCCGTGCAGCGGCCGGGGGCCGGCCACCGCCTCGTCCGCTCTGCCGCGGTTGACCAGGTCCAGAAGATGGGTGGCGGTCCAGCGGGCGGTGGTCTCGCGGTCAAAACCGTCGAACACCTCGGGGTTGTCGAGGAACAGCTTGACGAATACCTCGACGTCGAGCATCCCTGACCGGGTGACATAGCTGGGCATCCCTCGGTGCCACAGTCGTGCGAGCAGCGCGGTGAGGACCCGGTCCATGTCGAGCGGCTTGTAGTCGATCCGGCTGACCCCGGGGTGGTGGAAGGTACCGAGCGATCCGGTCAGCGCCATGCCGTCTCCTCCTCGCTGCCGGTTCCCGGCTGCTCGGCGTCCTGGTCGAGTGGTTCGTGCTCGGCCGGGCCAGCCGCCAAGTCTTCCATGTGCAGGACGGAGTCCGCAGCGCGGTGGATCCGGCGCAGGTCGTGCCCATAGGTAGTCAGGAGCACCTCCTGGTACGGGACGGCGGACAGCCGGTTCTTGAACACGGCGAGGGCCAGTTGCTGCCCCTGGAGGTCGGCCACTGACGGCCGGTAGCCCTGTTCGAACCGTTGCAGCAGCTCGAAGAGGTCGAGCCGGATGTCCAGTTCGGCGGTGCCGCCCTGGCTGCCGGCGGGGTCCTGGTAGCTGAGGCGCAGCGCGGTGCGGGCGGACTCCACGTACGGGGATGCGGGTGCGCTGCCTGGTTCGAGCTGGAATCCTTCGGCGGGGAAACGTCGGAAGCTGCGGACGGTGCCGCCTGGTACGTCGCGGATCTTCAGGGCGAGGGCGTTCCCGATCCGCTCCGGTGCCATCAGTCCTTCGCCCCGGTTGAGGGAGTGCAGGACGGCATCGCGTTCCTGTGTGAGCGGGCCCTCGGCGGTCAGCAGGTGCAGGAAGCGCAGCACCGAGGGGTGGGGCAGCATCCGCTGGGCCCTTTCCTCGTCGTGGAGTTCGAAGTAGAGCAGGCGGCGGGCGGCGTCCAGGTAGCGGCGGTGCTCCACCGTCTGGGTGCCGTGGCCCGTGCCCGGCCTGCCGAGTTCCTCGAATTGCCGGCCGAGCAGGACGCGGTCGCGGTCGCCGCGGCCGTCCACGGTGACCAGTGCCCCGGCTTCCAGGAGCCCGGTGTAGTCCAGGCGCCGGTCGAGCCGGGGTTGGGGCGTGGCGGCCACGTCGGCCTCGCGGAGCAGGGAGAGCAGCCGGTCGCGTTCCTGCGGGGTGCCGTCGTCGGTCGGGGGCGTGCCCAGGTGGGCGGAGAAGTAGAAGCTGTCGATGATGCTCTGGGCGTCACCAGCCGCGTACAGCTGGTGGATCTCGTCGCAGTCGCGGCCAGAGGTGAGCGTGAAGGCGAGCGCGGAGCGCAGGTCTCGCAGGGTGATGTGCAGTTTGCCGCGGAGCTGGGTGAGTTCATAGATCCGACGGAGGCGTCGTTTGGCCTGCGGCCCGGCCGACGGGTGCTGGAACGTCTGGGCATTGTGTCGCGCGTAGCAGGTGGCGGCGAGGTCGCAGCCTGCGCAGTCGTCCCAGAACCGCTCGTGGGTCATCCGGTCGACCATCCGCTCGAGGAGCGATTCGCCGTCCTGGGGATTGCCGTCCGCGGTTCCGGGCCGGACGGTCACGTCGCGCGCGTTGAGGTTGACGACGGCGATGGCCTGCCCGGTGTCCCGGCCGGCCAGGCCCAGGTTGACGAGCCTGGCGAGGTGCGGGTAACGGTCGTGGTGATGGCTAAGGAAGTCGATCAGCCGGCCCTCGTTGACGGCGATCAGCCGGGTCTCGCCCGGGAGGCCCGCGCAGCCGGTCTCGGCCGAGCCAGCGAAGGGCGCGAAGAACTCTTCGAGGACCTCGTCGCCTTCGGTGTCGCCCTCGTCCTGGCTCCCGTCGTGGTTGGTGCGGAAGCGGTGACCCTCCAGGGTGAAGTCGCTGCCGTTGGGCCGCGGCGGGCCGAAGTCGGCGCCCAGTTCTCGGGCCTCGCGTTCGAAACGCTCCAGAAAGGCGGTCTTGCCGTCGCCCGCGTTACCGGTGACGACGACGAGGGCGTGCTTGCCCTGGCGGAGTGCGGGCACGAGTTCGCGGTCCAGGGCGGTCTCAACGTAGACGGACATAGTGTGCGGGTCGAGGCCGCGGGTGCCGCGGTTGCTGCGGCGGCTCTGGCTGTACAGCGTCTGCAGGTGCGCGACGAACGGGTTGCTGTTCGGCTCGGGGGGCGCGGCCGCGGCGCCGGCCTCACCAGTCGGCGGTACTGGAGGCAGTTCGGAACGCTCCGGCAGCGGCACGGGCCCACGGGTGTCGCGGGCGGACTCCAGGGCCTCCAGTGCCCGCAGCAACTCTTCGGCCGTGCTGAACCGTTCGCCCCGGTGGGGGGAGATCGCCCGCAGCATGATCTCCGCGAAGCCGGGCGCGAGATCGCCGAAGCCGCTGTACGCGGTTCGCGGGTCGGTGGGCGCGACCCCGGGCAGCGGCCAGTTGGCGTCCCACGGGTACTGCCCGCCGGTGAGCGCCTCGTACAGGGTGACGCCGAGCCCGAACAGGTCGCGGTCGGTGTACCCGGTGGCGTCGGCGGGCACCTCGTCGAGGTCAGGCGGGCTGTAGCGCGGGCTGGTGTAGTTGTGCCCCTCTGAGGAGTCCGAGGTTTTCGCGATCCCGAAGTCGATCAGTTTGACGCCGTCGTCGGTCCACAGAAGGTTGCTCGGCTTGATGTCGCAGTGCCACACTCCGAGTTCGTGGATGTGGCGCAGCCCGCGGGCAGTGTCGATGGCGAGACGCAGCACGTCCGCCGCGCCCATCCGCCCGCCGCGGATCACCTCGGCAACGTCCTTGCCATCGACGAACTCGAATACCAGGTAAGGGTATTCGTCCGGGGATGGCAGCCGGTCCGCGTCCACCATCGAGACCACGTTGCGGTGCGGCGCGCCCTGCAACCTCTGCAGAACGTCGGCCTCGCGGCGCAGCCGCTCCAGGACGGACTCCCGGTCCCGGAGGACCAGTTTCACCGCCCGGTCCGTGCTTCTTATCGTGTCGTACACCCGGTAGGCCACCCCGAAGGACCCCGGGCGGCCCAAGCGCCCCCGTACCAGGTACTTCGTGCCGAGTTGGAAGTCGGCCGGCAGGTCCCGGTAGAACTCCGGGCCGCGTGGCCCGTCCTGGCCGGTCGGGACCGCCCCGGGCGGTACTGCAGGACCCCCGGCGGACATGCCGATCCGCCTGGCCGGGGCCCGGCCGGCGCCGACGGCCAGGTCGAACCGACGCAGCGCCTCGAGGGCGGTGGGGCGTGCGGCCGGGTCCGTCGCGCACAGCAGTTGGAGCCAGTGCGCCAGTTCCACCCCGACGCCGGCACTCGCCAGACCTGCGGCGGGCAGCCGCCCGGCCGCGGTGGCCTGATCGGTGGCCGAGCTGAACGGGAGCTCACCGGTGAGCAGTTGGTAGCCGAGGACGCCGACCGCGTAGATGTCGGACGGCAGGCCCATGGCGGCGGGGTCAGCGTGGCACTCCGGGGCCAGATAGGACAGGTCGGCGGCCCGACGCGCCTCCAGCATCACGGTGTGGCTGCGGCGCTGCGCGGTCTTGGCGTACTCGAAGCCGGTCAGCATCGCCCGGCCGTTCTGGGCGATCAGCACGGTCGATGGGCTCAGCTCGCGGTGCGCGATCCGGCGGCTGTGCGCATGGGCGAGCCCCTGCAGGACATGGCGGATCGTGCGCAGCTTGGCGTCGGCGGTCAGCGGGTCGGCGGCACCGGTCAAGTGCAGCTTCAGTGCGTGTCCGGGCACGTCATCGAAGACAGTGACGTAGGCGTCCTGGCCCTCGTCGGCGAAGAAGTCCCGCACCCCGACGATGTTCGGGTGCGAGGGCAGTTTGCCGAGCGCCTCGTACGCGATGCCGATCCGCTTGCGCCGCAGTACCCGGTCGGCCTCCGGCGCGTACGGGTCCGCCTTGCGGACCTGGAGCCGTACCGTGCCCGAGCCCTGCACCGCCAGGGCGTTCTTCGCCCGGTACTCGTCGAGGACGTCGATGCCCTCGGCGTGCTGGGACTCGCTGAGCCTCTCGATCACCTCCCAACTGCCGAACCGCAGCGGCCCGGACGGCGGACGCGAGGCGCCCCGCACGGTCCGCACGATCACCTCGTGGTGCGCGGAGACGTCCGCGTCGAACCGCCCGCCCGACACCGGCACCCGGCCCGTGCCGGCCAGCCGACCGATCAGTTCGGGCAGGGCGACCGTGGCCTTCGCGTCCCGCTGCTGGGGCGTACCGTCCAGCAGGACCGCGTCCGCCGTCGGCAGAACGACCAGGGCGTCCGTGTACAGGCGGGACAGCGGCCGGTGGGCGGTCTCCAGGATCGCCTTGAGTTGCTTGGCGTGGCTTTGGAGCTTGGGCACCGGGCTGCGGAACGGCGCCCGCTGCGCCGGGTACCAGTGGCTGCCGTCGGCCTCGATCCGGCCTCGGGTGCCCTTCACGTCGATGACGTACACCGCGTGACCGGTGACCACCACGAGGTCGACCTCGAACAGCCGGTCGCGGTGCGGGATTTCAACGGAGTGCAGGACCGTCCAGTCGTCGGGGGCGTGATCACGCAGGTACGCGATCACCCTCCGCTCGGCATCGTTGACGGCCTCCCCAACAGCAACGATCCTGGCACCCATCAGCCAGCGGCCTCCTCAATGGCGGCGGTGATCAGCGCGAGCGCCTTGTCCTCCAGGAGGTCTGCGCGGTCGCGGCATTGGTAGGCGTAGCGAACGGTGGCGGCGATGCGGGCACGGTCGGCGGGAGGCGCGAGGGGGACGGCAAGCTCCCGAAGGAAGCTCGGGTGATATTCCTGCTGTTTCCCTCCGACACTCAGGGATCGCAGTGCACGAAAGGCAGCATCGGACCTGAAGAAGGCGAAGAGGTAAGCGCCGGACACTTCAGAGTTGCCGCTCACAACGCGAACATAGTCCTGGCTGTAAGCATGCTGCAGCCAAGATCCGGTGACGAAAATAGAACGGCTGTAGACCTCGTTCTCGCCGAGAGTGCCACGAGCGGCCACCAGGATCGTCTCATCCTGCAGCCGAATATCGTCCGGGGCCTCTGCTTCGTTGATCCATCGCCCTTCGGGACGGTTCCAGAACGACTGGCGCTGCCCAATAAGGCGGACGCCATGCTCTGGGTCACTATCGAGCCGTTTGAAGCGGGCTCCTGTACGCAGGCTGCCGCCCTCGCAGATCGCCCCCAGTGTGGAGCCCGGAACCGAGCCGAGCTTCTCCATCAGCCTCCGCGCCCTGGGCGCGAAGTTCAGTGCCCGGAGCGAGACCGGCCCCACGCTCTGCACCTCAAACCCGAGATCCCGTTCCTGCTGGTGCCACCGGATCTCGTTCAGCTCGGGGAGCCCGTTGCTGTCGAAGAAGTCCTTTGTCGCGGCCACCAGTTCCGCCTGGTGCCGTGCGCGCAGCCACGCGCTCCGCTCCATCAGCTGGTGGATCCGCGTCTCGAACCGCGCATCGAACCGGGGCACGGGAAGACCCGCGATGTGGTGCGGCTCGATGTGCTTCACGGCCGATCCGTAGACCGATCCCCGCACGAGGGACTCGCCGAACCGGCTGAGCAGGAAGGCGTACAGGTACCCGGACTTGATCTTCCTCGGGTCGGGCTCGACCTTGAGCGTGTCCTGCGAGGACCAGCAGTCACCCATGTCGGGGCGGACGTACGCCCTCCTGCCGGCGTTGAACCCCGAGCACGAGATCAGGGTCATTCCGGGCTTGAGTTGCAAGTAGGACAAGGCGGCTGACTTGGCGTCGGACTTCCGCAGCCGGGGCAGCCCGGTGAGGTCGGCCGCCATCATATCCTTTGTGCCGAGGAACGGCACACTGTGCTCGGGGTCGGTGAGGTAGACCCTACGGAACATGGGGCCGTTGAAGATGCCCCCGTTGTGCCCGGTGGTCAGACTCGCCAGCGGTGCCGTGTTCGGCAGCCGCTCCAGCATCTTCTTCGCGTCCAGCGAGCCCGAAATGTACGGCGAGGCGTCCAGCCTGAGCCCCTGGTCCGCGAACCAGCCGGACATCACCGGGTTGGAAAGGCCGGCGATCTTCACGCGCCCGCCTCCCCACCCTTGCGCGGGTCCACGCCGGGAATCGGGTACTTGGCGCGGAACTCCCGGTACTTCTCCGCGATCACTGGCAGGTCGTTGTCGATGACCGGCTGGACGCGCGTCAGCGGACGGGTCACTTCCTTGCCCCGGATCCGGAGCCGCTCCATCTCGGTCTTCGTCTCCAGCACCCGGGCCCCGTTGGGATGGCGTTTGTAGAGCTCGTTCCCGCGCCGGTCGAAGCCGACCTTCTCGGCCACCGCCATGAAGACCGGGTACGAATTCTCCGTCCCCATCCGGTGGTTCCAGACCTCCTGGTCGGTCTTCCGCTTCAGGAACAGGAGCGTGGTGAGGATGTTGACGTTTGCGTCGACGATGAACGTCTCCACCGGCAGCTCGATGCTGGCGAGCACCCAGCAGTGCTCCAGGATGTACCGGCGGATCGCCTCGTCGGTCGGTCCCGGGTTCGACAGGACGCCGTTGGGCAGGACGATGCCAATCCGGCCGCCGGGCTTGACCCACTCGATCGCCCGCTGGATGAACAGCTGCTCGGGCGCCATGCTCGTCGGCCCGGTGGTCGTGCTCGCCTCGACCTCTCCGGTCTCCTTGTTCCGACCCCACGACTTGGCGATGCCGTCACGGAACGGCCCAAGGACCGACTCGTCGCTGACCGGGATGTCCGCACCGAACGGTGGGTTGGTCAGCAGCACGTCGACGACTTCGCCGAGCGGGATCTGCTTGTTCGCCAGCTCGACGCCCGAAAGGTGCCCGCGCGGGAAGCCGAGCGAGTCCATGTGAAAGACGTTCCCCGTGGTCTGCGCGAGCGTCATAATCGCCATGGTCGTCGCGCGCACCAGGAACGGGTCGAAGTCCGCGCCGAACAGGTGCTCGTCCGCGAAGGCCTTGAGCTTGTCGCCGTACCGCACCCGTTCCTCGTCGGTGTCGGGGAAACCGAGGGTGCCGGCGTCCGCCTTCCAACTGCGGTGCAGGTGCTTGAGCGTGGCCTGGAGGAAGCCGCCGGTGCCGCAGGTGGGGTCGAGGACGGTTTCATCCTCCTGAGGGTCGAGGATCTCCACCATCAGGTTGACGGCGCCGCGCGGTGTGAAGTACTGGCCCCGGTCGCCCCGCAGGTTGGTGCCGACGAGTTCCTGGTAGGCGATGCCCTTGGCGTCGACGTCCGTGCCGGTCAGGTCGTACGGGGCGAGCTCGCTGACGATGAAGGCGAGCGCCCGGTCGGACAGGGTGATCTGGTCGGTGGGCTTGAAGACGTCTCCGTACTCATGCCTGACGTCCTCGAAGAGCTCCTTGACGCGGGCGCTGATGGCGGCGCGCCCGTCCGGCTCGAACATCTCCCGCAGGCCGGTGCGGAACCGACCGCGCCCGGTGCCCCGGGTGACCCGCTCGTCGTACATCTTCGCGAACAGCAGGTAGAGGAACTGCCAGAAGGCGGCGTCCTTCGGCATGCCCTCGTTGCCGTGGATGTAGTTGTGGCAACGCCGGAAGGCGATCTTGAGCATGTCCGGGTCAGCCTGGCGCAGCCGCTGGTGCGAGGCGACAGTCCGGCTGCCGAGGGTCCCGTCGGCGACCTCCCAGTCGCTGCGGTCCTCAAAGTCTGCGCCGAAGTCGCTGACCACCTTCTTCAGGAAGAAGAAATCGACCCCGTCCGTCCACATACCGTCCGCGCACAGCGGACGGTCCTCGTTGCCCATCAGCTCCTGGAGCTCCTCCAGGTCCTTCCTCGCCTGCTCGGGCTCGCGGAGCTTGACGACGTTCTTTCCGCGCTTGGGCTCAGGCTTGCAGATCACCACGCGGCGCAGGTTCGCCATGGTGTGCTCGGCGCCGAAGTCGAAGATCGCGATGTCGGCCTTCTTCGTCCGCTTCCGCTTCGCCCCCTCCTCACTGACGGTCACCGCGAAGTCACGCTGCATGTCGTCCGGGTCGATCCCGTGCTCGTGGACGAGCGCGCGGGCGATGCGTTGGCGGACCTTCTCCTTCGGGGTCTCCTTGATCGTCTCGTTGGAGATGAAGTCGACGATCCAACCCTCTTCGAGGACCGTGACCTGGGGCTTGGCCTCCTCCGCCGCCGGGCCGGCACCGTCTCCGGGCTGCCGCGGAATGTCCAGGTCCAAGGTCAGTTTCTCCATCGGTGTGCTGCTTCTTCCCCTGTGCTCGGTCTTACGATTGGCGCCTGCCGCGCCAGGGCGGCCCGAACCTGCTCTCTCACGACCGCCATCTGTGATCCTACGGCCATGGAGACGACCCGGACCGCGCTTCCCGCCGGGCCGCCGACCGTGTAGCCCGGCGCTGCGCGACCCTACAGCGGGACACCGACGATCCCGGCCCGATTTCGCCCAGGTCCGACTATTGCGACCGGGCCGCCGTCACTCGCCCACGGACGGCTCCTCCCCCACCTCTAGCCCTTGCTCCAGCCGAACAGCCAACGCAAGCTCGTCCAGCGAACCCTCTCCTGAGACAAACCACCTGAGCGTGCCCTGGACCGAAGTGTCGACCCCCGAAGCGGCCTCGCGCATACGCCGCGCCAGGCCGCTGGGCGAGTACCACGCCTGGTCCACATGCCACTGCAACGGATTGCGGCCGCCTTCGTTACTCCAGGTCGCGAGCGCTCGCCGGGGGTCCTCCGCGAGCCACTCCGCCATTTCGCGCCGCTCCGGCTTGCTGTACGGGCGGAACTCGAGAACAGTTCCGGTCTGGATCCGGCCCGCCGCGATGAGCGTGGGGACGGCATTGGTCTTCCTGCCCCGCGACTCGGCTTGGGCCACCTGGTAGTCCGCGATCACATCGGGGGCCTGGCCATCCGAATCCAGCCCACGCAGGGCCGCCCGTACCACCCGCTCGATCCGCTCAGTGTTCCGGACGGCGGCGATGATGTGGCTTGTGGTGCCGTACTCCTTGTCGATCGAGGCGAGGACCCAGGCCAGGGTGGCCTTCACCAGATCCGGCACCTTCGCGAGCTGCGCCGCCCAGTCGAATTCCGGGTCCTCGATGGAGCGAGTGTCCAGGCGGCGGAAGACGATATGGGTGACCAGAAGGTCACCGTAGAAGGCAGCCGCATCCGCGCGCCAGACCAGTCCCTCGCGCATCCTCTGCAACTCTGCACGGACATCGCGGAGCAGCTCTACACAGCGCCAGACACGAAAGGCATTCGGCTTGGGACCGAACAACTCCTGGTAGTTCCCGTCCTCCCACAGCTCGGAGGCGTGCTGGTCGCGCTTGGCCACTGCGGCGAGCTGGGCGTTCGGGCTGGCGGCGGCCAGCGCCTCGGCCGCCTCCGTTATGGAGCAGCCATGGGCCGGGTCGGGAACAGTCTCGCCACGCTTGGTGACGTAGACACGGTTGAGGAGCAGGGTGAAGTCGTCCCGGAGCTGGACCTGCCCAGGGTCGAGCGACTTGAAGTCGCGCTCCTCGATCGGGTTCTGGGTGTTCGTGGTGGTGGTCACCTGGTCGCCGAAGCCCGGCGGGCAGTTCTCCAGGGAGATCAGCCGCACCATCACCCGTCCGTCCTGAGCCTTGTCAGGATCCTTTGTAAATGCCCGGTGGATGGCGCTCACCGTCTGCGCCCCGTTGACCACGCTGATACCCGTGAGGTGGAAGTTCCCCACCTTGCCGGGAAGCGCGCGGCCGATCGGCTTGATCGTCTCGCACAGCATGGTGATGCCATTGCTGAAGTACCAGAAGTGCTCCGGCTCATCCAACAGGGTGTTCCTGATCTTGATGTTGACATCGGTCAGGTCCAGGGAGTCGCGGATGTTCCGGGCAAAGAGCCCCCGGCGGTGCTCCTCATAGAGATCGGCAAGGTCGGGAGCGGTCATCGTGCCGTACATGGCCTTGTACGGGGTCGACTCCTGGACGAAGCCGTCGAGCTGGACCTGCGCGTCGATCTTCGGTGCCGCGGCGTCGCCAAGGATAGCGCGATGGAAGTCTCGGAGAGTGAGGATCTTGACCTCGACCATCTCCTCAACCTCGTTCTGTGCGTCGACCTTCATCTGGATCAGGTCACGGACGCCGTCGCTGAGTGGCGCCTCCCGCATCAGGGCCAGAATCATCGTGATCTTCGGCGCTCCGGACTCGTACGCCCTCTCGATGTCCTCGACGAAGGGCTGAAAGCGCCGGTTGAATCGGCTGAAGCGACGGTCGAGCATCAGGTCGAGGCCGTGGAACATCTTGTGGACCTCGTCCTCACCGAACCGCCCCTTGTTCTCGTCGCTCCACTTCGCCTGCACGAGGCATATCCGCGACTGAGCGGCATTGACCTCCACCGCGATGGCGTCCAGCCCCTGGTCGTCCTGGCCGTCGAAGACTCGCAGGGCGGCCACACGGTCGCTACACGGCTGCTCCATCTGCACGGCGAGCGCGGCCAGCCCTCGGCTGAGCAGCGCCTGATGCCGGCTCTGCTCGGAGAGCCGGCCCAGATCCGACCTATCGACGAGATCGATAAACCGCTCCTCGATGGCCTTGCGGACGTACCCTACGTGCAGCTTGCTCATGCCCCGCTCCCGTCAACACTCACTCTGGCGAAAACACTAGCGGCTGAAGATCGTTGCTGTCCTTCGTTCTTCCTACTGCCGCCTCAGCATGGGGTGTTCCGATGGATGCGTCCTGAAGTCATGACAGAGATGCTTGGTCTCCGTGACGACCCCGCACGGGGGGTCAGAACTCCTCTGCGAGGACAACCGCGAAGCAGCTCACAGGATCAGTTGACCCGCCGTAACTCAGCGGCGACGTCAATCGGCGCCGCCAGCATCGCCAGAACAACGGCGGCTGCGACGTCCGACCCGCCCAGGGTGGGCAGCAAGACCACAACGCAGGCTCTCGGTTACACGTCCCTCACGATATCCAGGACGGACAGGTACTCGGAGACCAGAGCTCCAACCTCACCTCGATGCTCCGCCACAAATCCACCGAGCCCAACGATGCGGCGGTCATCGTTCACCTCGCTCAACGCCGCGAGGAACCCCGCAGAGTCATCCGAGGAGAACCGGCGTGGCTCGTCGTCCTGCAGAAGCCACAGCCCGCGCTCGTCCTCGGGACTCGGCGCACCGGGGCCCGAACTGGTGATCTCCGTCAGTGTGTACCTAAGGCCCAGGCTCCGCAGCAGCTCCAGATCGGATGCCCAGGCGCTCCCGCCGTACCGGACTATCTGCCACGCGAGGGGGTCCTCATACACGCGCCGCACCCGCTCGATGAGGTCGCCACGGTACTTACCGTCCCAGCAGAGGCCGCCGCGCATCACGCAGCGCTGCCCGTTGCCGCGTTCGATCACGCCGAGGACCATGGGCTCGTATTCGCCCAGTCGCTCCGGCGTGCCGTACACCAGGGTCTGCACCAAGTCGCAAGGGTTGTAGACGTGGAGCATCACGTCGCTGGCGTCCGGGCACCTCGCCGCCCGCTCCAGCCATGCCCTGACGAGAGGTGCCCAGTCGTTCCCGGCCAGACTGCGCTCGGCCTCACCTACGAACGACCGCCAGCGGGCGGCTGTCCGCGGGCTGGCAGAACCGGTGAACTTAACTTGCCCATCGCCGCGTTCGTTGCCGCAGAGGGCCCGGAAGAAGTCGTCCTCCTCGTATGCACTCCTTCCCCTGGAGGAGGCGCTTCGATTGCGGGCGCTCGCCTCGTGGAAGGCACCAGAGCCGCGGTAACCGACGAGTTCCCAGTGACTGTTGTTGGAGATCTCGGTCAACACACCCGGCACGGCCGACTCGATAGCCACACCCCGCACTCGGTTGGTGATGCGGCAGAGCACCTCATACTCGGCCGGATACTCCTCGTACAGGTCCTCGGGTTCCTCCTCTGACTCCAGGCTTCCCAGCCCCTCCTCGATCGGGTCGACCCTGCCGACTGCCAGGTACAGGCCGAACTCGGCCACCACGCGGTCGAACTTCCCACACCTGTCGAAGTAGGCGGCCAGCAGATCGGTCGCTCCCGCCTCCGCGGCCGCCAGCACCATCTGCTGCCAGCCGGCCTCCCGCTCCTCCGACGTCGCAAAGAAGTAGATGACATGGATTGGAGTGACGTGCCGGTCAGGGGACGGCGCGAGCAGCTCAACCGGATGAACACCGGAGATGGTGCCGTCCGCCTTGAGGTCAAGCCGGTAGCCGCGAAGATCGTGACTCCAGCCCCGAGCCACGTTACTTACCGGGGCCAGAAGTTCCGTCCAGTCAGTCGAAACGATGACAGCCCTGATCCGATCGGCCGGCACATGGCGCTCCCGGCGGAGCAACTCAACGTACTTCGCGACCTCGTGCACCGCCTGACGCGATGCCGTTTTCTCCCGCTTGAGCTCAATCACGAGGTGCATGCCGTGCCGATCACGCGCAAGAATGTCAATACTGCCACGGGTGCCAGCGGCATTTTGCAACGGAAACTCGGTCCCGACCAGACGAAGGCCAGGCTCCAGTAGGCCGAGGCTTCTGGAGAGGGCATCGCGCAGATCGCGCTCGCGGGGAGGCTGCATGAACCTCACTCTAGGACGCGACACTGATACGCACTGATGGACCGTCACTCAACAGGGACGCAACAGGACATCAGCTGGCCAACTCCTGTTGGCTCAGCGGATTCCCCATGGGGCAGCGATCTGGGACTGCCACGAGGCCCACCCGTAGCACGGACAAGGATTGCACCGGAACCCTGCTTCCCCATTCCCTTGTGCTGGAGGCCACGTCCATAAACGATGTCAGTACCAGCCTGAACGGCGGCTCTCGGGCCCGTGGGGACTCCATCCCTCGAGGAAGGGCTTGAGGTCTTCCGGTTCGATCTTGCCAGGCTCAGGCATGGTCGGCAGGGTGTCGAGCGGGTCGACCACATGCGCGTAGTCGCGCGCCCAGGCCAGCCACGTCCTCGCGGAGGCTCGGTCGGCCGCCGTGTCGGATGGCTGCGCAAAGGCCAGTCGTTCTTCAAGGGCGTCGCAGTAAGCACTGAGAGCGGAGACCTCTCGCCATTGCCGGGCCTGTTCGCGCAGGTGCTTGACGTACTGCTCCTGGACAGCCCGTTCCTTCGCCACCGCCATCGCCGCTTCCCAGCGGGCTTGGCGCTCCGCCCGCTCGCGCTCCTCGTCAATGGCATGCTGGCGGTCGTCAACAGCGCGTTGGCGGAGTTCGTCGAGGATGACCGGCAGGAGTTCTTCCAGGGTCCAGCTCTTGCGATCACGCCAGATGCATTGCCTTCGCGCACGGTGGTAGCAGAGTTCCAGGGTGAGGAGTTCGGCCTTCTCCTGCTCGGTTGACTGTGGAGACTCCTGTTGGATGGTGAGCGTGTAGGCGAAACCGTCAACCACGATGTCGAGTTCGCCCTCGCGGCGGGAGTAGCGCGACGGGTGGTGACGCCCGTCGTAGTAGTAAGGACGACTCCGATGGCGCTCGGCTACCGGCCTCTCACGCACTTGGTGGCCACGCCGAACGGCTTCTGTGGCAAGGGCCTCGAACAGCAGCAGAGCCCGACGGCGTTGCACCGCCGGCATCACCAGCCGATCGGTGTCGTCGCGCAGGCCCACGACCACGTGATGCGGCGAGCGGAGCTGGGCGGGCACCGGAACCGGTGGCAGATCAGGTCGGGGCCCTCGGCGAGGGCTCTCCAGGACGCCGTCCACCAGGCGGATCTCGAAGTCCCGGTTCACATTCCAGTGCCGTTGGGTCTCGATGCGTTTGCCTGCAGGAAGGAGTCCGTGCCGCTTGGCGTACTCGATACGGCGCCGCCACGTAGCGATCACCTCGTCGGACGGTGCACGGACGATGACCTTGTTCTCAGCGACGAGCCGCTCCACCAGCTGCGTCGCGTCCCGCGCACGCCGTGCGGGCTGCTCGATGGCCCCGCTGGTGCGCGTGGGTGGCTTGGGCTTCACTGCCGAAGCCTCGGAGACGGCCGCCACCTTGCCGCGTGCTGGCACAGTGGCTCCACGAGGAGCCTGAGGCGTGGGATCCGCTCGCTGGTCCGGATGGTCCGGATGCTGGCCATGCTCCAGGTAGTAGCGACCGACATCGGTGATCTGGGCTTCCCACCGGCCACCGCGACGGTCAATGGTGACAAGCCCGCGGTTACGCAGGGCGTACCCAGTGATCCGCGACTTCGAGTCACCTGGGGAGTCAAGGAGATCCCCTGAGCCAATCCTTTGGAGCAACATGAGCTGAACTGAGTTCAGCGGATCCCAACGATGCACGGCAACCCATCAGAGACCTTGGGGCGGCGGCCGTCAAAGCGGAAGCATCCGCCGGTGTCGATCGGCCCGGACAGTACAACATCGTCTCGATCAGCGGCAACCGGTACTGGCCCTGCCGCCGCTCGGGCGGTAGGCGTCCTTCACGATCTGCTCGAGGTCTTCCTCGCTGAACATTCGATGGCTCCCAGTCAGCCTATAAGGAACTCAACCTCGGCCGGACTCGGTGCGCAGCCATGACACTGTGACGCCCAACCGCTCTGCGGCTTCCGCAATCGAGCAGAGCAGAGGTCCCGACCGCTTGCCCGGCGCAACGGAGCTGGTGCTCCTGGCGGGTCTCGTCATAGGTACCCCGAGTACAGCGGCATTGGCCGCCGCGAGCAGCACACCAAGTCCGCGCAGTCGGGCCAGGTCTCCGATGCCGTCGTTGGGCTGGGGAGCCCCAGAGCCCGTCGTCTTTGCGTCGCCGGGTCGGGCGACGGAAGGAGCAGCGCGACGAGACGGTGGTTCTCCTCGGTGAGCGACGCTCCGGCGGCGAGTTCGCGGCCCCGGCGCAGCCGCTCGATCTGCAGGGCTCGTTTGTCCATCTTTCAGAACTGCTCACACAGTTCCTCCCAGCTCGGGTGAACTTGCGCCCGCGCTATCGCTTCACCAGCGATGACCCCGCCCAGGAACGCACGTGGTTCCAGGAGGCGGACGCCGACCTGCGCCACGTCCTCGACGTCCTGGAGCAAATCGGCGTCATTACTCGCGCACAGGGCATCGCCGATCCGGTCTTCCTCGACCTGTCGACCCCGCCGCCCGCCTTGGTACTGCCTGCGGGAATGCCGCCGGCGCTGGCCGCCCTGCTTGGCCCCCCGGCCCCCGACCGCGACGCCCAATGCCGCGCCAAGGAGCTACGCAAGGAGCTCACCGACGGCCCGGTCGAACTGATCCGCCTCACCGACCTCGGCACCCACGCCGCACGGCTGCGGCTGCTTACCGAGGGCCACGAGCGCCGCTGGTCGGCGAACTCGCTCATGCCCCGGCCGCCGGGCTGCTCGGCGTCCTGGCCGAGCACTACGACCCCGACTCCGCCCGCACCGAACTCGCCGTCTGGACCCGGACACACGGCGGACCCGAGGCCGCGCTGGCCGAACTCGTCCAAGCCGTACGCGACGCCCCGTGGCGCACCCGTGCTGCCGCCCTGCTCGACGTCCTCACCGTTGCCCTGCCGGATGGCGGAGGCGAGCGGCTTCTGCGGAGTCCGCGCGGCGACTCGCAGCTCGCCCCCTCAGCGTCCTCACCCACCGCGAGATCCTCCACCCCGACGACCTCACCGGCCCCGAGTCATTGCTCGTGCTCGCCGAGAGCCTCCTCCAGCTGCTCGAGACCGGAGGGGAGGATCCCACCGTCGACTCGTTGCTCTCCCAAGGCCGCAGCAAGGCCAGCGAAGGCATCGCCGCCGTCGCCTCCGGGCATCCGGACCAGGCCGGCCTCGCCGATCCGCTCCCTGGCCGACGGCCCACTGCGCGAGCGCTCGGCACAGCTCGGCCGCCTGAACGCTGCCCGCGCCCGCCGGAGTACCGCACGATCCAAGGGCAAACGGCGGCGCTGACCCACCTGGTCAATGCGCCTCCGCTGCCGACCTTGTCACTCGACCGGGTGAGGTTGAACCCGGCCCCCTTTCACGTCGTCTTCCGTGCGGCCAGGCTCTCTCCACGAGCCGCCTCACCTGGGCCCATCGAGGGCCAGGACCGCCGTGATCGCTGGGTTAATGGTCTGTGTCCCCCCAGCGGGAGCCGTCGATTATCTACGGGTTACTTCCGGGGCCGTCCCGCATCTGGGGCAGCTGGCCGGTCTCGCGAAGTGGGCCGGGAAGGACGGGCGTGAGCTGACGAAGCTCGGGCGGCTCAAACTCGCCGATGCCCGGGAGCTCGGCACCTGCGACCGGCCCGGTTTCCCGCGCGCCAGCGCCGACCTGCCGCGCCTCAGCCTGGTCTTCGAGTGGGCGAAGAAGGTCCGCCTCATCCGCCCCGGCCAAGGGCCGCCTGTACCAGGTGGCCAAGGCCCGACCACTGCTCACGGACCCGCTCGCACTGTGGCAGCGCGCCTTCGAGACGGTCTTCGAGCTGCGCGAGGCGCTGATCGGCGACGCGGACGACTACCCGGCCCACCTCGATGCTGTTCGCGGCGTACGAGGACGTCCTGCCGGACGTCCTCAACACCCTCTACAGCCTCCCGCCCACTCGACCGGGTGAAGTTGAACCCGGCCCCCTTTCGCGTCGTCTTCCGTGCTCCCGGGCTCTCTCCACGAGCCGGGCCTCACCTGGACCCGTCGAGGGCCAGGACACCCGCGATCGCTGGGCTAATGGTCTGCCCCCGCCCGCCGCGACAAGGAGAACCTCGTCCCGATGCGAGCCGAACACTTCGAGACCACCGGAAGCACGACCTGGCCGAGGAGGTCCTCGCCGAGGAGCTTCCCTGGCTGCACTGACTGCCGGAGAACGAGCGCGCCGAGTGCGTTGGCGAGCTGCTCGCCGACCTGGTCGTCGGGCGCTGACACCAGCCTCCTACCCTCCTTCGCTCGCAACCTCGCCGCCTGGCGCGCGACGGCAGAGGTGTGGTCCGACCCGCAACTGGCCCACGAGATGCAGGGTCCGTTTCCGGGCGACGGGCCCGAGCTAAATCGCCCAGGGCGCCAGGACGCGGTATGACCGGGCGAGGGGAGGAGCTCGCACGGCCCCGTCCCTGGACGGTGCAAGCCGCTGACCCCCAGGCCTACGTGAGGCAAACCGAAAGCCGAGGGCATCGCTGACCACGACCACGCTGCGGCGGCCTAGCGTTGAAGTATGAGCGCAGACCCGGTCAGGTTGTTTCTCTGCGGCGACGTGATGCTCGGCTGCGGGGTCGACCAGATCCTGCCGCACCCCGGCGATCCGACCCTGCGGGAGCCGTACGTCCTGGATGCGCGGACCTACGTCGAGCTGGCGGAGGCGGTGAACGGCCCGATTCCTCGTCCGGTCGACTTCGCCTGGCCCTGGGGGGAGGCCCTGCAGCTGCTCGACCAGGCCGCACCCGAGGTACGGGTGCTGAATCTGGAGACGAGTATCACTCGCAGTGACGACTTCGCGGCGGGGAAGGACGTGCATTACCGCATGCACCCAGCCCACCTTCCCTGTCTGGCCGCCGCCCGGCCCGACGTCTGCGTGCTGGCCAACAACCACGTGATGAACTTCGGCCCCCTCGGGCTCGCGGAGACGCTCGACACCTTAGCGAGTGCGGACCTGACGGCAGTGGGAGCGGGATGGGACGCGGGCGCGGCGCGAGAGCCCGCGATCGTCACGGTCGACGACGACAGACGCGTCCTGGTCTTCGCGTTCGGAACGGCCTCCAACGGGATCCCGTGGAGGTGGGCCGCGGCCGAGGACCGTCCCGGCGTCGACTTCGTGTCCGAGGCTTCGGACGTCGACGCGGCCGATGTGGTCGATCGAGTCCGGCAGGTGAGACGACCGGGCGACGCCGTCGTCGCCTCCGTCCGCTGGGGGTCCAACTGGGGCTACCAGGTCTCCCGGGACCATACCCTCTTCGCGCACGCCCTGATCGACGGCGGTGTCGATGTCGTGTACGGACACTCCTCGCACCACCCCCGCCCCATCGAAGTCAACCAGGGGAAGCTCATCCTCTACGGCTGCGGCGACTTCATCGACGACTACGAGGGCATCACCGGCCAGGAGCAATACCGGGACGACCTGCGGCTGCTGTACTTCATCTCGGTGGAAACGAGCACCGGAAGACTGGTCGATGCCCGCATGGCGCCCGTACAGGCACGGCAGATGCGGCTTGAACACACCTGTGCCGAGGACGCGCAGTGGCTACGGGAGGTCCTCGAAAGGGTCAGCCGCGGATTCGACGTGCGAATCGATCTCGGTCCGGACGGCATGCTTACTCTTCGGAGCACGTGAGGGATGCCGGCGTGGCCGGGACCGTGGCAGGCGTGGCATTCCGGTCGGCGGCTGTCGATCCCGCTGCTCGGTCACGCGCGACCGCCCGGGTCCACTATTCTCACGGGGACAAGCCGGTTCGGACCCGCTGGAAAGCAGCAATCGCATCGTGGCAATCGTGCACCAACTTGTCGGGACACCCGGGCGCGATGCGCCCGCCGATGCTTCGATCCCGCTGACCTCAACCGAGCTCTCCGCGCTCGGCACCTGCGCCGCCGTCTTCCTGCCCGCCGATCCGCCCCGGCTCGGCCAGGTGGCCTTCTGGCGCCCCGACGGATCCACCCCACCCGTCCACCCGGACGGCGTCACCCAACTCGTCGTCGTCCGCCCGCACGGTTCTTCTGCGCGCCGTCGCACCGTGCCGGCCACCGTGCTGAGCGTCGCTCAGGCGCTGCCTGCCCTCACCCGGGCCCGGACCGGTACCGGGGCCGACCCGGCCGCCGCCTTCTGGGGAGCGGCCGGCCTGCTCGCCCTTCAACTGGTCGCACGGGGAAAGTTGTTGCCCGGCGTCAGCCCGGGTGGCCTGGACGCCTGGCGGGTCGGCCCGCTCGATCAGGAAGACTTCCGGCGGATCCGCGAACTCGCCGCCGCGATGCCACCGGAAGCCCGCGCTGTGCCGCTCCCGGACCGTACGCCCCTGCAACTGCCCGAAGCCGAGCCGCTCCTGCGCGCCTTCCTGGACGCGGTCGCCGACGGGCTGCCCCGCACCCCCGCCGCCCATCTCTCGGCCGGCGGCCCGGTGTGGGCCTCCCCCGCCCCGCAGCAGGCGAGCGCGCAGCGCGGGTGGGCGGCCGAGATCGCCGCCGGGCTGGACGCCGGGGTGCGGGTGTCACTCCGCCTGGAGCTGCCCGGGATGGCCGCCATCAGCCCGGAGGAACCCGACGATTTCCAGGACTGGGACGACTGGTACGACAGTTGGGAGGACGGTGACACGGGCCAACCCTTCCGCGCCGTCGTCCAGCTGCACAGCCTCGGTGACGCCACCCTGGTCACCGATGCCGCCGACCTGTGGGCGGGCCGCACGGCCGCCCCGGACGCCTTCGGCCCCCGCACCAAGGTCGACACGCTGCTGACGCTGCGCCGCGCCGCCCGGGTATGGCCGCCGCTGGAGCGGCTGCTGACGGCAGCCGCTCCGGCCGAACTGGAGCTGTCCGACGAGGAGGTCCAGGAACTTCTCGGCGACGCCGCGGTGCGCCTCGCGGCAGCCGGGATCCAGCTCCACTGGCCCAAGGAGCTGGCCCGCGAGCTCACCGCACGTGCGGTGGTCGAGCCGCCGGAGCGGCCCGGATCCGACCTGCCGTCCCTGCTCTCTGCCGAGAAGCTGCTCGCCTTCCGCTGGCAGCTCACCGTCGGCGGCCGGGAGCTGACCAGAGCCGAGCTGGACCGCCTCGCCGAGGCACAGCGTCCGATGGTCCGGCTGCGCGACCAGTGGGTTCTGCTCGACCCAGAGGCGGTGCGGCGTGCCCGCGAGCGCGAGGACAGACGCCTCACCTCGCTGGAGGCCCTCTCCGCCGCTCTCACCGGCACCGCCGAGGTCGGCGGGGAACTGGTCGAGGTCCGCTCTTCGGGGTGGCTCGCCGAGCTGCGCGAGCGCCTCAACGACCCCGAGGCCGCTGCCCGCCGCGAACCCCTCCCCCAGCCCGCCGCTCTAAGGGCCACCCTGCGCGACTACCAACTGCGCGGCCTGGCCTGGCTGCACCGGATGACCTCGCTCGGTCTCGGTGGCTGCCTCGCCGACGACATGGGTCTCGGCAAGACCATCACCCTGATCGCCCTCCACCTGCACCGCCAGGCCGATCCCGCCACCACCGGCCCCACCCTGGTCGTCTGCCCCACCTCCCTGCTCGGCAACTGGCAGCGCGAGATCGAGCGGTTCGCCCCCGGCACCGCCGTACGCCGCTTCCACGGCACCGCCCGCGAGCTGAACGGCCTGGCCGCCGGCGAGTTCGTGCTCACCACGTACGGCACCATGCGCAGGGACGCCGCCCGGCTGGACACGGCCGGGCCGTGGGGACTGGTGGTCGCCGACGAGGCCCAGCACGTCAAGAACCCGTTCTCCGCCACCGCCAAGGCTCTGCGCACCCTCACCTCCAAGGCTCGGGTCGCCCTCACCGGCACGCCCGTCGAGAACAACCTCTCCGAGCTGTGGGCGCTGCTCGACTGGACCACCCCGGGACTGCTCGGCCCGCTCAAGGCCTTCCGGGACCGCTACGCCCGAGGTGTGGAACGCGGCGACGATCCCGGGGCTGCCGAACGCCTCGCCTCCCTCGTCCGTCCCTTCCTGCTGCGCCGCAGGAAGTCGGACCCGGGTATCGCCCCGGAGCTGCCACCCAAGACCGAGACCGACCGCGTAGTCGCCCTGACGAAGGAGCAGATCGCGCTCTACGAGGCCGTGGTGCGTGAGACCCTGACCGAGATCCGCGACAGCACGGGCATCACGCGGCGCGGACTGGTCGTCAAGCTGCTCACCGGGCTCAAGCAGATCTGCAACCACCCGGCGCAGTACCTGAAGGAGGACGGCCCCGCCCGGGCCGTCGAACGCTCGGGCAAGCTCGAACTCCTGGACGAGCTCCTCGACACCATCCTCGCCGAGGACAACGCCGTGCTGGTGTTCACCCAGTACGTCGCCATGGCCCGGATCATCGAAGGCCACCTCGCGCAACGTGGCATCCCGGCGCTGTTCCTGCACGGCGGCACCTCGGTCAAACGGCGCGAGGAGATGGTGCGGCGCTTCCAGGACGGTGAAGTCCCGGTCCTCCTGCTGTCGTTGAAGGCCGCCGGTACCGGCCTCAACCTCACCCGGGCCGCCCATGTCATCCACTACGACCGCTGGTGGAACCCGGCCGTCGAGGACCAGGCGACCGACCGCGCCTACCGGATCGGCCAGACCCAGCCGGTCCAGGTCCATCGCCTGATCGCCGAGGGCACCGTGGAGGACCGCATCGCCGAGCTGCTGAAACGCAAGAAGGATCTCGCCGAGGCCGTCCTGGGCGGCGGCGAGGCCGCGTTGACCGAACTGACGGATGTCGAGCTGGCCGAACTGGTGGAACTGCGGACGGCCGGCGGGCGCGTGCCCGCCGCCCGCCGGCCTCGCAAGGCGGCCCGCTCATGAACGCCCGCCGCACCGCTCGCAAGGCCGACACCGCGCGCAGCCGGACGTTCCCCCCGCTGCCGCCCGCCCGGGGCCGCCGTTCGTTCGCCGAGTCCTGGTGGGGCAACGCCTGGGTCGAGGCGTTGGAGGGCAGGCAGCGCTCCGCCACCGGGCGCCTCGCCCGCGGCCGTACCTACGCCCGGGCGGGGAACGTCGGCGAGATCACCGTGACCCGCGGCCGGGTCGCCGCCCGGGTCCAGGGCAGCCGCAGTACGCCCTACCGCACCTCGATGGAGATCCCGGTGCTCGGCGAGCGCGACTGGGAGCTGCTGCTGGACGCCGCCGCCGGGCAGGCCGGGCACATCGCGGCCCTGCTGGACCGGGACATGCCCGCCGAACTGGTGGAGGACGCCGCACGCGCCGGGGTGCGGCTGCTTCCGCGGCAGGGCGAGCTCACCCCGTCCTGCTCCTGCCCCGACTGGGGCGACCCCTGCAAGCACGCGGCCGCCGTCTACTACCAGGTCGCCCGGCTGCTCGACGAGGATCCCTTCGTCCTCCTACTCCTCCGAGGCCGCGGCGAGCAGGAACTCATGGACGAACTCCAGCGACGCAACGCCGCGCAGGCAGCGCTGGAGTCCACAAGCGCCCATGCCGGATCGTCAGCAGCCGGATCAGTGCCCGCCAAGGACGTGTTCGCCGCCGCCAAGGCCGGGCTGCCGCCACTGCCCGGCCCACCTCCCGAGATCGCCCGCCCGGGGCCCACCGCCGTGTTCACCGGTTCGAGTACCCCCGACACCGGGATCGACCCCGCGGCACTGGAGTTCCTCGCCGCCGATGCCGCCGCCCGCGCCGTACGACTGCTCACCGAGGCACTCACCCCCGCGCACCCGGGCACGACACCCGCAGACCCACTGCACGTCGACCAGGACGCCATCCGCCTCGCGGCAGCCGAAGCGCCGCCCACCGTCGTCGCGCGCCTCGCGGACGCCGCCGGACCGGGCCCCGCGGACCTGGCCCGCTCCGTACGCGCCTGGCAGTTCGGCGGCCCCGAGGGACTGCGGGTCCTGAACGAGCCCTGGGACCCGGAGCCGTACGAACTCGCCGCCGCCCGTGACGCGGTCAGGCACGCCTGGGAGGGCGAACGCGCCCCCGCCCTGCGGGCCACCCGCAACCGCCTCACCGCCACCGGGGGCTCCGCACAGCTGCGCCTGGGCACCGACCGGCGCTGGTACCCCTACCGCAAGGAATCCGGCACCTGGTGGCCCGCCGGCCCCGCGGACCGCGACCCGGCAGCGGCCCTCGCCGCCGCCCTGGGCACGGAAACGTCCTGAGTCCGCCCCTTTGTTGACGGTATGACGGCGGGCGCCAGGTCCGTCACGCATTCGATGACCCCGCTGTCCGGTGCCGATGCCTACAGGATTCCGTCACCCGATGGTGCGACGCTCCCCAACCAGAGGCCGTCTCGCGCACGGGTCATGGCGACAAAGAGCTGGCTCCGGGCGAGTTCCGCGTGCTCCGCCGCTACTTCTCCCCCATCATCCGCGCCGTGGAGCGCCTCGTCGTGGCGTGGCAAGTAGACGTGCTTGAACTCCAAGCCCTTGGCCCTGCGGTAGGTCCCGATCTTCACAGCCTCGACCGGGCGGCCCTCGTACTGCTCCAGCGACACGACGGGCACTCCCGATTCAGTGAGAAGCCGCTGGTAGTGCTGGAGCTGCTGCCAGTTCGAACAGAGGACGGCAGCATCGCCCCAGCTTCCGCGCGAGTCGGCGTGCCTCTCCGGCGCGCCCGGGGCTGGCTCACCAAGGTCTCGGTGCAGCGCCGCCAGCAGTGCTGCGTCGTGCTCGTCGAGGGTCCGGACCTCCGTGCGGATGACCCGGCCGGCTCGGTACGACTGTTCGACATCGCGCTTCCCTGGTGTGCGCTCTCCGTCGAGATCCTCGAACTCGTCACCCTGGACGACGGCCAGAGCAGCGTCCAAGATCTCCTTCGCATTGCGGTAGTTGGTGCGCAACACCTGCCCTCGGTCGCCGCGAATGTCGATGCCGGCATCGCTGAGACGGAATCCCCCGGGGTAGACCGCTTGCTGGCCGTCGCCGATCAGCAGGAGGCCGTTGGGGACATCGCCGGCGAGGCACCGGAGGACGCGCAAGCCGGTGAGGGACAGGTCCTGGATCTCGTCGGTGATCACAGCGGTGTACGGGGGCGGGGCGGTCGTGGTGCGCAGTTGCTCGGCAGCCAGCGTGAGAACGTCGTTGAAGTCGTGGATCCCACGCTCGACGCGCAGACGTTCGTACTCCTCGTACAGGGCCCATACGGCTTCACGGTGGTTCCGGCGCAGTGTGGTACGTCGGCGGCGGCGAGGCAGGACCGCGTACTCGTCAAAGCTTGTGATTCCACGACCTTTGATGACGTAGTCGATCTCTTCGCGCCAGTAGTGGGACGTCGCATCGAGAGTGGCCAGGATGGTGTCGCGGCCGGACCGGAGCCACGCGAGGTTGAAGGCCGAGCGAGCGCGATCCCCATGGAGGCGGGTCGCGATGCCGTGTTGGCGCAAGTATGCCTGGACCCAGCCGTGCAGGCTGCTGAACTCGACCCGGTCGGCGATTGCCGGGGCCATCGCTTGCAGGAAGGTGCGTTGCACTCGGGGAAGGTTGTTGGCGAAGGTGACGTAGAGGATGCGGCCGGAGGTGCGCTGAGCGAGGTACACGGCGCGGTGCAGGCCGACAACGGTTTTGCCGGTGCCCGCTGGGCCGGTGATGCGGGCCGGACCGCCCCAGTTGCGGCGGACCAGTGCCGCCTGGTCCGGATGGAGGAAGGTCATCCACTGCTTGATGGGGGCTTGCCGCGCAGCGGTGATCTCCGCCTCCTGCAGGGCCTCGACGTCGAAGAGCGTTTCCGAATCGGGCGGGGCCTGCAGGTCGGCTGTGTGAGCGGTCGGAATCTCCGCGGGCTCGTACGCGGGAAAGACACGCGACAGGTGATCCGAGATCGCGCGGACTGCGGCGGGTCTCAGCCGAGTTGGCTCAGAGGAGAGCGCCGGAGCCACCTCCTGCTCTCCGAGCATATGTACGACCCCGAGCCGGCGGTCCACTCGATGCCCGGCAAAGACCATCAGCGGCCGAACCGCTACCGGGGACAGGCCCAGCTCCCCCACCGCACGTTCAGCCACCTGCGTGACGGCGAGAAGCTTGGCCACCTCGCTGTCCCGGTTCTGCCCAGCCGCGGACAACTGGCCATCCACCAGATCGGGTTCGGCTCGCCAGTTCTTGACGTCGACGACGTAGACGCCACCAGGTCCGACCAGCAGCATGTCCACATTCGCCGAGCGTGTCCCGGGCCAACGGCGGTCCACGAGCAACCGCCACCCGCACTCGGTGAGGAACAGGAGCCGTGCCGCGACCCGTTGCTCGCCCTCGCTCGCGGCGGCCCACCGGCCGGCCTCACGCCGTGCGGCCTGCCACTGTTCGCGCAGTTCTCGTTCCCTCCGCCGAGCATCCTGCGCCCGCCGTCCCGCCGAACCGCCCGCAGCCATGGACATCCCCCCAATCGACACACAGCGTGACGATCATAGTGCGAAGTGCGAGATCTCACAGGTGAGTCGGCGAACGAATCCCCTCTCTGGGGCCGCCGCCTCGATGGCAGCGCCAACAGGCCGTGACTCCAGAACCACCACGCGCGTGGTCGAACGCGCCGTGCTGCGCGACTGCGGCCATGCAGTCACCGTCCGCCAAACTGGTGGACCGGCCATGCATTTCACCGGCAATCAGATACGGCGCACTGCTAGTGTCGCAACCATGGCAGATCCTTTACGTATTGGTATTGCATCCTTCGGAGCTCGCGAGTTCCGGGCCCTTCATGCCGTCTGCCAGCAGAAAGGGCACGAACCGCTGGTTCATGTGTACTGCCGTTCGATGCGGCCCAAGCGACCCACTGACGCCTTTGCCACAGAGACGGTGGGATCCCTTCTTGAGGCGGTCCCCGCAGGTGTGGACCTCCTCGCGCCCGGCAGCTCCGAAGGACTGGCCAAAGCCCTAGCCGGATACGACCTGGATCTCCTCGTCGTCTACGGATTCTCCTGGAAGCTGCCACCGTCGGTCCTGGAGACGCCTCGCCTCGGTGTCCTGAACATCCACTGCTCGATGCTGCCCGAGTACCGTGGGCCCGCGCCCGTCCTCTGGGCCATCCGCAACGGTGACGCGCACCTCGGTGTGACGGTCCACCGCATGGACGAGGACTTCGACACTGGTCCGGTGCTGGCTCAACAGGACGGAATCCCCATCGATAACGACGTCACCCCGGACACCCTCTGGCCACGACTCGAACCGGTCATTCGGCGGCTTCTCGTCGATTCTCTGGACCGCGTATCACAGGGATATCCGGGAACACCGCAGGATGGCGCCCGCGCTACCTACGCAGGGCTGATGGGACCGGAGTTCTCCCTGGTCAATCGCTCACAAACCGCCCGCGAGATCCACAACCAGGTCCGCACGTTCCGATTCATGGGACCAGACCTCGGCCCAACCGTCGAGATCGACGGGCGCCTCCTACGGGTGCTGCGGACCAGGCTGACACCGGCCGACGGGATTCGCCTGGAATGCGCCGACGGCCCGATCTGGATCACGGAGTCGGCGCCCGTGGAATCCGCTAGGGGCTTGTCAGCTGCCGGCTGATCCTCTGACGCCGTGCGACCGCCTGCGGATCGTCGAAGCTCGCGAGCAAGGCGAGCGCCTCGGACCGGTGCGCGCGGGCCTGATCCGCGCGGCCTGCCTGGTGAAGGGCCCGTGCGAGATTGTCGAGCGTGCCGGACAGCTGCCACGCGTCGTTGCACTCCCGATGGATCGCGACGGCGGCCTCGTGGAGACGGATGGCATCATCGGTCCTCCCGAGATCGCGGCAGGCCTCCCCGGCCCGGTCCAGCGCCGTAGCCTCCCGGCTTCGATCACCCAGCCTTCGCTGGATGGAGGCTGCCTGCTCGCACGACCGCAGGGCATCCTCGGGTCGCCCAGCCGCGCGATCGACGTTCGCCAGCTCGACGAGCCAGTGCGCCTCCCACACGCCGTTGCCTTCCCCGGCGGCGATCTCCAGAGCAACACTGATCGAGGCGTGGGCGTCGGCCAGCAGGCCCAGTTCGCGCTGGGCCCAGCTCAGGAAGAACAGCGCGTTGCCCTCACCGCTTCGGTCTCCGAGATCGCGGAACACCGTCAAAGCTCGCTCCAGGGCCTCGACCCCCGCGTGAAAGTCACCGAGTTCGCACTGCGTCTCGGCAAGATTCGACAGGAGCAGCGCCGCCCATCGCTGGTCGCCCAACTCGCCGAAGATGGCGGCCCCGGCCTCGAACCAGCTCCGGGCTTCGTCAAGCCGTCGCCGACGCAGGCCCAGCAGGCCCAGCGCGTTGACCGACACGGCCTCGCCGAACCGCTCTCCGATTTCGCGACGGATCTCAAGGGCGGCGCGATGGCACTCCTCGGCCTCGTCGAGACGTCGCGACTGGAAGTACGCCTTTCCCAGACTCTCGTACGCTTCGGCCTCGCCTGCGCGGCTGCCAGCCCGGGCAGCCGAGCGGATGCCGATCTCGGCTGTCGCTTCCCAATCGTCGAAGGCGTTCTGGTGCATGTAGACGGCTCGCAGGACCACGGCCAGTCGCCAGGCGAGATCGTGGAATCCGGCCTCCGCGGCGGCTCGCGTGGCGGCGACCAGGTTGCCGGCCTCGGCCAGGTACCACTGGAACGCCGACTGGTAGTCGTCGAAGGCCAGCGGAGCGACGTCCGGTGGCACTGGAACGTCGAGCGGATAGCGGTCGAATGGAGCCATCATCAACTGCGCGTTGTCTGCGGTGTGCAGGTACCACGCCAGGATGCGCCGTTGGACGTCACGGCGGGTCTCGGCCGGCTCCTCCTGCTGCACCTGTGTGACGGCATAGGCGCGCAGGAGGTCGTGGAGTTGATAGCGGGTGGAGGCGTGTTGCTCGACCAGGTGGGCGCCGACCAGGACGTCGAGCTGGCGACGCGCCTCGGCTAGCGTGCTCCCGGCGAGCGCGGCTGCAGCGGGCAGGCCGAACTCGTCACCCGGATGCAGGCCGATCAGCCGGAACTGCCGGGCCGCCGCCTCGGGCAGGGCCCGGTAGGACCAGGCGAACACGCTGTGCATCGCGTCCGTCTCCTCTTCGGTCTCCGCCGTCAGTACGTCCCAGAGCGCCGAGCGGTCCTTGAGATCCGCGATCAGCTCCCGCAGGAGCATCAACGGCCTGCCTGCCGCGCGTTCGGCGGCGATCCGCAGCGCGAGCGGCAGACCTGCGCAGAGCCGGGCCAGTTCGGCCAGCTCGTCGGGCTGGTCGGACGAACGAGAGGCAGCAGTCACCGCGCGAAGCAGCAGGACGGCTTCCTCGTCCGGGAAACGGCCCAGGTCGAGCCGGTACGCCCCCTCCCGGGCCACCAGGCCCGGAAGACTGTTGCGGCTGGTCACCAGGGTCAGGGAGCCTGAGGAGGCGGGCAGCAGGGGCCGGACTTGCGCGGCTGTCGAGGCGTTGTCGAGCATGACCAGGAGCCGGTGATCGGCGGTGATCGACCGGAACAGCGAGGCCCGGTCCTCCAGATCGACCGGCACGGAAGCGGCAGGAAACCCCAAGGCCTGCAGGAATCGATCCAGTGCCTGGCTCGACGAGACCGGTGCACTCGCGTCATGGCCGCGGAGGTTGACGTACAGGGCCCCTGCTGGGAAGCGATCGCGGACGCGATGCGCCCAGTGCAGGACCAGAGACGTCTTGCCGACTCCCGCCGTGCCCGTCACCACCACGACAGCCGACGAGGCGAGCGCCTCGTGGCCGTCGGCGACTATCTGGTCCAGATTCCCCAGCTCACCACTCCGGTTGACAAATCGACCTCCGGCGTAAGGGAGTTGGTGTGGCGTTACACGGAAGGAGCGCTCCGCCGACTGATGAAAGTGGATGTCGCCGTGGACGTCACGGGCTTGCAGAACGTCCCCGACGGTGGCGGATCCGTGGATTCGGTTGGCCTGCCAGGAACCGTGCGGGGAGGCGTCCTTCCGATCGAAGCCATCCATCAGGGACGGTGTCCCGATATCCGGCTGGCGACCATCATCGCTGCCCTGCGGGCGGCGGCAGGGCAGCCACGTTGCGGTTGAAGTAGCTGTCCAGTGGCTCGCCGACTTCGTAGAGGTCGACGATGAACTGCCTGCACCGCAGGATCAGATCCCGGTCGGCGAATCTCCGCACGGATTCGAGGACGCCGTGCTCGTCGTAGACCGCCTCGTACATGACCTCGGAGCCGAGCGTGTAGATCTCCGGGAGAGGGCCGTCCGCTTCGAAGGCCGCCACCCGCTCCGGGCTCACGACGCGGATGGGACCGCCGCTCTGGTCCCGGACGCGGAGTGCATGGAGCTCCCATTGGAGGTAGGCGCTGATCGGCTCCTCCACCACACGCACTCGACGCGCCGAGAAACCGTGCTCGGCGATTTTCCGATGGTAGGCCTCCATGTCCCGGCGGCCAGCCTCAAGAATTCTCAGGGAATTTTCCCAGTCGCCGGCGGCGAAACTCTCCCAGCTGTCGTAGCCCGGCTCTTTGAAAGTTTGCTGGCGCTCCAGCTTCCAGAAACCGAGGTCGGTAATTCTCCAGAAAAATAATTCAAATTCGGCATAGTAGGCGCCGAGTTCCATGCGCTCGCCGACAGCGCCGGCAAGGAGATCACGCATCCGGAATGTCCGCCTTCGCCGCGATGATGGTCGCGCGCGGGATGACAACGAGCCGCTCACCCGGGTCGACGCTCACGCCTTCAGGAAGTCTTCCCTGGTAGGAGTCAGTGAGCTCGCGTCCGATGACCGCGACGTCTCCGTTGTCCAGCTCCCAGATGTCCGGGCAGCTGGCGTTGCCGGAGGTCTGGCCGAGCTCGTGCGACGACTTGCCCAGGCGGCGGGCGAAGGACGCTGTGGGGTCCGGTTCCCAGCGAACAGCCATGTATTCCCCGTCAATACGAGAAGAATCAGGGTGACAAAATGTAGCGCAGAGCGCACGGAGGGTCAAGGGAGTTTGCCGGCGGGATCGCTTTGCAGTTTCTCATCTGATGTGCTCAATCGGAGTTCCCAAATCCGCATTCGGTCGGGTGAATTCCACGAAATCGCGTCATGTCCGACTCACGGCCGGGCGACGATGCCGCCGTGGCGGCATCGTCGCCCTCCCCAGCCGGTAGGCTGACACCTTCCACCGTTGCCCGGCGAGCCACCTGCGGACGGCCCTGGCGCGCTTCGCGCCCTGCTGCGCACCGGCCCTGGTGCTGCCGGCGGGAATGCCGGCGGAGCTGGCCGCCCTGCTCGGCATCCCGACCCCCGACCGCGACGCCCCACGCCGCGCCAAGGAGCTCACCGCCGGCCGGGTCGAACTGATCCGCCTAACCGACCTCGGCATCCACGCCGTACGGCTGCGGCTGCTTACCTGACTCTCTCCACGAACCGGGCCTCACCTGGGCCCGTCAAGGGCCAAGACACCTGTGATCGCTGGGCTAATGGTCTGTGTCCCCCCTCGGACACCAGTCGAAGGGCCCCTGTTCATCAGGGGCCCTTCGCTTTGCATCAGGAGCGGGCCCTCGCCGGGGAGGCGGGGGCCCGCTTTCTCGGTGTCGGTGGACTCGCGGAGCACGAGTTCGCGGTTGAGGCGGGGGGCCGATCGGCCCGCCGCGATTCAGACAGCCCTGCCCCGCGTCCCCTCGCAACCGGCGCCGCACCCGGCCCGGCCTCACGATCCGTCAGAATCGCCGCGCGCGGCGGCCAGCAGGAAGGCGAGTCGACCCCAGGCGCCGGCCGTCGGTCGTCGGTCGTCGGTCGTCGGTCGTCGAGGAGTGTGCCGTGCGGCCGGTTCAGACCCGGTGGGTGTCGCCCAGGGCGCTCTCGATGCCCTGGACCATCCGCCACAGCGGGGCGCGGCGACTGGCGACCAGGACCACCACGTCGTCGGCCGCGTCCTCGCCGTCCGGGGCGGAGTCGGTCGGGCGGTCGCTCCAGGTGGTGGTGACGAAGGCCATCGCCGCGTCCACCTCGGCCACCCAGTCGCTCTCGCCGCCCGAGCGCAGCCAGGTGCGCAGGGCGTGGTTGTGCGCGGAGACCACGGCGGCTGCGATCACGTCGGCGCGCAGCGGGCCGTCCGGGCGGTCGGCGAAGCGGCCGCGCAGGTAGGCGGCGAGGGTGTGCTCGTAGCGCCAGACCACCGAGAGCTCGTACGCCCGCAGGCCGGGCACCTTGCGGGTGAGGCGGTAGCGCTGGACGGAGAAGGAGGGCTGCTCGGCGTACATCCGCAGGACCAGCCGGGCGGCGGCGCAGGCGTGCTTGACCGGGTCCTCCTCGCCGGTGCCGGAGTCGAGGAACTCCGTCATCTCGGCGAGGCTGCGCTCGTGGTCGGGGAAGACCACGTCCTCCTTGGCCGGGAAGTAGCGGAAGAAGGAGCGCCGGCCGACGCCCGCGAGCGAGACGATGTCGTCGATCGTCGTCTGCTCGAAGCCGCGGTCCAGGAAGAGCTCGAAGGCCGCGGCCACCAGCGCCTCGCGCATGGCCGGCTTCGAGGGCCCGTCATTCATCGGCAGGTCCTGCTCTTCCTTCTCGCTCATTCTCCGGAACTTAGCATCGGCGCGACGTCTCGGCCCCGACGGCCGGGCGGCTGACCCGTCCGGCCGTCGGGGCACGTCAGAGCGCCGTTACGGGAGGTTGCGGGCCATCACGATGCGCTGGACCTGGTTGGTGCCCTCGTAGATCTGGGTGATCTTCGCGTCACGCATCATCCGCTCCACCGGGTAGTCCCGGGTGTAGCCGTAACCACCCAGCAACTGCACCGCGTCCGTGGTCACCTCCATCGCCACGTCCGACGCGAAGCACTTCGCCGCCGCACCGAAGAACGTCAGATCCGCGTC
>NZ_JBVHHW010000012.1:0-237841 GCF_055560875.1 Kitasatospora sp. NPDC023118
TACATTCCGAACCCGGAAGCTAAGCCTCACAGCGCCGATGGTACTGCAGGGGGGACCCTGTGGGAGAGTAGGACGCCGCCGAACAATCATTCAGAAGAACCCCCATCCGGATTCCGGATGGGGGTTCTTCGCGTTTCCGGGTCATCGGCGGCGAAAGAATCTTGGTCGGCGATGTCGAGAACCAGTGGCCTGCTCCGTCCCCGGGGTGAACGCGGCCACAATGGGTCGCATCAGCACCGAGGGAGAAGCACGATGGCCAAGTACCTGCTGCTCAAGCACTACCGGGGCGCCCCGACGGCGGTCAACTGCGTGCCGATGGACCAGTGGACGCCGGAGGAGGTCACGGCGCACATCAAGTACATGCAGGACTTCGCGGCCCGGCTGGAGAAGACCGGCGAGTTCGTCGACGGCCAGGCGGTCGCGCCCGAGGGAACGTGGGTCCGGTACGACGGCGAGGGGCGTCCGCCGGTCACCGACGGTCCGTTCGCCGAGACCAAGGACCTGATCGCCGGCTGGATGGTGATCGACGTCGACAGCTACGAGCGCGCCGTCGAGCTGGCCGGCGAACTGTCGGCCGCCCCCGGGGCCGGGGGCAAGCCGATCCACGAGTGGCTGGAGCTTCGTCCGTTCCTGGCGATGCCGCCGACCATCACGGAATGACGTCTCCGATGAACGAGGTTCTGATCCGGAGCCTCACTCCGAGCGTGCTCGGCATCCTCGTCCGCCGCGGAGCTGACTTCGCGGCGGCCGAGGACGCCGTACAGGAGGCGTTGGTCGAGGCGGTTCGCGTCTGGGGGACCGATCCGCCGAGGGACCCCAAGGGCTGGCTGGTCACCGTTGCCTGGCGCAAGTTCCTGGACGCGACCCGGGCGGACTCCGCCCGCCGCCGGCGTGAGGACCTCGTCGACCAGGAGCCGGAGCCCGGGCCCGCGGCCGAGGTGGACGACACGCTCCAGCTCTACTTCCTGTGCGCCCACCCGTCGTTGACGCCGTCGTCCGCGGTCGCGCTCACGCTGCGGGCGATCGGCGGGCTCACCACCCGCCAGATCGCCCAGGCCTACCTGGTGCCCGAGGCGACCATGGCGCAGCGGATCAGCCGGGCCAAGCGCACGGTCTCCGGCGTGGGTTTCGCGCAGCCGGGCGACGTCGCCACCGTGCTGCGGGTCCTCTACCTGGTCTTCAACGAGGGCTACTCCGGCGACGTCGACCTCGCCGCCGAGGCGATCCGGCTCACCCGGCAGCTCGCGGCGGCGATCGACCACCCCGAGGTGGCGGGCCTGCTCGCGCTGATGCTGCTTCACCATGCCCGGCGGGCCGGGCGGATCGCGCCGGACGGGAGTCTGGTGCCGCTCGCCGAGCAGGACCGCGGCCGGTGGGACACCGGGTTGATCGCCGAGGGCGTCGGGATCCTGCAGGCGGCCCTGGCCCGCGACCGGCTGGGCGAGTTCCAGGCCCAGGCCGCCGTCGCGGCGCTGCACGCCGACGCGCCCACCGCCGAGGAGACCGACTGGGCGCAGATCGTGGAGTGGTACGACGAGCTCGTGCGGCTGACCGACAGCCCGGTCGTGCGGCTCAACCGCGCGGTCGCGGTCGGCGAGGCCGACGGGGCGCGCGCCGGACTGGCGGCGCTCGGGGAGTTGGACGACTCGCTGCCCCGCTACACCGCGGTGTCGGCGTACCTCCACGAGCGCGACGGCGATCTGGTGACGGCGGCCCGGCTGTACGCCGAGGCGGCGCACAAGGCGTCCAACCTCGCCGAGCGTGATTACCTGACGCGCCAGGCCGCTCGGCTGAACGCCGGCCGCAGCAACTGAGTCAGCCGACCCAGCTGACCCATCGGGTCAACTCACAGCCGACCGGCGGCCTTCAGCGCCAGATAGGTGTCCGCCAGCGCGGGGGCGATCCGGCTCGGCGGGGCGTCGAGGACGGTGACGCCGTGGCGGGTGAGCCGGTCGGCGGTGGCGCGGCGGTCGGCGCGGGTCTGCTCGGCGGCGGCGGCGCCGTAGACGGCCTCCAGGGTGCCGCGCCCGGCGGCGAGGACGTCCAGGTGCGGGTCGGCGACCGAGGCGAGGACGACCTCGTGGCGCTTGGTGAGCAGCGGCAGCAGCGGGCGCAGGCCGTCCTCGACGGGCGCCGCGTCCAGGCCGGTGAGCAGGACGATCAGCGAGCGGTGCGGCGCCATCTTGAGCGCCGTGGAGACCAGCGAGCGCATGTCGGTCTCGTGCAGCGCGGGCTCCAGGACGGCCATCGCGTTGGTGAAGGCGGGCAGGATCTCGTTCGCCGAGCTGCCGGCCACGGCCGCGCGCTTGCGGGCGTCGTGGGCGAGCAGGTCGACCCGGTCGCCGGCACGGGTGGCGAGGGCGGTGAGCAGCAGGGCGGCGTCGAGGGCGGCGTCCAGACGGGGCGCGTCGCCGACCCGGCCGGCCGAGGTGCGGCCGGTGTCGAGGACGACGAGGATGTGCCGGTCGCGTTCGGGCCGCCAGGTGCGGACGGCGACGGTGTGTCGGCGGGCGCTGGCGCGCCAGTCGATGGAGCGGACGTCGTCGCCGGGCAGGTACTCCCGCAGCGAGTCGAACTCGGTGCCCTGCCCGCGGGTCAACACCGAGGTGCGGCCGTCGAGTTCGCGCAGTCGGGCGAGCCGGGAGGGCAGGTGCTTGCGGCTGGTGAACGGAGGGAGCGCGCGGACCGTCCAGGGGACGTCGTGCGAGCCCTGACGGGCGGCCAGGCCGAGCGGGCCGTGCGAACGGACCGTCACCCGGTGGGCCTGGTGGTCGCCGCGGCGGCTCGGGGTGAGCACGGAGATCGCCCGGCGGCGTTCGCCGGCGGGGACGGCAAGGGTGTGCCGCGAGGCCGTCTCGGCGGTGCCGGGGCGCCAGGCGGAGGGGGCCCAGGCGTCGCGGACCAGGGCCCGGAGCGGCCGCCCGGAGGGGTTCGTGACGGTCAGTTCGACCGAGGCGTCCTGCCCGAGTCGGACGGTGGTGTCGCCGCCCCGGTCGATCCGCAGGCTGCGGACGGGGGCGGCGAGCACCAGGTCGACCAGGACGGCGAGCAGGACCGCGCCGGTGACGAGTCCGATCCCGGCCCAGGAGGGCAGCAACAGGCCCACGACGAGCGCGCCGAGCGCGGCGAGCAGGGCGGTTCGCCCGGTGAGGGCCATGCGGATGCGCTCCTTCGGAAGCCCGTGGATTCGGAAGCCCGTCAATCTCGGGTGCCCGTGGGCCGGAAGCCCAGGGACGCCGACGGGCGGTGGGTCAGCGGGGGGCGGGCGTCTGCGCCAGGACGGCCTGGATGACGGAGTCGGCGGTGACGCCCTCCATCTCGGCCTCGGCGCGCAGCGCGACGCGGTGCCGCAGGGTGGGAAGGGCGAGCGCCTTGACGTCGTCCGGGGTGACGTAGTCGCGCCCGGCCAGCCAGGCCCAGGCGCGCGAGGCCGCCAGCAGGGCGGTGGCGCCGCGCGGGGAGACGCCGATGGACAGCGACGGGGACTGCCGGGTGGCGCGGCAGAGGTCGACGATGTAGGCGAGGACCTCGGGGGAGACGGTCAGCCTGGCGATCTGCGCGCGGGCGGCGGCCAGGTGCTCGGGCCCGGCGACCGGGCGGACGCCGGCGGCGGCGAGGTCTCGCGGGTCGAAGCCGGCTGCGTGCCGGGAGAGGACCTGGAACTCCTGGTCGCGGTCGGGCAGGGGCAGGATCAGCTTGAGCAGGAAGCGGTCCAGCTGGGCCTCGGGCAGCGGGTAGGTGCCCTCGTACTCGACCGGGTTCTGGGTCGCGGCGACCAGGAACGGGACGGGCAGCGCGCGCGGTTCGCCGTCCACGGTGACCTGCCGCTCCTCCATGGCCTCCAGCAGGGCGGCCTGGGTCTTCGGCGGGGTGCGGTTGATCTCGTCGGCGAGCAGCAGGTTGGTGAAGACCGGGCCGGGCTGGAAGGAGAACTCGGCGGTGCGGGCGTCGTAGACCAGCGAGCCGGTGACGTCGCCGGGCATCAGGTCGGGGGTGAACTGGATCCGCTTGGTCTCCAGGCTGAGCGCGGTGGACAGGGTGCGGATCAGCAGGGTCTTGGCGACGCCGGGGACGCCCTCCAGCAGCACGTGGCCGCCGCAGAGCAGCGCCACCACGAGGCCGGTGACGGCGGCGTCCTGGCCGACCACGGCCTTGCCGATCTCGGCGCGCAGGGCGGTCAGGGCCGCGCGCGGGTCGGTGGCGGGGGTAGCGGGCGCCGTGGCGGGGGTGGCGGGTGCCGTGCCGGGGGTGATGCGGAGCTGGGCGGTTGCCTGTTCGGTCACGGGTTCCGTACCTGCCTTTCGAGGGCGTCGAGGTCGTCGGCGAGCCGCAGCAGCGCGGCGTCGTCGGTCGGGGGCGGGCCGTACAGCAGGGCCCGGACGTCCCCGGCGGGGTGTGCGGGGAGGCGGCCGGCCACGGCCGCGCAGAGGGCTTCGGGCTCGGGCGCGCCGGCCTGCAGCGGGACGCCCAGGGCGGGGGCCAGACGGTGGGCGGCGGCACGGCGCAGGGCCTCGGCGGCCCGGCCGCGGGCCTTGGCCCGCCGGTAGAGGCGGGCGCGGCCTTCGGTGGTCTCGGCGGCGCGGACCACCACGGGCAGGTTCTCGCTGACCACCGGGCCGAGCCGGCGCCCGCGCCAGAGCGCGGCCAGGCCGGCGGCGATCGCGAGCTGGTAGAAGGCCCAGTGCCAGCCCTTGGGGAGGTAGTCGTCGAAGGTCTTGGTGCGGGTGCCCTCGGCCAGCGGGGCGCTGTAGTCGGGCAGGTGCCAGGTGAGGCGGGGCTGCGAGCCGAGCAGGCCGAGCGCCAGCGAGGCGTTGCCGTCCCTGGCGAGTTCGCCGTTGGTCAGGAAGGTGCCGCTGCCCAGCACGATGACGTCGCCGTCCTCGGTCGGGGTGCTGACCAGCGGGTAGCCGTGGCCGTGCGGGTAGCAGCCCTCGCCGCGGCTGCCGCTGGTGTAGAGCATGCCGCCCATCGAGGCGTTGCCGGCCCGGACGGCCTCGGTGAGCGAGCAGCCCATGGGGGTGCTGCGGACGGGGGCGTACGGGACGCCACCATCCTCCTCGGAGGGGCGGATGCCGGGGACGAGCGCGGTGAGGGCGGCCGGACCGGGGGCGATCAGGATCAGCCGCTTGTGCCCGGCGGCGGCGATGGCGCGCAGCTGGGCCTTGTCGAGCAGGTCGGGCTCGGGCAGCACCAGGGTGTCGGCGCCGCCGGTCGCGGCCGCGGGGTCGGTGGTGAGGTCGGTCTTGAGACCCTGGTGTTCGAGCAGCGCGACCACGGCGTGGGTGCCGTCGGCGTCGTAGGAGCGCGGGTCGGCCGGCGGGTACCGGTGTCCCCGGCCGAGGGTGGCGATGCAGACGGCGCCGATCAGCAGGGCGACGAGGAAGACCAGGTACCAGCGGGCCCGGCGGAGCAGGCCGCGCCCGGTGGGGGCGAGGCTGGTCGGTGCGGGGGCGGCGGCGGACCGCTCGGCGGCGGGGGGAGCGGGGGCGGTGCTGGTCATGCGGCTCCTCCCGTGGTCGGAGCCGGGGCGGAGGCCGTGACCGGGCCCTGGGCGAGGGCCGGGCGGGTGCGTTCCAGGGTCCGGTCGAGGTCCAGCAGCAGCTGGTACGCGGCCTGGTCGGCGGTCCGGTCGCCGTAGGCGATGTCGTCGAAGGTACGGGCGGCTGCGGTCAGCGCGGCGGCGTGTTCGGGCAGGGCACGGCCGGCCTCGGCGGCGGCCTCGTCGGCGGTGCGCCCGGGGCGGGTGTCGAGCAGGGTGCGCTCCTCCAGGGCCCGGACCAGTGCGCGCATCTGCTCGCGGACGGCCTCGGCCCAGCGCCCGGCGGCGGCGTGCCCGGCGGCGTCCGCCCGGTACTGCGTGGCGCTGCGCGGGCCCGCGGTGCCGTACACGCCCAGGACGGTGCGGGCGGCGCGTCTGGGCGCGCCGAGGCGCCACCAGACGGCGGCGGCGATCAGTGCGGCGACGATCAGGAAGAGCACCAGTCCGGTGGTGCCGTCGGTGCCGTCGCCGGAGATGCTGCCGAGCGCGTGGTTGATGTGGTCCCAGAACCAGTCGGTGACCCGTTCCAGGACGGACGGGTCGTTCTTGTGGTACTCGGCGTTGAGCAGCTCCTCGCGGGCGGCGTCGCGGGCCGGGTCACGCGCAACCGTGACCGGGGCGCCGCCGGCGGCGAGGAGCCTGTCCCCCCAGATAGGCATCCGGCTCAGCGCCTCGCCGGGGTCTGGTCGGCCCGGCCGTTCCAGTCGGTGCCGCCCTGTTCGGGCAGTCCGGCGGCGCGGGCGAGCTCGATGTCCAGGGCCTCGCGGCGGATCCGCTGGTCGATGTAGACCAGCACGCCGACCGCGGCCATGAACGGGGTGGTGAGCGCGGAGGCGATGATCCCGGCGATGGCGACCATGACCAACATGCCGATGGACTGATTGCCCGGGTCCCCGAGGCTGTCGACGCTGCCGAAACCGAGCACCAGGCCGATGAACCGGGCCGGGATGAGCAGGACCATCCCGATGACCACCGACAGCACCTTGCTCAGCAGGACGATGCCGAAGACCCGCCACCAGGAGCCGCGGACCAGCCGCCGCGAGCGGGACAGCGCCGTCATCACGCCCTGCTTCTCCAGCATCAGCGCGGGGGCGGCCAGGCTGTAGCGGATCAGCAGCCAGCCGGCGACCGGGAGGGTCAGCAGGCCGACGAACGCCAGCAGGGCCTCCGTTCCGGGCGTGCCGGAGCCGCCGGCCCGGTAGCCGAGCAGCGGGGTGAAGCCGAGCAGTACCACGCCGGCGCTCATCAGGGTGGTGAGCACGGTGAGCCCGAGCAGCTGCAGCAGCCGGGGGCGGGCGTCGCGCCAGGCGTCCCCGGCGGTCACCGGCCGGCCGAGGACGGCCCGGCTGACCACCACGGTGAGCAGTGCGGTGGCGAGCGCGTTGAGCAGCAGCAGCACCGGCATCCGGGCCAGCAGGGTGAGCAGCTGGGTGGAGGCGCCGGTCTTGCCGTTGACCAGCAGCTCGGAGGCGATCGCCCCGGCCTGGTCGACGACGGCGATGCCGAGCGAGAGGGTGAGGGCGGTGCGCCAGTGCCGGCGCACGGTGGTGACGGCTCCGTCGAGCAGTTCGCCGACGGCGAGCGGGCGCAGCGGGATGACCCCGGGCCGGGGGCTGCGCGGGGCGCTCCAGCCGTACGGGTTCGGGCCGCCGGGCGGCTGCCCGCCCCGGGCGGACTGTTGTCCGGGCAGGGTGTTCCAGCCGGGGGCGGCTTGCGGTGGTGCCGACGGTCCGGGCACGGCGGCGGGCACGTCGGCCGGGGGCCGGCTGCCGTCGCGGGATGGCTCGGACGAGCTGGGCGAGGCCCAGCCCGGAGTGTCGGTCATCACTGCTCCTCGGAGGGCGTCACGGGCGCGGCTCCGGGCGGATCTTTCGCCCGCGCGCGGTGCCCATCGTGCCATGGGGCCCGAACAGGCCCCAGGGGTATCCGGTTGCTGATCGGCAACAGGGCTTTCCGGGAGGTGGGACGGCAGGTTCCGGACCGTTCGGAGGCGTTCCGGCGGGGGCTATTCGCCCCGGTATGGCCGGAATGCACCGGTGGGGGAGTTGGCCGTTGTGGAGCATTGGCACTGCTGTGCGGCAGGTCACAATCCGGTAATGAGAAGATGGACGCATGAAGGGACGCGTCCTCGTCGTTGATGACGACTCCGCACTGGCCGAGATGCTCGGCATTGTGCTGCGTGGTGAGGGTTTTGAGCCGTTTTTCGTCGCCGACGGGGACAAGGCGCTAGCCGTGTTCCGGGAGAGCAAGCCGGACCTGGTGCTGCTGGACCTGATGCTGCCCGGTCGGGACGGCATCGACGTGTGCCGGCAGATCCGGGCGGAGTCCGGCGTCCCGATCGTCATGCTGACCGCGAAGACCGACACGGTCGACGTCGTGGTGGGCCTGGAGTCCGGCGCCGACGACTACGTCACCAAGCCGTTCAAGCCCAAGGAACTGGTGGCCCGGGTGCGCGCCCGGCTGCGCCGCGCCGAGGAGCCGACCCCCGAGCAGCTGACCATCGGCGACCTGGTGATCGACGTGGCCGGCCACTCGGTGAAGCGGGACGGCCGCAGCATCCCGCTGACCCCGCTGGAGTTCGACCTGCTGGTCGCGCTGGCCCGCAAGCCCTGGCAGGTGTTCACCCGCGAGGTGCTGCTGGAGCAGGTCTGGGGCTACCGCCACGCGGCGGACACCCGCCTGGTCAACGTCCACGTCCAGCGACTGCGCTCCAAGATCGAGAAGGACCCGGAGCGCCCCGAGATCGTGGTGACCGTCCGCGGCGTCGGCTACAAGGCCGGACCCAGCTGACGTGACGGACCGGGCTGACGACACCCCGCCGGGTACCGCGACCGGCGGGGCGGGGGCCGTGCGCGGGGACGTGCTGAGTTCGACCACCCGCCGCCGTCGCGGCCCTTCCGGAGTCTTCGGCCTGATGAACCGTCAGTTCCGCCGTCCCGTGCACCGGGTGTCCGCGCTGTACCGCCGCTCGATCCAGTTGCGTGTGGTCGCGGTCTCCCTGCTGGCCTCCATCGCGGTGGTCCTGGTGCTGGGCGTGGTCGTGGTGGCGCAGGTGCGCACCGGCCTGCTCGACACCAAGATCGATGCCGCCCGGGCGCAGGCCCGGATCGGCTTCCAGGTCGAGCAGAAGAAGATCGACGAGGCCCGCGACCTCAAGCTGCGCAACACCGCCGACCCGACCACCGAGGAGACCGGCACCTGGCTGCTGCGGCAGGTCAACGACCTGGCCGCGAGCGGGCAGACGGTCTACTCGGTGATCGCGATGGCCCCCGGCACCGGTGCCGTCGTCCCGGACACGGCCGGCTTCGCGCCGCGCTACTCGGGCGACATCCAGCCCAGCAGCGTCCCGGACACCCTGCGGGCCAAGCTCTTCGACGAGCCCGGCCAGATGTTCGACCAGCCGACCCGGATCCACCGCTCGCCCGAGAGCGGCGGCAAGAGCGAGCCCGGGCTGGCCCTCGGCATGCAGTTCGTCGGCCCGGCCGGGACCAGCTACCAGCTGTTCTACGTGTTCTCCTTCGGCCAGGAGACCGACACCCTCAACCTGATCACCGGCACCCTGGCGACCGCTGGCGTGTTCGTGGTGATCCTGATGGGCGGCATCGCCTGGGTCGTGGTGCGCCAGGTGGTCACCCCGGTGCGGATGGCCGCCGGCATCTCCGAGCGGCTCGCCGACGGGCACCTGGAGGAGCGGATGAAGGTGACCGGGACGGACGACATCGCCCGCCTCGGCGAGTCCTACAACCGGATGGCCAACGCCCTCCAGGCGCAGATCCGCCAGCTGGAGGAGCTGTCCCGGGTCCAGCGGCGCTTCGTCTCGGACGTCTCGCACGAGCTGCGCACCCCGCTGACCACGGTCCGGATGGCCGCCGACCTGATCTACGACAGCCGCGAGGACCTGGACCCGATGGCGGCCCGCTCGGCGGAGCTGCTCCAGGGTCAGCTGGACCGCTTCGAGTCGCTGCTGGCAGACCTGCTGGAGATCAGCCGCTTCGACGCCGGCGCCGCGGTCCTGGACGCCGAGCCGGTCGACCTGCGCGAGATCGTCGCCCGGGTGGTGGAGGCCGCCGACCCGCTGGCCCAGGCCAAGGGCAGCACGATCGTGATCCGCGGCGACGGCGAGCCGGTGCTGGCCGAGGTGGACTCCCGTCGGATCGAGCGCATCCTGCGCAACCTGGTGGTCAACGCGCTGGAGCACGGCGAGGGCCGCGACGTCGTGGTCCGGCTGGGCTCGGCCGACGGCGCGGTCGCGGTCGGCGTGCGCGACTACGGCATCGGCCTCAAGCCGGGCGAGGCGTCCCGGGTGTTCCACCGCTTCTGGCGGGCGGACCCGTCCCGGGTGCGTACCACCGGCGGCACCGGCCTCGGCCTGTCCATCGCGGTCGAGGACGCCCACCTGCACGGCGGCTGGCTCCAGGCCTGGGGCGAGCCCGGCGGCGGCTCGCACTTCCGGCTCACCCTGCCGCGCACCCGCGGCGGCGACATCAGCCGGGCGCCGTTCCGGCTGGAGCCGGAGGACTCCCGCAACAACCGGGGTCTGGGCGCCTACGGCACGCCGTACCGGCGGGCGATCGCCCCGGCCGGCTCGACCGCGCTGACCGCCGCCGAGGAACAGGCGGAGGCGCCGGAGGGGCCCGGCAGCGGATTGGGCAGCGGGCTCGGCGGGGTGCTGAACATCGGCCCCGGGCTGGGCCGGAACCGACTGCCCGAGGGGCCGCGTTCGGACCCCTCGGACGTACGGACCGCGGGGGCCGGTTACGGCGTCACCGGCGCCCAGGTCATGGTGGATCCGACGCCTGGACGGCCGTCGGTGGCACAGCGGACGGCGGAGCCGGACGTGACGGGTGGGACGGACCTGGAGGGGTCGCAGCGTGCGAAGGACGAGCAGCAGGACTGAGCCGCGGCTCACGGCGGTGGCTGGCGCGGTGCTCGGCGCCCTGGTGGCGAGCGGCTGCGCGGCCATGCCGGACTCCGGCGGCATCACCAAGGTGGAGCTGTCCCAGGGCTCGGCCGACAAGAACCTGCAGGCCAGGGTCTACCCGGTGGCGCCCGGCAAGGGCGCCAAGCCGCGTGAGCTGCTGACCGGGTTCCTGGACGCGGTGACGGCCGACGAGGGGTACGACACCGCGCGCAAGTACCTCACCGAGCGCGCCGCCGCGAGCTGGAACCCGGAGGCGGGCATCCAGGTGCTCGCCAGTACGACCATCAAGGAGCCCGGTCAGGCCGTCTCCGACGCCGACACCACGGTCTCCGAGACGGTGACCGGGCAGATGGTCGCCACGGTCGACGAGAAACACTCGTACCTGCTGGTCGCCGGGCAGAACAACAACGCCTCCTCCGACTTCACCTTCGTCCGGGAGAAGGACGGCGAGTGGCGGATCGACACGCTGCCGCCGGGCGTGATCATGAACGAGACCAACTTCCGGAACAGCTTCCGACAGGTCGAGCGCTTCTTCTACACCGCCCCGGACCCGTCCTCCGGCAACGGCGGCCAGGAGGTGCTGGTCGCCGACCCGATCTACCTGCGGCGCCGGATAGACCCGCTGACCGCGGCCGCCAAGGCGCTGGTCGCCGGACCCTCGAACTGGCTCTCGCCGGTGGTCCGGACGGCCTTCCCGGCCGGCACCTCGGTCGACAAGGTCAGCATCGACGACAGCCGGGTGGCCCACGTGCAGCTCGGCGGGGCGGACCTCGGCGAGCCGACGGCCTGCCGCCGGATGGCCACCCAGCTCTTCTACACCCTCGCCGACCAGGGCAAGGGCCAGGTCGAGCGGCTGGAACTGAAGGGCCAGCGCGGCTCCTGCACGGCCAGCCGCACCGACGCGCCCGCCACCGGCCCGGGCGCCCTGACCGCCCAGACGTCCGTCCAGTACTACCAGCGCTCCGACAACGGCGTCCTGATGGCGACCGACGACGGTCGCACCGGGGACCCGGTGCACGGCGTGCTCGGCAAGCCGCAGTCGAACCCGGCCGCCCAGCCGAGCTCCGTCGCGGTCAGCCGGGACGGCTCCTGGGCCGCCGCGATCAGCGCGGACGGCCACCAGCTCTACTCGGTGGCGCTGTCCGACAGCACCGTGGCGATGCCCGAGCCGCTGCTCAGCTCGCCGGTGAAGGCGGGCGGCAAGGACGAGGGCCTCGCCTCGCCCAGCTGGGACGGCCGCGGGGACCTGTGGGTGGTGGACCGCAACCCGCAGGGCCCCCGGGTGGTCATGGCGCGCGGCAACAAGTCGTACACCGTGCCGGTCGAGGGGCTGACCGGGCAGACCGTGCAGGCGCTACGGATCTCCTCCGACGGCACCAGGGTCGCCCTGGTGGTGAGGTCCCCGGACGTGGCCACCAGCTCGCTGATGTTCGGCCTGGTGGTGCACGGCGGCACCGCGGCGGCGCCGACCGCGAAGATCACCGGGCTGCGCCGGGCCGCGCCCTCGCTCACCGACGTGGCCTCGGTGTCCTGGGCGGAGAGCGACCAGCTGCTGGTGCTCGGCAACGAGGCGGACCGTCCCAAGCAGCTGTACTACATCAGCACCGACGGCTCGCAGAGCACGGACAGTCAGCTGCAGGGCGGCCTCGGCATGCTGAGCGTCTCGGCCTCGGAGTCCCGGGGGGACAGTCTGGTTCCGGCGCCGCCGGTGCTCGCGGTGGCCGAGGGCAAGGTCTACCGGCTGGTCAACAACCAGTGGCGGGAGGCCCAGTTGCTGGACAAGGCCCGCTCCTTCTTCTACGCGGGCTGACGCGCCGTCAGGCGTGCGGCTCGACGCGCGGCCAGGCGCGCGCCCCGGATTGACGCGCGGCCCGGCGGATCAGCCCTCTGGCCGCACCGCGGTGGCCGCGACCGTGGCGGCCGCCCGGGCCGGCAGTCCGGCGTCGGCCAGCGCTCTGGCGGCCTCGGCCAGGCTCGCCCCGGTCGTCACCAGGTCGTCCACCAGCACCGGCTGACGGTCGGCCAGGCCGCGCCGGGCGCGCGGCAGGACGGTGAGCGCCCCGTGCAGGTTGCGCCGCCGCTCGGCCGCGTTCAGCCCGGTCTGGTCGGCGACCGGACGGGCGTGCCGCAGCAGCGGCGCCGCCCGGACGTCCAGGCCGGCCCGGCGCAGCGAGCGGGCGGCGGCCCCGGCCAGCCGCAGCGTCGGGTCGTGACCGCGGGCGCGGACGGCCGTGCGGGCCGAGGGCATCGGGACCAGCAGCAACGGCGCGGCCCCGGCCCGGGCCCCCAGCGCGGAGCGCACCGCCCGTCCGAGCGCCTCCCCGAGCGGCCCGGCCAGCCGCAGCGCGCCGCGCTCCTTGTGTGCGAGCAGCAGTTGCCGGACCGGGTCGGTGTACGGGGCGGCGGCGTGCGCCCAGGGCAGCAGGGTGGGGCCGGGGCGGGCGGTGGCCAGCGTGTGCCGGCAGGCCGGGCAGAGCTGGGTGTGCTCGGTGCCGCAGCCCGCGCAGTCGGCGGGGAGCAGCACGTCCAACAGCCCGGACAGTGTGTGGGCGAAGGGTGTCCGGGCGGACGGCGGACGGGCGGGGGAGGGGGTCGGTGACACGGCTGCTCCTGGCGGCGGCAGGCACGGAGAGTCAGCAAAGGATGCGCCGTATGGGGGGTGTTGTCTAGGTATTTACCCATACTTCACTCGCAGGAGGGTAGACAGGGTGCAGCAGTTTGACCGCCCGCCCGCAGTATCGGGTCATACCCACCTCCTCGCCTGGGGAGGCGAAAACCCCGCGTGAGGTGTTCGATAAGGCTCCAGGGGGTTTCAACCGTCCCTGATGGGGAGGAAGTGAGATGAGGGCCAGTCGTTTCCGCCGCTGGCGGCGGAGGCGGGGGCCGGCAGTGGATGGGCTGGTCCAGCTGGAGCTCAGTCCGGTCCGGTAGCACCCGGATCGGCGTCAGCACGAGGGATCGGAGTTCTGCGTGGACATCGTCGTCAAGGGCCGCAAGACCGAGGTGCCCAAGAGGTTCCGCGAGCACGTGGCCGAGAAGCTGGAGAAGGTCCAGAAGTTCGACGGCAAGGTGATCAGCCTCGACGTCGAGGTGTCCAAGGAGCACAACCCGCGGCAGGCCGACCGGTCTGACCGCGTGGAGATCACTCTCCGTACCCGGGGCCCGGTGATCCGGGCCGAAGCCGCCGCCGCCGACCCGTATGCGGCGCTCGACCTGGCGTCGGCGAAGCTCGACGCGCAGCTGCGCAAGTCCGCGGACCGGCGTCGGGTGCACAAGGGCGGCGCGAACGGCCGCACCCCCATCAGCGTCGCCGAGGCGACCGCGGCCCTGGCCGCGCTGCCGTCGACGACGGCGACGGAGGGCGAGACCAACGGAGCCGTCCGCAAGACCATGATGGGATCCCTGGAAGTGGAGGGCGAAGGCCCGCTGGTGGTCCGGGAGAAGACGCACTCGGCCGCTCCCATGGCGCTGGACCAGGCGCTCTACGAGATGGAGCTGGTCGGCCACGACTTCTACCTCTTCGTGGAGAAGGACAGCGGCCTGCCGAGCGTCGTGTACCGCCGGCACGGCTACCACTACGGTGTCATCCACGTGCAGCCCGACATGGCGGCCGGCGTGGCCAGCGGCGCGGGCGGTGCGATCGGTCGGTCCGACGACGAGGACTGACCGTCCGAACAGTGATGGAGGGGTGACCCCGGCGGCAGTGGCCGCCGGGGTCACCGGCGTTCGGCGGCGGGGCCGGCCGCACGGCGGGGCGGGCGCCGCGACCGGACGGGTTCGAACGGTGCTCGGACGCACTGGGGTCGAGGGGTCACCCGATGCGGGGGAATCGGCGCCGGAGGGTGACCGTGGCGACGGCGGGGCGTGGAATGATTGGCGGACGACGACCCGCGAAGGGGGAGGAGCGGATGGGGGATCACTTCGGGCTGGGGCCCGGTGCGGGGCCGGTCGCCGGACTACCGCCGGGGCCGGAGGAGGAGCCCGCGTACGCGCCGCGCCGGGGTGAGCCGATCCGCGTGCTGGTGGTGGACGACCACGCACTGTTCCGCCGGGGGCTGGAGATCGTGCTCGCGGAGGAGCCGGACATCAAGGTCGTCGGCGAGGCCGGGGACGGCGCCGAGGCGGTGCTGAAGGCCGCCGACCTGCTGCCCGACATCATCCTCATGGACGTCCGGATGCCGCGTCGCAGCGGGATCGAGGCGTGCACGGCGATCAAGGACGTGGCGCCCAGCACCAAGATCATCATGCTGACGATAAGCGACGAGGAGGCCGACCTCTACGAGGCGATCAAGGCGGGGGCCACCGGCTACCTGCTCAAGGAGATCTCCACCGACGAGGTCGCCACCGCGATCCGCGCGGTCGCCGACGGGCAGTCGCAGATCAGCCCGTCGATGGCCTCCAAGCTGCTCACCGAGTTCAAGTCGATGATCCAGCGCCGCTCCGACGACCGGGACCTGGTGCCCGCGCCCCGGCTCACCGACCGGGAGTTGGAGGTGCTCAAGCTGGTGGCGACCGGGATGAACAACCGGGAGATCGCCAAGGAGCTGTTCATCAGCGAGAACACCGTGAAGAACCACGTGCGCAACATCCTGGAGAAGCTCCAACTGCATTCCAGGATGGAGGCGGTGGTGTACGCGATGCGGGAGAAGATCCTCGAAATAGGGTGAGCCGGGGCCGCTACTCGGCGAGCAGCTTCTCCAGGGCCGGGCGCAGCCGCTCGTCGTGCAGCGCCCCGACCCGCACGGTGTCGCAGCCGACCCAGGCGGCGGCCTCGCGCAGGGCGGTGGCCAGCGCCTCGACGTGTCGGGCGCCGGATCCCCGGTCGCCGGTCAGCGAGACCTGGCGGGCGACCAGGGTGCGTCCCTCCCTCGCCGGGTCGACCCGGCCGACCAGGCGACCGCCGGTCAGCAGCGGCATCGCGAAGTAGCCGTGCACCCGCTTGTGCTTGGGGGTGTAGGCCTCCAGCCGGTGCGTCATGCCGAAGATCCGCTCGGTGCGGGCGCGGTCCCAGACCAGCGAGTCGAACGGCGAGAGCAGCGTGGTGCGGTGGCGCCCGCGCGGGGCGGCGGCCAGCGCGGCCGGGTCGGCCCAGGCGGCGGCGGTGCCGCCGTCCGGTCCCCAGCCGGCCACCTCGACCGGGACCAGCCCGCTGTCCGCGAGCACCGGGTCCAACTCCTCGGCGCGCAGCCGGTGGTAGTCCAGCAGGTCGGCCCGGGTGGCCACGCCGAGCGCGGCGCCGGCCTGGGCGACCAGGGTGCGTACGCACTCCCGGTCGGACCGGTCCTGCCCGAACAGCGCGTCGGGGACGGCCTGTTCGGCCAGCGCGTAGACCCGCTTCCAGCTCCGGCGCTCGGTGCAGACCACGTCGCCGAAGGCCAGCGCCCGTTCGACCGCGATCTTGGTGTCGGACCAGTCCCACCACTCGGCGGTCCGCTTCGCCCCGCCGAGCTCGGTGGAGGTCAACGGCCCCTCGGCGCGCAGCTTGTCGAGCACGAACCGGTACGTCTCGGGCGCGACCTGGTGGCCCCAGAGGTGGCCGCGGTCGCGGTAGCGGCGGCGCCGGAAGGCGAACAGCGGCCACTCCTCGACCGGCAGGATGCAGGCCGCGTGCGACCAGTACTCGAAGCTCGCGCCCGCGCCCCAGTACGCCGCCTCGACGGCCGGGCGGCCGACCGCGCCGAGCCGGGCGTACGGCACCAGCTCGTGCGAGCGGGCCAGCACCGAGATGGTGTCCAACTGGACGGCGCCCAGGTGCCGCAGCACCCCGCGCACCCCGGCCCGGCGGTCCGGTGCGCCCAGCAGGCCCTGGGCGCGCAGGGCGATCCGGCGGGCGTCGTCGGCGCCCAGGACGGTGACGGGGGTGCGGTCGTCGGCTGCGGCGGTCATGCCGGCGAGCGTAACCGGGGGCACCGACAGCGGGCCGGGCCGGGCCGGGCCCGGCCCGGCCCGGGCTCAGCACGGGTTGGGTTCCGTGCGGGTCGGGCTCAGCGCGGATCGGGTTCCGTGGGGGTCCGCTCAGTCCAGGTCGGACGGGAGCAGCGAGGCGACCCAGGAGTCCTGGAAGACGCCGCGCTGGTCGGCGTACGAGCGCAGGGTGCCCTCGTAGCGGTAGCCGACCCGCTCGGCGACCGCGCGGGAGCCGTCGTTGCCGACGTAGGCGAGCCACTGGAGGCGGCGCAGGCCGAGGTCGGTGAGGGCCCAGCGGGCGACCGCGCGGGCCGCCTCGACGGTATAGCCGCGGCCGCGCTGCTCCTTCACCGTCCACCAGCCGACCGAGGCGGCGCTCGGGTCGGCGGCGAAGCGGGTGACCGCCTGGGCGCCGACCAGCCGCCCGGTGCCGCGTTCGACCACGCACCAGATGAATTCGCTGTCCTTGCCCAGGCCCTCGGGGGCCAGGGTGCGTACGAAGAACTCCGCGTCCTCGCGCCGGTACGGGACCGGCACGACCGTCCAGCGCTGGATCTCCTCGTCCTGGCAGGCCGCGAAGATCGCGTCGATGTCGGATTCCCGCGGGGCCCGCAGGACCAGGCGGTCGGTGGTGAGGGTCGTGAGTTCGCCGCGGGGTTCTTCCATGGACGGATTATTTCGCCGATCGGGGAGTGCGGGCATCCGGATATGTGGCCAACTCCCGGACCCTTCGACCGTTTTGTCCCGGTGGACGGTGCTATCGGTCCATGTGCTCGGTCGGGTGACACGGGAATACCGTGCTGACGCACCTCCCGGCGCATTGGACTCCTCGCATACGATGGCCCGTGCGGTGGGGTGGACCCGCCGTGCAGTCGTCCAGTGCCAATACAGGCAAGGAGCCCGCTCAAGTGTCCGTCTTCGACAAGATCCTGCGCGCCGGCGAAGGCAAGATCCTTCGCAAGCTGCAGCGGATTGCTGCCCAGGTCAACTCCATCGAAGAGGACTTCGTCAACCTCACCGACGCCGAGCTGCGCGCGCTGACCGACGAGTACAAGCAGCGGCTCGTCGACGGCGAGTCGCTGGACGACATCCTCCCCGAGGCGTTCGCCACCGTCCGCGAGGCCGCCAAGCGCGTGCTCGGCCAGCGGCACTACGACGTCCAGCTGATGGGTGGCGCGGCCCTGCACTTCGGCTACGTCGCCGAGATGCGCACCGGTGAGGGCAAGACCCTCGTCGGCACCCTGCCCGCGTACCTGAACGCGCTGACCGGCAAGGGCGTTCACCTGATCACCGTCAACGACTACCTCGCCGAGCGCGACTCGGAGTGGATGGGCCGGGTGCACCGCTTCCTCGGCCTCGAAGTCGGCGTGATCCTGGCCAACATGACGCCCGCCGAGCGCAAGCGCCAGTACGCGATGGACATCACGTACGGCACGAACAACGAGTTCGGCTTCGACTACCTGCGCGACAACATGGCCTGGTCGAAGGACGAACTCGTCCAGCGCGGCCACAACTTCGCGGTCGTTGACGAGGTCGACTCGATCCTCATCGACGAGGCCCGCACCCCGCTGATCATCTCCGGCCCGGCCGACCAGGCGACCAAGTGGTACGCCGACTTCGCCAAGCTGGTGCTGCGCCTGAAGATCGACCGCGACTACGAGGTCGACGAGAAGAAGCGCACCGTCGGCATCCTGGAGGAGGGCGTCACCCGGGTCGAGGACTACCTCGGCATCGACAACCTCTACGAGTCGGTGAACACCCCGCTCGTCGGCTTCCTGAACAACGCCATCAAGGCGAAGGAGCTGTACAAGAAGGACAAGGACTACGTCGTCATGAACGGCGAAGTCATGATCGTAGACGAGCACACCGGCCGTATCCTGGCCGGCCGCCGCTACAACGAGGGCATGCACCAGGCGATCGAGGCCAAGGAGGGGGTGGAGGTCCAGAACGAGAACCAGACCCTGGCCACCATCACCCTGCAGAACTTCTTCCGCCTGTACGACAAGCTGTCCGGCATGACCGGTACCGGCACCACCGAGGCGGCCGAGTTCCACCAGATCTACAAGCTCGGCGTGGTGCCGATCCCGACCAACAAGACGCCGCTGCGCATCGACCAGCCCGACCTGATCTACAAGTCGGAGCCGGCCAAGTTCGCCGCCGTGGTCGAGGACATCGCCGAGAAGCACGAGAAGGGCCAGCCGGTGCTGGTCGGCACCGTGTCGGTCGAGAAGTCCGAGTACCTGTCGCAGGAGCTGCGCAAGCGCGGCATCCCGCACGAGGTGCTGAACGCCAAGCACCACGAGCGCGAGGCGCAGATCGTCGCGCAGGCCGGCCGCAAGGGCGCCGTGACCGTCGCCACCAACATGGCCGGCCGCGGCACCGACATCATGCTCGGCGGCAACCCGGACCACCTCGCGGCGGCCGAGCTGGCCCAGCGCGGGCTCACCGCGGCGGACAACCCGGAGGAGTACGAGGCCGAGTTCCCGGCCGCGCTGGAGAAGGCCAAGATCTCGGTCAAGGCCGAGCAGGAGGAGGTCAAGGAGGCCGGTGGCCTCTACGTCCTCGGCACCGAGCGGCACGAGTCCCGCCGGATCGACAACCAGCTGCGCGGCCGCTCCGGCCGTCAGGGCGACCCGGGCGAGTCCCGCTTCTACCTGTCGCTGGGCGACGACCTGATGCGCCTGTTCAAGGCCGGCATGGTCGAGCGCGTGCTCTCGATGGCCAACGTGCCCGAGGACGTGCCGATCGAGTCCAAGATGGTCACCCGCGCGATCGCCTCCGCGCAGACCCAGGTCGAGCAGCAGAACTTCGAGATCCGCAAGAACGTCCTCAAGTACGACGAGGTGCTCAACCGCCAGCGCGAGGTCATCTACGGCGAGCGCCGCCGCGTGCTGGAGGGCGAGGACCTGCAGGAGCAGGTCGGCCACTTCATGGACGACACCGTCGAGGCCTACGTCAAGGCGGCCACCGGCGAGGGCTTCGAGGACGACTGGGACCTGGACAAGCTCTGGTCCGCGCTCAAGCAGCTCTACCCGATCACCCTGGACCTGGAGGAGCTGGAGGAGGAGGCCGGCGGCAGTGCCGGGCTGACCCCCGAGTTCCTGACCAAGGCCATCCAGGAGGACATCCAGGCCCAGTACGGCGCCCGCGAGGACCAGCTCGGCGAGGAGATCATGCGCGAGCTGGAGCGCCGGGTCGTCCTGTCGGTGCTGGACCGCCGCTGGCGCGAGCACCTCTACGAGATGGACTACCTCCAGGAGGGCATCGGCCTGCGGGCCATGGCGCAGCGCGACCCGCTGGTCGAGTACCAGCGCGAGGGCTTCGACATGTTCACCGCGATGATGGAGGGCATCAAGGAGGAGTCCGTCGGTTACCTGTTCAACCTGGAGGTCCAGGTCGAGCAGCAGGTCGAGGAGGTCCCGGTCGAGGACGCCCAGGTGGTGCTCGACAAGCTGGAGAAGGACGCCGCCCGCCCGGAGATCAAGGCCAAGGGTCTGGAGGCCCCCAAGCCCCAGCGGCTGCACTACACGGCCCCCTCGGACGAGGTCGGCGGCGGTGTCATCGAGGGCGACTTCGAGGACCTGGCGCCGGAGGACGAGAGCGACGGGCTGACCCGCGCCGAGCGCCGCAAGGCCGCCAAGTCCGCCAAGGGCCGCCGCCGCAAGGGCTGAGCCCGCTGAAGGACGCCGGACAGGGCGCCGCCCCCGCACGGGGGCGGCGCCCTGCGCCGTCCCCGTGCACCGCGCGGTCATCGGGCCTCCACGGCGGTGCACTGCCACTGCCCGGCCGGGCCGCGCTGCTCCAGCCGGAAGGCCACCATGTGGTGCCGCCGGCCGAGGTCGACCCGGACGCAGGCCTCGACCGCGTCGGGCGAGGGTGATCGGTCGTGCACCGGGCCGAGCCGGGGCCGGTCGACGGGGCCGCCGCGGCGCAGCGCGCCGACCCGGACCAGCGAGGCGAGCTGCCCGTAGCCGTCCAGACTGGTGTGCCGCATCAGCTGGCCGGAGGGCCGGGCACCGGTGAGCACCTCGACCAGCTGGTGGGCGAAGCGGGCGGCGAGCGCCCGGGGGTCGTGCTCGCGGGGCGCCGCGGCGGCGGTGCAGGCGGCGCGCGGCCGGCGCGCTTGGCGCCCGGCCGGGTCACAGCTCCCGAGGGCGCGGACGCGGCGGTGCGGGCGGGCGGTGGGATGGGCGGTCACGGTGGCTCCCGGCAGGGGTGGTACGGGTACGGACGGGTCCAGGCTGGCGGCGCCGTGCGCGGGGCGGCAACGCGTTTCCCGGCCGCCCGCGGCCCGGCGCGAAGTTCACCTATCCGGGTGAATCGACCAGTGCGGCGACGGGCCCGGCGGGCCGTCCGGCGGCGGCCCGGTTGACGCGCGGGGACGGTCCGTACGGTCCGAAAGGGGACGCCCCGGTACGGCGGATCGGGTGGTCCCGCCCGGGCCTCCCGTTGCCCGTGCGGCCGTCCGCGGGCACCATCGGAGCCTGATCCGTTTCCCGACGACGACGGGCGGCCGGGATGACGACAACTGGAATCACGACACGGACGGCGGCGGCCCCGGCCGCCGCCGGGGGCGCGCCCCGGCGCGGCCTGGTGCTGGGCGGCGGCGGGATGCTCGGCGCGGCCTGGACGGTCGGCGCGCTGTGCGCCGTCGAGGAGGTCACCGGACGGCAGCCGGGCGGGGCGGACGTCCTGCTCGGCACCTCGGCGGGCGCGATCCTGGCCGCGATGCTGACCGGCGGCGTGCGCCCCGAGCAGCTGCGCGCCCACCAGTGCGGCCTGCCGATCACCGAGGGCCCGCTGGCCGGGGTGGCCTTCGACTACGGCACGGCGGTCGGCGGGCCGCTGCCGCCCCGCCCGCGGGCCGGAATCGGCTCGCCGGACCTGCTGCGGGACGCCGTCCGGCACCCGCGCGAGTACCCGTTGCTGACCATGGTCTCGGCGATGGCGCCGCACGGCCGGGGCTCGCTGGCACCGGTCGGCGCGCTGGTGCGCGACCTGCTGGGCCCGGGCGGCTGGCCGGCCCCGGGAGCGGCTGAGCCGGGCCCGGCCGCCTCGCCGCTGCGGGTGGCCGCCGTGGACTACCGCAGCGGCCACCGGGTGGTCTTCGGCGACCCGGACGCCCCGGCCGTCGCCGTCGCCGACGCCGTGATGGCCTCCTGCGCGATTCCCGGCTGGTTCGAGCCGGTCCGGCTGAACGGCTCGGCGTACGTGGACGGCGGCTGCTGGTCGGCCACCAGCGCCGACCTGATGCTCGGCCGCGGTCTGGAGGAGGTGTACGTGCTCGCCCCGATGGCCCTGCGGCTGGACCCGCGCGCCGAGCGCTCCGGCCGCGGCACCCTGGCCGGGCTGCGCGAGTGGCGGGAGCGGGACCGCCCGCGCGGCGTGCTGGCCCAGCTGGTCAGCCGCTACCGCCGGGCCGTCACCCGGCAGCTGCTGCGCGAGGCCGCGCTGCTGCGGGCCGAGGGCGTGCGGGTGCGGCTGCTCGCACCGACCCTGGCCGACCTCGCGGTGATGGGCCCGAACATGATGGACCCGGCCCGTCGGGGCGAGGTGCTGGAGAGCGGCCTGCGGACCAGCCGGGAGGCCCTGCGGGCCGCGCGCTGATCGGGGTGGAGGGTGATCACGGCCGGCCCGGCTGAGCTTATTCTTGGGGCGCTGGAGAAGCTGTGCCGCTGGACGAACCCCGCTGGACGAACCGGAGAGTGCCACCGATGCGCGTGTACGTGCCCACCACCCTGACCGGCCTGGCGGCGGCGCACGAGGGCGGCGCCCTGGAGCAGTCCGCGGCGTACGCCGTGACCCCCGCGCTGCGCGAGTGGTACGTCAGCGACGACCTGGAGGAGCTGGAGTACGCGGCGCTGAACCGGGCCGCCCAGTCCTCGCTGCGGCTGCTGGCCGCCGACCCGCAGGCCCCGCGCCGACGCGTCGTGGTGGCGTTGGACGTGGCCGACTCGGCCGTGCGGCCCTTCCCCGGTGACGAGTACCAGGACCAGGCCTCGCTGGGCCGGGTGGTGCTGGCCGGCCCGCTGAAGCTCGCCAAGGCCGCCTCGGTGCACGCGGACGTCGCCGACGACGAGGTGGTCGCGGACGTCACGGCGGCGGTGGCGGCGGTGGCCGCGGCCGACGCGGGCGACCAGGACGCCCAGTTCACCGTGGACGGCGCCGAGGACCACGACCTGCTCTGGTTCGCGACCCAGGAGATCCCCTCGCTGCTGGCCTGAGTGACCTCGGTCCTACCGGTGTGTCGTCCGTCCGGGTTACCGTCTGAACCCGTGCGCACTCACATCGTTTGGGACTGGAACGGCACCCTCTTCCACGACATGGATGCGGTCCTCGGCGCGAGCAACGCCGCGTTCGCGACCATCGGCGTCGGGCCGATGACCATGCAGCAGTACCGCGAGCAGTACGAGATCCCGATCCCGCGCTTCTACCAGCGGCTGCTCGGCCGGATGCCCTCCCAGGAGGAGTGGCTGAGGCTGGACGACGCGTTCCAGGACCGCTACCGCGAGCTCAGCACGGCCTGCAACCTGACCGACGGCGTGCTGGAGCTGCTGGAGGACTGGCAGTCGGCCGGGCACAGTCAGTCCCTGCTGTCGATGTACACGCACGACAAGCTGGTCCCGCTGGTCGACTCCTTCGGCCTGACCGGCCGCTTCCTGCGGGTCGACGGCCGTAGCGGCCCGTCCGGCGGCCAGAAGGCGGAGCAGCTGCGCAAGCACCTGGCCGCGCTCGGGGAGCGGGTGGACCCGGCCCGTACGGTGCTGATCGGCGACGCCGCCGACGACGCCCTGGCGGCGCTGAGCGCGGGTGCCCACGCGGTGCTCTACACCGGCGGCTCGCACACCCGGGAGAAGCTGGAACCGGTCGGCGTCCCGGTGGTGGACAGCCTGGCCGAGGCGGTCGAGCTGGCGGGCCGGCTGGCGGGCTGAGCCGCCGGCGGGTCGGACGGCCGAGCCGCTGTTCCGACGGCGGACGTGGTGGGCGCCACGTCCGCCGTTGGCGTGTCTGGACGGGCGGATCCGCCCGGGCCTGGTCAGGCTGGGGGTGACACCAGTGGAGAGACAGCCCGCAGCAGCCAGCAGGACGGAGCGGCCATGCCCATCGACGCAGTCACCGAGGTGCCGACCCCGGTCAACGAGCCGGTGCTGGCGTACGCGCCCGGCAGCCCGGAGCGGGAGCGGCTGGTCCGGCGACTGGACGAGCTGGCGGCCGAGCAGATCCCGCTGCCGATGACCGTCGGCGGCGAGCAGCGCTTCGGCAGCGGCGAGCGGATCGACGTCGTCCAGCCGCACCACCACGCCGCCAAGCTGGGGGTGCTCGGCAACGCCACCCGGGAGGACGCCCGGGTGGCGGTGGACGCGGCGCTGGCGGCCGGGCGGCAGTGGCGCTCGCTGTCCTTCGACGACCGCGCGGCGGTCTTCCTGCGCGCCGCCGACCTGCTGTCCGGGCCCTGGCGGGAGACGCTCAACGCGGCCACCATGCTCGGCCAGTCCAAGACCGTGCAGCAGGCCGAGATCGACTCCGCCTGCGAGCTGATCGACTTCTGGCGGTTCAACGTCCACTTCGCCCGGCAGATCCTGGCCGAGCAGCCGAGCTCCTCCCCGGGCGTGTGGAACCGGGTGGACCACCGGCCGCTGGAGGGCTTCGTCTACGCGATCACCCCGTTCAACTTCACCGCGATCGCCGGGAACCTGCCCACCGCCCCCGCGCTGATGGGCAACACCGTGGTCTGGAAGCCCGCGCCGACCCAGACGCTGGCCGCGCACCACCTGATGCGCCTGCTGGAGGCGGCCGGCCTGCCGCCCGGGGTGATCAACCTGGTCACCGGCGACGGCCTGGAGGTCTCCCCGGTGGCCCTGGCCGACCCGGCGCTGGCCGGGCTGCACTTCACCGGCTCCACCGCCACCTTCCAGTCGCTGTGGCAGACCGTCGGCGCGAACATCGGCGGCTACCGCAGCTACCCGAGGATCGTCGGCGAGACCGGCGGCAAGGACTTCCTGCTGGCCCACCCCTCGGCCGACCCGGAGATCCTGAAGACCGCCATGATCCGCGGCGCCTTCGAGTACCAGGGCCAGAAGTGCTCGGCGCTTTCCCGCGCCTACCTGCCGCGCAGCGTCTGGCTGAGGATCAAGGACGACTTCCTGGCCGAGGTGGACGCCCTCACCGTGGGCGACGTCACCGATCTGTCCAACTTCATGGGCGCCCTGATCGACAAGCGCGCCTTCGAGAAGAACCGCATCGCGATCGAGCGGGCCAAGGCCGACCCGACCGTCGAGCTGGTGGCCGGCGGCCAGTACGACGACGCGATCGGCTGGTTCGTCCGCCCGACCGTCCTGGTCTCCTCCGACCACCGGGGCGAGATCTTCCGCACCGAGTACTTCGGCCCCATCCTCGCGATCCACGTCTACGAGGACTCCCGCTGGGAGGACGTGCTCGGCCGGGTCGACTCCGGCGCCCCCTACGGCCTGACCGGCGCGGTGATCGCACAGGATCGTTACGCCATCGCCCAGGCCGTGGAGGAACTGCGCTTCACCGCCGGAAACTTCTACATCAACGACAAACCCACCGGCGCCGTCGTCGGCCAGCAGCCCTTCGGCGGCTCCCGGGCCTCGGGGACCAACGACAAGGCGGGTGCCGCCCAGAACCTGCTGCGCTGGACCTCGGCCCGTGCGATCAAGGAAACCTTCGTCCCGCCGACCCACCACGGCTACCCGCACATGGGCTGAGAGTGAACACGAGGCTCCGGTTTGGACATCCCGTCCAGGACGGACCCGACATCCTTCAGGTTTGCGCCTCCCTGTCCCTGTGCACCTTCGATTGATCCGGTTAGGCTGGCTGGCGTCGTCGGGTGGCTTGCAGGACGAACGAGTCGTCCTACCCACTGGGAGGACGTTTCATGCGTGCCATGAGCCCCTTTCAGTCGGATGGTGCGGCAGGATTGCGGTGACCCGTCGGTGTACATCCACACACCACCGAGTCACGCAACGGCGCGCGACAGGAGCCAAGAAGTCATGCAGACCAAGCTGGACGCAGCCAAGGCCGAACTGCTCAAGAAGGCAGCCGCAGCCGCTGAGAACAGCCAGGTGGGGGGAGCGGCGCCGGGGGAGGGTCTGAGCAACGGTGCTCTGACCGCGTACCTGCACCACTACTACCTGCACACCGCGCCCGAGGACCTGGTCGACCTCGACCCGGTCGACGTGTACGGAGCGGCCGCCTCCCACTACCGCCTGGGCCTCAAGCGCCCCCAGGGCACCGCCGAGGTGCGGGTCCACACCCCCTCGGTCGAGGAGAACGGCTGGTCCTGCGGCCACACCGTGGTCGAGGTCGTCACCGACGACATGCCCTTCCTGGTGGACTCGGTCACCAACGAGCTGTCCCGCCAGGACCGCGCGATCCACATCGTCATCCACCCCCAGCTGGTCGTCCGCCGTGACATCACCGGCAAGCTGCTGGAGATCCTGGACGTCGACGCCTGCTCCCGCAGCCAGGCTGCCGGCGCCGAGTGGCCCGCCGACGCGACCGTCGAGTCGTGGATGCACATCGAGATCGACCGCGAGACCGACCGCGACGACCTGCGCTCCATCGAGACCAACCTGCGCCGCGTGCTCGGCGACGTCCGCGAGGTCGTCGAGGACTGGGGCAAGATGCGTGAGAGCGCGCTGCGCCTGGCCGACGAGCTGGCCGAGGAGCCCCCGGGCGGCCTGCCCGAGCAGGAGGTCGGCGAGGCCTGGGAGCTGATGCGCTGGCTCGCCGACGACCACTTCACCTTCCTCGGCTACCGCGAGTACGACCTGGTCGAGCACGAGGGCGAGGAGGTCCTCAAGGCCGTCGCCGGGACCGGTCTCGGCATCCTGCGCTCCGACCCGCACAGCTACGACGACCGCCACCACGCGGTCTCCGAGGCCTTCGGCCGCCTCTCCGCGCCGGTGCGCGCCAAGGCCCACGAGAAGAAGCTCCTCGTCCTGACCAAGGCCAACAGCCGCTCCACCGTGCACCGCCCGGCCTACCTGGACTACGTCGGCGTCAAGAAGTTCAACGCCGCCGGCGAGCCGATCGGCGAGCGCCGCTTCCTCGGCCTGTTCTCCTCCGCCGCCTACACCGAGTCGGTCACCCGCATCCCGGTCGTGCGCCGCAAGGTCCAGGAGGTGCTGGACGGCTCCGGCTTCTCCAGCGAGAGCCACGACGGCCGCGACCTGCTGCAGATCATGGAGACCTTCCCGCGCGACGAGATCTTCCAGACCTCGGCCGCCGAGCTGCTCTCCATCGCCACCAGCGTGCTCTACCTGCAGGAGCGCCGTAAGCTGCGCCTCTTCCTGCGCCAGGACGAGTACGGACGCTACTTCTCCGCGTTCATCTACCTGCCGCGCGACCGCTACACCACGCGCATCCGGCTGCTGCTCACCGACATCCTCAAGGAGGAGCTGAACGGCGCCACCATCGACTACACGGTGTACGCCACCGAGTCGGTGCTGACCCGCCTGCACTTCGTGGTCCGGGTCGCCCCGGGCACCGAGCTGCCCCAGCTCACCGACAGCGACATCGAGCGGATCGAGAACCGCCTGGCCGAGGCCGCCCGGTTCTGGATGGACGGCTTCCACGACCAGCTGCACACCGAGCTGGGCGAGGAGAAGGCCGCCGAGCTCGGCCACAAGTACGCCAACGCCTTCCCCGACGGCTACCGCGCCGACTTCTCGCCGCGCACCGCCGTCTCCGACATCAAGCAGATCGAGTCGCTGCACGGCGAGGGCGACTTCCGCCTGAACCTGTACCAGCCGGTCGGTGCCGGCGACGACGAGCGCCGCTTCAAGATCTACCGGGTCGGCGGCCCGATCTCGCTCACCGAGGTCCTGCCGGTGCTCCAGCGCCTGGGCGTCGAGGTGCTGGACGAGCACCCGTACGCGCTGCGCCGCTCCGACGGCACCACCGCATGGGTGTACGACTTCGGCCTGAAGCTGCGCGAGGCCACCGGGCTCACCGACGAGGCCCGCGAGCGCTTCCAGGAGACCTTCGCGGCCACCTGGACCGGCAAGGCCGAGAACGACGGCTTCAACGAGCTGGTCCTGACCGCCGGGCTGAACTGGCGCCAGGCGATGGTGCTGCGCGCGTACGCCAAGTACCTGCGCCAGGCGGGCTCGACGTTCTCCCAGGACTACATGGAGGACGCGCTCCGCAACAACACCCACACCACCCGCCTGCTGGTCAACCTGTTCGAGGCCCGGCTGAGCCCGAGCCACCGTTCGGGCGCCCTGGAGCTGACCGAGGCCGTCCTGGAGGAGCTGGCCGGCGCGCTCGACGAGGTCGTCTCGCTGGACGAGGACCGCATCCTGCGCTCCTTCCTGAACCTCATCAAGGCCACCCTGCGGACCAACTTCTTCCAGCACGACGGCTCCGGTGAGTGGCACTCCTACGTGTCGATGAAGTTCGACCCGAAGGCCATCCCGGACCTGCCGGCCCCGCGCCCGGCGTTCGAGATCTGGGTCTACTCGCCGCAGGTCGAGGGCGTGCACCTGCGCTTCGGCAAGGTCGCCCGCGGTGGTCTGCGCTGGTCCGACCGGCGCGAGGACTTCCGCACCGAGATCCTCGGCCTGGTCAAGGCCCAGATGGTCAAGAACACCGTCATCGTCCCGGTCGGCGCCAAGGGCGGCTTCGTCGCCAAGCAGCTGCCGGACCCGTCGGTGGACCGCGACGCCTGGCTGGCCGAAGGTATCTCGTCCTACAAGACCTTCATCTCGGCGCTGCTGGACATCACCGACAACCTGGTGGCCGGCGAGGTCGTCCACCCGGCCGACGTGGTCCGCCACGACGAGGACGACACCTACCTGGTCGTCGCCGCCGACAAGGGCACCGCGACCTTCTCCGACATCGCCAACGGCGTCGCGGAGTCGTACGGCTTCTGGCTCGGCGACGCCTTCGCCTCCGGCGGCTCGGCCGGCTACGACCACAAGGGCATGGGCATCACCGCCCGCGGCGCCTGGGAGTCGGTCAAGCGCAACTTCCGCGAGCTCGGCGTCGACACCCAGACCGAGGACTTCACCGTCATCGGCATCGGCGACATGTCCGGCGACGTCTTCGGCAACGGCATGCTGCTCAGCGAGCACATCCGGCTGGTGGCCGCCTTCGACCACCGCCACATCTTCCTCGACCCGAACCCGGACGCGGCCGCCTCGTACGCCGAGCGCCGCCGACTGTTCGAGCTGCCCCGCAGCTCCTGGGACGACTACGACAAGTCGCTGATCTCGGCCGGCGGCGGGGTCTTCCCCCGCAGCGCCAAGTCGATCCAGGTCAGCGCGCACGTCCGGGCCGCCCTGGGCATCCAGGAGAGCCGCCTGACCCCGGCCGAGCTGATGAAGGCGATCCTGCAGGCGCCGGTCGACCTGTTCTGGAACGGCGGCATCGGCACCTACGTCAAGGCCTCCACCGAGACCAACGCCGAGGTCGGCGACAAGGCCAACGACGCCATCCGCGTCAACGGCGAGCAGGTCCGCGCCCGGGTCATCGGCGAGGGCGGCAACCTCGGCTGCACCCAGCTCGGCCGCATCGAGTACGCGGCCTCCGGCGGCCCCGAGAGCACCGGCGGCTGGATCAACACCGACGCCATCGACAACTCGGCCGGTGTGGACACCTCGGACCACGAGGTCAACATCAAGATCCTGCTCAACCAGGTTGTCACCGAGGGCGACATGACGGTCAAGCAGCGCAACGTCCTGCTCGCCGAGATGACCGACGAGGTCGGCCACCTGGTGCTGCGCAACAACTACGCGCAGAACGTGGTGCTGGCCAACGCCGTGGCCCAGGCGCACAGCATGGTCAACGTCCACGCGCGGATGATCAACCGCTTCGAGGCGGCCGGCCAGCTCGACCGGGCCCTGGAGTTCCTGCCCACCGAGCGCCAGATCCGCGAGCGCCAGCAGAACGGCCGCGGGCTCTCCCAGCCCGAGATGTCCGTGCTGCTCGCCTACACCAAGATCATCCTGGCCGACGAGCTGCTGGCCACCGACCTGCCCGACGACCCGTACTTCCGCACCGCGCTGCACGAGTACTTCCCGAGCGCGCTGCGGGCGAAGTTCGCCGACGCGATCGACAACCACGCTCTGCGCCGCGAGATCATCACCACGCTGATCGTCAACGACACGATCAACCGCGGTGGCTGCACCTTCGCCTTCCGCCTGAAGGAGGAGACCGGCGCGACCTACGAGGAGATCGCCCGGACGCACACCGCCGCGCGGGCCGTCTTCGGCCTGGAGGAGATCTGGGCCGAGATCGAGGGCCTGGACAACAAGGTCCAGGCCCGGGTCCAGACCAAGATGCGGCTGCACTCGCGCCGCCTGGTCGAGCGCGCCACCCGGTGGATGCTCAACAACCGCCGCCAGCCGCTCGACATCGCCGGCACCATCGAGTTCTTCCACGACCGGGTCAACCAGGTCTGGGGCTCGCTGCCCAAGCCGCTGCGCGGCGAGGACCTGACCTGGTTCGAGTCGATCTACAACGAGCTCGCCTCGGCCGGGGTGCCGGAGGAGCTGGCCACCCGGATCGCCGGCCTGTCCTCGGTCTTCCCGGCCCTGGACATCACCGAGGTCGCCGACCGCTCCGGCAAGGACGTCGCCGACGTCGCCGAGCTGTACTACGACCTGGGCGACCGCCTGCAGATCTCGCACCTGCTCGACCGCATCATCGACCTGCCCCGCACCGACCGCTGGTCGTCGATGGCCCGGGCCGCGATTCGCGAGGACCTCTTCGCGGCCCACGCGGCGCTGACCGCCGACATCCTGGTCTGCGGCCCCGAGGGCGCCACCCCCGAGGAGCGCTACAACGCCTGGGCGGACCTCAACTCCACCCTGCTGAACCGCGCCAAGAGCACCCTCGACGACATAAGGGGTTCGGACAACTACGAGCTGTCCAGCCTCTCGGTCGCGATGCGCGTCATCCGCACCCTGCTGCGCACCGGTTCGATGCGCTGACGGACGGCTCCTTGTGTCGGCGGGCCCGCGTCCTTCCTCGGACGCGGGCCCGTCGGCGCGTTTCCGCCCGATATGTGTTTCCGCATGTGGAGCGGACCGGCCTGCCAGTGGATGGAGAAGTCATGGCGCGAACCGGTACCGATGGCGACGCTCTGCCGGAGGCCGTGAAGTTGGCCCGGCGGACAGAGCCGGCCGACGCCGTTGCGAACGGTGAGTTCGACTCTCTCGGCGAACCGGGCCGGCAAGCAACCGGACTCGATCAGGTTGAGAACAGCCCGCCCAATCGCTTTCGGGTCCTTGGCACATTCGACGGCCCGGAGACGGACCTCGGAGCGCGAGCGAGGAACATCATCCGGGAGTCGATCGTCGAGCCGGACGAGACCGAGTACTTGATGAGTTCGCCGGAGAACGCCCGCCGTCTTCTCGCCTCCCGGCAGGCTGCCGCCGAAGGCCGATTCGTCTTCCGCCACCTCAGCTGAGGGCTCCGGTGAGGGGCCCGCGCCCGCGCAGGGCCGCGCGGGCGCGGGCGACGCCGCTGAGGGTGGCGGCTGCCCCGGTGCCGACGGCGGGGGTTCTGGTGCCGAGGCCAGCGCAGGGGCGGCAGATCCCGGGGCGGGGCACCGGGTCATGGCAGCGCCCGCATTCGAGGTGGGAGGCCGGTGGGGCCGTTGGCCGTACGGGCGGCAGCTTGCGTTGCAGGCGATCGCGGAGGATCGCCGCAGGGGAGTGCATCGGTTGCGGCAGCCCGGGGAGCAGCGCGTGGGCCAACTCGGCTTCGCTGCTGCCCCGTTCCAGCCACTGGGCGACGAGGGGCGCGAGCGTCCGCGCCTCGGCCTCGCCGAGGCGCAGACGCGGTTCGGGCCGGATCACCCGGAACAGCACGGCCACGGCGGTGCGGGTCTGTTCATCCGGGAGGGTGGGTTCTTCTGCCGGGTTCTTTACGGGAGGGGTGACAGCGCGGCCGGTGCCTCGTTCACCGGCAGCCGGACGGGGGACAGCCGGTGCCAGCTGCGGGGTGTCGAAGACGTGGGCCTCGGAGTGGACGGTGCCGTTGGGCATCCGGACGGTGTCGACGCGGTAATACCCGGCGTCCTTCAGCTCCTTGAGCGCGCGGCGTACGGCGCCGCGCCCCTGCGGACTGGTGTCGGCCATCTGTCGGCCGTCCTCACGCCAGCCGTTCGGGCGGGAGAGCAGATCGGCGAGGAGGCCGCGAGCGGTGAAGCTGAGGCGGCGGTCCTGCAACAGGCCGTTGGGAAGCACGGTGAAAGAGCGCGCGTGAGCGCTACGATGAATCTGCATTGGGAGTGTTGGCTCCTGGTGCCGGACCCCGGGGTGTTCCAGCACCGCCGGGGTCTCCTATGTTCTGTTGATGATGCGGAAAGTAGCACATCAACTACACGGAGTGCCAAGCGTTCGCGAAATCCGCAGCCGGAAGGGCCGGCTGATGGCGAGGTCTGGTTGCGGAGTTCTCGCCGCTGGTCAGATCCGGCAGCCGGTCGCCATGGGGCGGGCGCGTTCCAGGAGTTCGCGCACGTGGAGGGCAAGCCGGTCATTCGCACCCCGGTTGACAGCCCGTGCCAACTCGCCTTTCCCCCAAGCGGCCCCCGCCGTGGTTCACGGCGGGGGCGGAGTGGCTGTCCTATGAAATCGATTTCACAGTGCCTCAGCGCGAGGCGGCGCGTTGGAGGGCGCTGGCGAGGAGGGCCAGGTCGGTAGGGCCGTTGCCGAGTTCGCGGACCGGGCGGCGGGCCGGTGGGGCGCCGAGCTGGAGGGGGTCTATCGCGACGACGGTGGGCCGCAGGGTCGCCGTGCGGGGGATGCGGCCGCTGATCCGGGCGGTCTGGAAGGCGGTGACGCCGCCGTCGGGGCGGCGCAGGTAGCCGCGGCCGGGGGTGTCCTCCGGGAGGGCGGCCGCATCGCCGAGGTGGATCAGCAGGTCGGAGTCGGCCGGGTCCTCGGTGCGCAGGGCGATCCGGAGCAGGGCGGCCTCGTCGACCTCGGTGCCGGCGCTCTCCTCCGGGCGGCCGGTGGCGACCGCGAGGTGGATGCCGAGCGGGCCGCCGCGCCGGGCGACGGCGGCGAGCGCGCGGGCCAGCGGGCGGCCGGCCGGGGAGGTGGGGGAGAGCAGGGCGTCGTAGTCGTCGACGACGACGACCAGCCGGGCGGGGACTGGAGAGGTGGGGGAGGCGGCCGGACGGGGGCCGTCGGCGCTGCGCGGCGGGATGATCCGGGGAGCGGAGGCCGAGGCGGCGCCCACGGTGGCCGGAACCGGGACCTGCGGGCGGTCGGCGTCCAGGCTGTGCCCGTCCAAGATGCGCGCCGCGTGCCAGGAGGCGAAGTCCAGCCCGTCGAACAGCCGCTCCCGCAGGGCGAGTTCGTCCTCCAGGGTCTCGGCCGCGAGCAGTGCGGCGCGCGGGTCGGCGGCGGCGTTGACCCGCCCGATGACGTGCGGCAGCTCGGTGCAGCCGTCCAGGCCGTCCTGGCCGTCCTGGCCGTCCGAGCCGGCCCGGCCCTCGATGAGGGTGACGGTCAGCCGCTCGGGCCGCTCGGAGACGGCGAGCGAGGCGACCAGGGTGCGCAGCAGCTCGGTCTTGCCGGAGCCGCGCGCGCCGCCGATCAGCAGGTGCGGGCCGCCCGGGTCGGGGGAGGGGAGGGCGAGTTCGGGGTCGGCCAGGTCGAGGGTGCACAGCTCGTCCCGGGTGGTGCCGAGCAGCGCGGTGGCCGCGCCGATGCCGCCGGCGTGGGCGGCCCAACGGGCGGACAGCTTGGCCGGGGTGACGGTGTCGAGCTGGAGCAGGTCGAGCAGTCGCAGCGCGTCCGGCAGCGGCCCGCGGGCGGCCGGGGCGGCCTCGCGCAGCGGGGCGAGGACGCGGGCCAGCCGTTCGGCCCAGGCGTCGGAGACGGCGTCCAGCGAGACCTCGTGCAGGGTCTCCCGGCCGCGGGCGACCGGGCGGTCGATGGACAGGTGGGTGCCGACCTCGCCGGTGATCAGCGCGGTGGCGCCGAGGCCGCGGGGGAGCAGCTCGGGCTGCTCGGCGAGGCAGATCGGGAAGATGCCGACCGCCGGGCCCTGGCGCAGCAGCAGGTCGAGCGCGTGCCGGGCGTCCTCGGTGGCCGGGCGGCCGTCCACCACGACCACGGTGGCCGGGTGGCCGCCGAGGCCGGTGGGGCCGCTGAGCCGGGCGGTGAGTTCGGTCAGCCGGGCGGTGGCCTGTTCGTCGTCGAGGCCGAGCAGCAGCCGGCAGTCCTGGCCGTCGACGGGGCGCAGGTGGGGCAGCCACAGTGCCCAGGCCCAGGTGTCGACGCGGTCCTCGGGGCTGCGGGCCGGGTCGGCGTCGACCACGACCAGGCTCAGCCCGGTCGGCGGGTGCAGTGCGGCGAGCTGGGCGACGACGGCGCGGGTGAGCGCGTCCAGGCGTTCGCGCGGGCCGCTGAGGCCGAGGCTGCCGGCGGTCTGCAGGTCGAGGGTGACCGGGACGGCGGGCAGCATGGTGCCGGGCGTGGTGCCGGGGCCGCCGGGGCGGTCGGCGGTGCCCAGCCGCAGGGTGAGCGCGTCGGGGTGGCCGGGGCCGCGCTCCCAGAGCCGGGGGCCGGGGCCGACGGCGTTGAGCAGCACGGTGGCGAGGTCGGGCCAGCGCTCGCGCTGGGCGGCGGCCTGGCGCAGCCGCACCGCGGCGTGGTGGCGCTCGGCGCTCTCCTCGGGCGGTTCGGCGGTGCGGCCGGACAGCAGTGAGAGCAGGCCGAGGCCGCGCCCGTGGGTGGGCTCGGGGGCGGCGGGCGGCTCGATGACGGGCGGCGCGGGCCGTACCGGGCCGGGGGCGGCGAGCTGGAGGTGGCCGTTGCCGTCGGGCAGGGCGGCGCGGGCGGGCTCCCCGGTCGGTTCGAAGACCTGCAGGGTGGATTCGCCGATCCGCAGCAGGGCGCCGCTCTCCAGCGGGACGGCGGCCTCGGCCGGGCCGGGTGGGACGAGCCGGCCGTCCAGGGTGGTGCCGTTGGTGGAGCCGAGGTCGCGGACGGCGATCCGGCCGTCCTCGCCGAGGTGCAGGGCGAGGTGCAGCCGGGAGACGTCCGGGTCGTCGAGCGGGACGTCGACCTCGCCGGAGCGGCCGATCCGGATCTCCCGGCCGTGCAGCCGGTGGACGCCGCCGGCGTCGGGGCCGCCGACGATCCGCAGCTCGGCGGCGGCGGTGGTGTCGTCGGGGTCGTCGGCGGTCGGGTCGGGCTCGTTGAGGCTGAGGACGGCGCCGTCGAGCAGCGGGGGGTGGCCGAGCAGGGTGTGTTCGTCCACCCGGTGCGCCCCGGAGTACAGGTGCACATGGGTCGCGGCGCGTGGCCCACGCACGCCCACGGCGCCCGCGAGCGCGCCCGCGATGGCGCCGAGCGCGGTGCCGACGGGCGCGGTGACCAGCACGTCCACGTAGGGGATGGCGGCGCCGGCGGCGGTCGGGCCGCTGCGCGGTCGGAGGACGGTCAGCCGGATCTGCATCTCGCCCGCGGGTCCCTTCTGCTGGTGTGATGCCTGGTACCGCTGCCCGGTGTCGTCGCGGCCGCACCGGGCGGTCGCGGTGACCCTTTGGGCCACACGAGTGGCGAGTGTCCATCCTGCCATCCGGCGTGGACAGTCCGCGCACCGTACCGGATTTGACGATCTTGCGATCATCGCCATGGTGGAGGCGACGGGGAGTCAGGTCAACCGCCGCAGTGACGGCCCCGCGACGGGCCCGGGCGAGCGGCTCCGGCCAGTCCCCCCGGACGCGTCAGGGCAGTCCCCTAGGGGATGTCCCCAACCCTGCTCGGATGGCCCGCCGGGCACCTCAGAAACCTGAACGGACACCGTTAGAGTGGCCGCAAACACGGGCCCGGCAGGCTCACCGCACCGGCGGAGGAGCGCCCCGCGCGGGCGGCACGGCGAGGAGTGCGACAGGTGCGGCCAGTCGGCAGCAAGTATCTGCTTGAGGAGACCCTGGGGCGGGGTGCCACCGGGACCGTCTGGCGCGGCCTGGTGCGACCGGACGTCCAGGTGCCCGGCAGCGAGCCCGGGCAGCAGGTGGCGATCAAGGTGCTGCGCGAGGAGCTGGCGGCCGACCCGGACGTCGTGATGCGCTTCCTGCGCGAGCGCTCGCTGCTGCTGCGGCTGACCCACCCGAACATCGTCCGGGTCCGCGACCTGGTGGTCGAGGGCGAGCTGCTGGCCCTGGTGATGGACCTGGTGGAGGGCCCCGACCTGGCCCGCTACCTGCGCGCCAACGGCCCGTTCAGCCCGATCGCGGGCGCCCTGCTGATGGCCCAGGTCGCGGACGCGCTGGCGGCCAGCCACGCGGACGGGATCGTCCACCGCGACCTCAAGCCGGCCAACGTGCTGCTCGCCTCCGTCCTGGTGGACGGCACCGAGCAGATGCACCCGATGCTGACCGACTTCGGCATCGCCCGGCTCGCCGACTCCCCGGGCGTCACCCGCACCCACGAGTTCGTCGGCACCCCCGCGTACGTCGCACCGGAGTCCGCCGAGGGCCGCGCGCAGACCTCCGCGGTGGACGTCTACGGCGCCGGGATCATGCTGTACGAGCTGGTCACCTGCCGCCAGCCGTTCCAGGGCGACAGCGCCCTGGCCGTCCTCCAGGCCCACCTGGCGCAGGAGCCGCAGCGGCCCAGCACCATGCCCGAGCCGCTCTGGACGGTGATCGAGCGCTGTCTGCGCAAGGACCCGGCCCAGCGGCCGAGCGCCACCTCGCTGGCCCGCGCGCTGCGGGTGGTCGCGGCCGGGGTCGGCGTGCACGCCTCCCCGGCGGCGGTGGACGAGGCGCTGGCGGTCGCCGCCCTGCTGCTGCCCGACCCGCAGCCGACCACCGTCCCCGGCGCCGTGTCGGCCGTCCCGACCGGACCGGGCGGGACGGGCGCCGAGGACCGCACCCAGGTGCTGCCGCCGCCCCCGGGCGGCCCGCAGTACGACCCGGCCGCGGCGACCCGGGTGATGGGCACCCAGCCGCCGCCCGTGCCCCCGTACGGCAGCCAGGACCGTACCCAGGTGATGCCGCCCACCGCCGTGCCCCCGCCCCCGCCCGGGGCGCCCGCAGGGCCGCAGGAGGAGGCGCCGCACCCGTGGCAGACCCAGCTGCGCGCGGCGCGCGACCGCAACCAGCAGACCCAGGTCGGCTACTTCGGCCCGGAGGACTTCGAGGACCCGCAGGTCGCCCCGCCGCCCTATCAGGCCGGCCAGGGGGGCCAGGCCGGCCAGGGCGCGCCCGGCTACCAGCCGCAGCCGCCGGCCGGCTACCGCCCGGACCAGCGCCGCCAGGGCCCGCCGCCCGGCTACTCCCAGCGCCCGCCGGTCGCCCCGCCGCCCTACCAGGCCGGCCAGGGTGGTCAGGCCGGCCACGGAGGCCAGCGCGGCCAGCGGGGTCAGGGCGCCCCGGGTGCGCAGGGCGGCTACCGGCAGCCCCCGGCGGGTTACGGCCAGCCGCAGGGCGCCTACCCGCCGCCGCCCCCGCCCACCCCGGTGCCGCGCCGGGCCGAGCCGGCCGCGCCGCAGTACCGGGAGCCCCCGCAGCGCCGCGAGGAGCCGCCCGCGCCGCCCCGCCGCGAGCCCGCCCCGCCGCGCGAGCGGCGTCCGCGCAGCCGCAACCGGATGTACATCCCGGGGCTCGGCTGCCTCAAGGGCTGCCTGATGGTGCTGCTGGTGCTGGGCCTGGCCGGCGTGGCGTTGTGGAACTTCACCCCGCTGCCGCACTACTGGGACAACGTCGTGGGCTGGTGGGACTCGGCGCGGGACTGGGTGAGCAGCGTCTTCGGCAAATAGGCGCGGATCGCCTCCGAGGCAGCAGGATTGACGCTTTGTCGACAATTCACGAGATTTCTCGCCCCGGAGTCCCGCCCTGGGGCGGTCAGGCGGCCCGCGCAGGGGGTCGGGGCGCGTAGGTTGGTCGCTGTTGTCCCGCCCCACCGAGCGCGCCCGGACCCCCGGAGCGCTCCCGCGCCGCCCACGGAGCAGCATTGGCACGCAAGATCGGCAGCCGGTACACCGTCCACCAGGTGATCGGCCGGGGTTCGGCCGGGACGGTCTGGCTCGGTGAGGGGCCGGACGGCCCGGTGGCGGTCAAGCTGCTGCGCGAGGACCTCGCCGCCGACCAGGTGCTGGTCGGCCGCTTCGTCCAGGAGCGCACCGCGCTGACCAGCCTCGACCACCCCCGGGTGGTCGGCGTGCGCGACATGGTGGTGGACGGTAGCGACCTCGCCCTGGTGATGGAGCTGGTCCAGGGCACCGACCTGCGTTCCCGGCTGGAGCGCGACGGCGCCCTCCCGCCGCAGACCGCCGCCTCGATCATCGCCGACGTCGCCGACGGTCTGGCCGCCGCGCACGCGGCCGGGATCGTTCACCGCGACGTCAAGCCGGAGAACGTCCTGCTCGACCTCGCGGCCGCCCCCGGCCCCGGCGGCGCCCCGCGTGCCAAGCTCACCGACTTCGGCGTGGCCCGCCTGGTGGACGCCCCGCGCCGCACCCGGGCCACCCGGATCATCGGCACCCCCGACTATCTCGCCCCCGAGATCATCGAGGGCCTGGAGCCGCGCGCCGCCGTCGACATCTACGCCCTCGCCACCGTGCTGTACGAGCTGCTGGCCGGCTTCACCCCGTTCGGCGGCGGCCACACCGGCGCGGTGCTGCGCCGGCACGTCACCGAGCAGGTGCCGCCGATCCCCGGCCTGCCGGACGGCCTGTGGCGGATCATCTCCGAGTGCCTGGCCAAGGCCCCCGCCTCCCGGCTGCGTGCCGCCGAGCTGGCGGCCAGGCTGCGCGAGCAGCTGCCCTCGCTGGCCGGACTTCCGGTGCTGGCGGTGCCCTCCCAGGGCCGCGCCCCGGCCGAGGAGCAGCTGAGCCCCGGCGAGGCCGTCTACGCCGAGATCGACGCCGGCCCGGGCATCCACAAGCGCCGCCGCGGCCCGGCCGTCCCGCTGGTGCCCGGTATCGCCCCGGACTCCACCCGGGACACCCACACCAGCCTGCGCCGCCCCTCGGCCGAGGAGCTGGCCGCGTACGCCGCCGAGTCCCGCGCCCAGCGCGCCGCCCCCGGCCACCGCCGGGACCGTCAGGCCCTGCTGCGCCGCCGCCGGCTGCTGGCCGTGCTGCTGGCCACCGTCCTGCTGCTGGCGGGCGCCGCCGCGGCCTGGACGGCCTTCGCGGCCACCGAGCCGGACCGCGGCCACCCGGCCCGCCCGGCCGTGCACAGCACCGCCCCGCGGGCGCCGTAGCGCGCCCCTGAACGGGGGTGTCGTCATGACCACCCCCGGAACCATTACCCTGGGGGGCGTGGCAGCCGTCGATCCTTCCGAAGAGCTCAAGAACCTCGATACGACCATGGGGTCGATCGAGGCCGTCCTCGACCTGGACAAGATCCGGGCCGACATCGCGGTCCTGGAGGAGGAGGCAGCCGCCCCCACCCTGTGGGACGACGTCGCGAACGCGCAGAAGGTGACCAGCCGGCTCTCCTTCCTCCAGGGCGAACTGCGCCGGGTCGAGGGCCTGCGCAGCCGAATCGACGACCTGGGCGTGCTGTTCGAGCTGGCCGAGGCCGAGGACGACGCGGACACCCGCGCCGAGGCCGAGGCCGAGCTCGTCTCGCTCCAGAAGGCGGTCGAGGAGCTGGAGGTCCGCACCCTCCTGTCGGGCGAGTACGACGCCCGCGAGGCGCTGATCAACATCCGTGCCGAGGCCGGTGGCGTGGACGCCGCCGACTTCGCCGAGCAGCTGATGCGCATGTACCTGCGCTGGGCCGAGCGGCACGGGTACCCCACCGAGGTGTACGACACCTCGTACGCCGAAGAGGCCGGCATCAAGTCCGCGACCTTCACCGTGAAGGCGCCGTACGCCTACGGCACCCTCTCGGTCGAGCAGGGCACCCACCGCCTGGTCCGCATCTCGCCGTTCGACAACCAGGGCCGCCGGCAGACCTCCTTCGCCGGTGTCGAGGTGCTCCCGGTCGTCGAGCAGTCCGACCACGTCGACATCGACGAGGGCGACCTGCGGGTGGACGTCTACCGTGCCTCCGGCCCCGGCGGTCAGGGCGTCAACACCACCGACTCGGCGGTGCGCATCACCCACATCCCGACCGGCATCGTGGTCTCCTGCCAGAACGAGCGCTCGCAGATCCAGAACAAGGCGTCCGCGATGAACGTCCTCCAGGCCAAGCTGCTGGAGCGGCGCCGCCAGGAGGAGAAGGCGGCGATGGACGCGCTCAAGGACAGCGGCAGCTCCTGGGGCAACCAGATGCGTTCCTACGTGCTGCACCCGTACCAGATGGTCAAGGACGTCCGCACCGCGTTCGAGGCCGGCAACCCGCAGTCCGTGCTGGACGGCGACATCGACGGCTTCATCGAGGCCGGCATCCGCTGGCGCAAGCAGCGCGAGACCAGCGCCGGGTAAGCACCGGACACCACCCGGACACGGAGAAGGCCCCCGACCACAGTGGTCGGGGGCCTTCCCGGTATGTCTCGTCGGTCCTCAGGCCAGCGCCTGCCGCGCGATCAGCGCCACCGCGAGCAGACCGGCCAGCAGGGCCAGCAGCATCGCGGGGGAGAGCGCGGCGAACGGCCCCTGCTGCTCCTGCAGTCGGGCCCGGTTGGCGCGGCACACCGGGCAACGCCCGTCGCTGACGCGGCCGTTGCAGTTGGCGCACACCAGATGGTCGCAGGTCATGCGATCTCCTCCTCGCTGCTACAGCCAACGCGCCGGACGGGGCTTTGGTTCCTCTTCCTGCCCTGTACGGGGGAGCGGCCGAACACGGTCGCCACCTCCACTCTGCCAGGTTCTGGCGGTTCCGGCTCCCGGGCTGTGAGATGGCTCGCAGTATTCAGGGCATAACCGGATATTCTGCCCCAGATTTCGACCGCTGTCCTGGGCCGCCCCTGCGGGCCGGTCGCCGATTCGCGTATGGTCCCAGACCGGGAGCGGCCCTCCGCGCTCCCATCGCCCGCCCCAGGACCGGGCCCCCGGGGCGGACCGACCAAGGACTGGCGCCGCCTAGGATGGCCTCCGTGATGCAGCCGTGATCAGATTCGACAACGTCTCCAAGACCTATCCCAAGCAGAACCGTCCCGCCCTGGACAACGTCTCGCTGGAGATCGAGAAGGGTGAGTTCGTCTTCCTGGTCGGCTCGTCCGGCTCGGGAAAGTCCACCTTCCTGCGCCTGTGCCTGCGCGAGGAGCGCCCCAGCACCGGTGCGGTGCACGTGCTGGGCAAGGACCTCGGCAAGCTGTCCAACTGGAAGGTGCCGCACATGCGCCGCCAGCTGGGCACCGTCTTCCAGGACTTCCGCCTGCTGCCGAACAAGACGGTCTCGCAGAACGTCGCCTTCGCCCTGGAGGTGATCGGCAAGCCCAAGAGCGCCATCAACAAGGTGGTGCCCGAGGTGCTTGAGCTGGTCGGCCTCGGCGGCAAGGAGGACCGCATGCCGGGCGAGCTGTCCGGTGGTGAGCAGCAGCGCGTGGCGATCGCCCGCGCCTTCGTGAACCGCCCGATGCTGCTCATCGCGGACGAGCCCACCGGTAACCTCGACCCGCAGAACTCGGTCGGCATCATGAAGCTGCTCGACCGGATCAACCGCACCGGCACCACGGTGCTGATGGCCACCCACGACCAGGCCATCGTCGACCAGATGCGCAAGCGAGTCATCGAACTCGACAAGGGGCTGCTCGTCCGCGACCAGGCCCGCGGCGTCTACGGGTACCAGCACTGACCCACCAGCGCTGACCCGTAGGGCCGCCGGCCCGAACCGCCAGACCGAGCAGTACCGACCCTGGAGTTGTTTCCGCATGCGTGCCCAGTTCGTCCTGTCGGAGATCGGTGTGGGTCTCCGACGCAACCTGACCATGACCATCGCGGTCGTGGTCAGTGTCGCGCTCTCCCTCGCCCTCGCCGGTTCCTCGCTCCTGGTCCGCGACCAGGTGAACTCCATGAAGGGGTACTGGTACGACAAGGTCGAGGTGAGCATCTACTTCTGCACCAAGGCGGACGCCCGCAACTCGCCGCAGTGCGACAAGGGCGCGGCCACAGACCAGCAGGTCCAGGACATCAAGGACCAGCTGGACAAGATGAGTTCGGTGGTGCAGTCCTCCACCTACGAGAGCTCCGCCGACGCGTACAAGCACTGGAAGGAGATGAACCCGGACAACCCGCTCATCTCCGTCCTGGGCGCGGACGCCATGCCGCAGTCCTGGCGGGTCAAGCTCAACGACCCGACCAAGTACGACGTCATCCAGAGCGCCTTCGCCGGCAAGCCCGGCGTCAAGTCGGTCGAGGACCAGCGGAAGATCCTGGAGAACCTCTTCGGCCTGCTCAACGGTCTCCAGACGGCGGCCTTCGTGATCATGGTGCTGATGCTCTTCGTCGCCTTGCTGCTGATCGTCAACACCGTCCGAGTGTCGGCGTTCAGCAGGCGGCGCGAGACCGGCATCATGCGCCTGGTCGGCGCTTCGAACTTCTACGTCCAGATGCCGTTCATCGCCGAGGCCGCGTTCGCCGCGCTGCTCGGTGCGGTGATGGCCTCGGGCCTGCTGCTCGGCGGGCACTTCTTCGTCCAGCACTGGCTGGCCGACCGGGTGCAGTTCATCCACTTCATCGGGCTGAGCTCGGTGCTCGCGGTGATCCCGCTGCTGATCGTGGTGGGTATGGGCATGGCCGGCATCGCGGCGTTCTTCACGCTGCGCAAGTACCTCAAGGTCTGATCCCCACCGGATGCTTCGGCCCCGGACGGCACTGCGCCGTCCGGGGCCGTCGCCGTTCCGCGGTCCGCCGTTCCGGCCTGCCGCGCGCGATGCGGTGTCTACACTCCCGTGCCATGCCGCAAACTCCGCGCAGGGCACCTCAGGTGGCCACCCTCAGCCTGGTGTTCGGTGCCGTGCTGATCGCCGGTGCCGCCACCGGCGCCTGGGGCGACCCGAGCGCGTCGCCCCCGCACCGCGCCTCCGCCGACCTCGCTCCGGCCGCCGCCGGGCTCCCGGTGGACCCGGCGGGCGCCGCGCTGTCCGAGCAGCAGGCCGAGCGCCTGCTCGCGGCCGGCGGCGACCGCTGGGGCGCGTACTACAGTGCCCAGGAGTACGCCGAGTTCAGCCAGGGCCTGGACGGCCGCTATCTGGGCGTCGGCCTCTCGGTGGGCCGCGGCGAGGACGGCGTCACGGCGGTCTCCCAGGTCACCCCGTCCGGACCGGCCGCCGAGGCCGGGATCGCCCCCGGCGACCGGCTGCTGCGGATCGACCGGGACCAGGCCGACCGCCTGCCGGTCACCGAGGTGGTCGCCCGGCTGCGCGGACAGGGCGGCGAGCGCAGGGTCGGCTCCGAGGTCACCCTGGCCGTCCGGCGCGGCGACGGCCAGGTGCGCGAACTGCGGCTGCGGCGGGTGCTGCTGGACAGCCAGCAGGTCACCGCCGAGCGGCTGGACAAGGGGGACCTGCGGATCACCGTACGGGCCTTCACCAGCGGCGTGGCCGAGCAGGTGCGGGCCGCGCTGCGCGCCCCGCACACCGGCGTGGTGCTCGATCTGCGTGGCAACTCCGGGGGGTTGGTGGACGAGGCGGTCGGCACCGCCGGGATCTTCCTGGACGGGGCGGTCGGCTCGTACCAGGAGCGCGGCGAGAAGCGGGAGTTGACCGCCCCGCCGGGCGGCGACCAGCGCACCCCGCTGGTGGTGCTGGTGGACGGCGGCACGATGAGCGCCGCCGAACTGCTCGCCGGCGCCTTGCAGGACCGCAGCCGCGCCGTGGTGGTGGGCTCCCGCACCTTCGGCAAGGGCACCGTCCAACAGCCCAGCAGGCTCGCCGACGGCGCCGTGCTGGAGATGACCGTCGGCCGCTACTACACCCCGGCGGGACGCTCGCTGGACGGCACCGGCCTCACCCCGGACGTCCCGGTGGCTGGTGGCGAGGACGCTGGCGCCCTCGCCCTGCGCGTACTCGCAGGGCTGGGCACTCGGGCTTAGGGCTGCTCTAAAGAAGCTGCCCTGCGCGGCGTTGAAGTGCGAGAATGGCCGCGCTGTGACTCCTCCCCCACGGCTGAGGCCGGGGAGCTTCCCTCTCGGCCCGGCGGCCGGGAGGCGGACAAGCCCTGCCCGCTGCCCGAAGGCAGGTGGTCACGTACCAAGGTCGCGTCACCTCGCGACGCTGAATCGAGAAATGGTCTGATGGCAAAGGAAACCGGACAGAAGCTGATCGCGCAGAACAAGAAGGCGCGACACGAGTACACGATCCTCGACACCTACGAGTGCGGCCTCGTACTCACCGGCACCGAGGTGAAGTCACTGCGCGAGGGGCGGGCCAACCTGGTCGACGGCTACGCCTACATCCAGAACCACGAGGCGTGGATCGACAACGTCTTCATCCCCGAGTACGCCCAGGGGACGTGGACCAACCACGCGGCCCGGCGCAAGCGCAAGCTGCTGCTGCACAAGCTGGAGATCCGCAAGATCGAGACCAAGGTCCGCGACGCCGGCCACACCCTGGTCCCGCTGTCGCTGTACTTCAAGGACGGCCGGGTCAAGCTGGAGCTCGCGCTCGCGGTCGGCAAGAAGTTGTACGACAAGCGCCAGACGCTCCGCGAGAAGCAGGACACCCGTGAGGCGGCCCGCGCGGTGGCGGCGGCCCGACGGCGCCAGCGTTAATCCGCTGGACCCTCGCCCGTCGCCTCGCGTACTATGGCGCAAGCAACACGGACGGTCATCGTCCGAGCTGTTTCTCAAAAAAACATGGGGATGATCGGTTTCGACAGGGGATGTTGAAACAGGGGAAGCGAGCCGAGGAACGCGGCAATGATCTCGTTAACCACGTGTCGCAAAAAAATAATCGCCAACTCTAAGCGCGATTCCCAGCAGTTCGCTCTCGCTGCCTAATAAGCACCGATAGCGCTTGGGTGTCAGACCGGGGAGTTCCCGACCCGGACCCTGGCATAATCTAGGGAACTCAACCGTCCGCCCGGGCTGCGAGGGCGGATGGGAAATCAAACAGCAGCTGGGCCTGTTGGCGGCTTGTCCGTGTGACCGCCAGGGCCGAGAAAAGCACAGCGGACTGCGCTCGGAGAAGCCCTGAATTAACTCCACTGGACCCGGGTTCGATTCCCGGCATCTCCACCACCCCATGTTCACATCGAAGGCCGTCCACCGCTCCGCGCGGGGGGCGGCCTTCGAGGTTTTTTTACCGTCCCGGTGCGGCGCGGCCGCCCGTCCCGGCGTAGGATCATCCGTCCGCTCGTTTTCCGGAGCCGGATTCCGTCGTAACCCCCGAGGCCATGCAGAGCAACACGGACACCACCCCCGCCACCGACCACGAGACCGTCCGCGAGCGCGAGATCGCCGGTGAGCAGCAGCACCTCGACACCGTCTACCACCGGCTGGAGGAGAAGCTCGCCGAGGCCGAGTACATCCTCGAGGACGCCGCCAAGCGGGTCCAGGTCGGCACCCCCGGCGCGCTCGCCGAGCGCGACGCCCAGGTCTACCGGGCCGGCGCCCACCTCCAGCGGCTCAACAACGAGTTCGAGGACTTCCTGTTCGGCCGGATCGACCTCCAGCGGGCGGACGCCCCGGAGGAGCACGGCATCCCGTCCGACACCCCGCTCGACCCGGCCGACCCGGCCGTCGCCGAGACCCTCCACATCGGGCGCCTGGGCGTACTGGACGCCGAGTACGGCCCGCTGGTGATCGACTGGCGGGCCCCCGCCGCCGCGCCGTTCTACCGGGCCACCCCGGTCGAGCCGGGCCGGGTGATCCGGCGCCGGGTGATCCGCTCCAAGGGCCGCAAGGTGATCGGCGTCGAGGACGACCTGCTGCGCCCCGACCTCACCCCCACCCTGAACGGCCGGGAGCTGGCCGTGGTCGGCGACGGCGCGCTGATGGCCTCGCTCGGCCGCGCCCGCAGCCACTCGATGCGCGACATCGTCTCCTCGATCCAGAAGGAGCAGGACGAGGTGATCCGCGCCGCCGCGGCCGGTGCCACCCTCGTCACCGGCGGCCCCGGCACCGGCAAGACCGCCGTCGCCCTGCACCGCGCCGCCTACCTGCTCTACCAGGACCGCCGCCGCTACGCCGGGGGCATCCTGGTGGTCTCGCCGACCCCGCTGCTGGTCTCCTACACCGAGGGCGTGCTGCCCTCGCTGGGCGAGGAGGGGCAGGTCGCGATCCGCGCGGTCGGCTCGCTGGTGGACGGCATCGAGGCCGGCACCTACGACACCCCGGAGGCGGCCCGGATCAAGGGTTCGGCCCGGATGACGCAGTTGTTGCGCCGGGCCGCCCGGGCGGCGCTGGAGCTGGGCGCCCCGCAGGAGCTCAAGGTGGTCGCCCGCGGCGAGGTGCTGAAGCTGGACGCGGGCCGGCTGAAGGCCGTCCGCGGCAACGTCGTGGGCTCCGGCGGCACCCCGCTGAACCTGCTGCGCCCGCGCGCCCGTCGGCTGCTGCTGGACGCGCTGTGGCAGGAGGCGACCAGGCACCTGCCCAAGCCCGCCGACCACTACGCCCGGGAGCAGCGCCAGGAGGAGAAGGAGTCCTTCGACGAGTACGTCTCGGACGAGGCGTCGTTCCTGGACTTCCTGGACGCCTGGTGGCCGGCCCTGACTCCGCGCGGGGTGCTCGGCACCCTCAAGCAGAGCCGGCACACCAACCGGATCGCCCGCCGCGCCGTCACCCCGGACGAGGCGAAGCTGCTGGCCGCCTCCTGGCGCCACCTGTCCCCGGCGGGCGAGGGCGCGCTGTCCGCACACGACGTGGCGCTGGTGGACGAGCTGCAGGTGCTGCTCGGCGAGGCGGCCCGGCCCAAGGTCCGCGAGGTGGACGCGGTGGACCTGCTGAGCGGTCTGGAGGAGGTCACCACCTTCGCCGACCGCAGCGCCCGTCAGCGCGACCGCCAGCCGGTCGAGCGCAAGGAGTACGCGCACGTCATCGTGGACGAGGCGCAGGACCTCACCCCGATGCAGTGGCGGATGATCGGCCGCCGGTCGCGGATGGCCACCTGGACGATCGTCGGCGACCCGGCGCAGTCCTCCTGGCCGTTCCCGCAGGAGGCCCAGGCGGCGCTGGACGAGGTGCTCTCCGGCAAGCCGCGCCGCCGCTTCACGCTGACCGTCAACTACCGCAACCCGGCCGAGATCGCCGAGGTCGCGGCCAAGGTGCTGGCGCTGGCCGCGCCGGGCACGCCCTCGCCGAGCGCGGTGCGCCACGTCGGCGTGGAGCCGCGTTTCGCGGCCGTCACCGACCCCTCGCCGGAGGCCTTCGGCAAGGGCGCCCGGGCCGAGCTGGAGCGGCTGCTGGGCGAGGTGGACGGCACCGTGGCGATCGTGGTGCCGATGGACCGCCGGGCCGAGGCGGCGGGCTGGACCGAGGGCCTGGGCGAGCGCGTGGTGGCGCTGGGCAGCCTGGAGGCCAAGGGCCTGGAGTACGACGCGACGGTGGTCGCCGACCCGACCGGCATCGCCGGCGAGTCGGAGGCCGGCCTGCGGGTGCTGTACGTGGCGCTGACCCGGGCGACGCAGCGGCTGACCGTGCTGTCCGGCCCGGACGACCTGCCGGACGCGTCCGGCGTGCCCGCGCTGCTGCGCGACTGACCCGGACCAGCACGAAGGCCCCTCACCGGCGGTGAGGGGCCTTCAGACGTTTACGACACCGACCCGCCATGCTCGCCTCGCGGCAAGTGGTCCCTCTAAGGGACGAAGGTTGGGCCCGGGGGCTTGGATCGAGCCGGTGTCCCGTCCAATGTAACGCATCGGCCCGGAGAGGCAAGGAGCCGGCGGCGGGAGACCTCGGACGGCGGGTCCGGGTTGTCGGATCCGCACACTCAATGAACGTTATTTCTGGGTACCCCTTGGAAGGTGCGACGATCGAGGTCTAGCATGCGCAGGCGATGCCTTCAACAAAATGTTGAGCCTGCGGGACAGACGGAAGAAGGATGCGTCGATGGCGACGGTGCCCAGTGTCTCCAACTCGATCACGGTGCGACTGGAGGTCCCGGCCCGCGGCAACGCGGTCAGCGCGATCACCACGGCCGTGGAGTCCTCCGGCGGATCGGTGACCGGCCTCGACGTCACCGCGTCCGGCCTGGAGGCGCTGCGGATCGACGTGACCGTGGCGGCCAGCTCGGTCGCGCACGGCGAGGAGATCGTCGAGAAGCTGCGGGCGATCGACGGCGTGTCGATCGGCAAGGTCTCGGACCGCACCTTCCTGATGCACCTCGGCGGCAAGATCGAGATGTCCTCGAAGCTGCCGATCCGCAACCGTGACGACCTCTCCATGATCTACACCCCGGGTGTCGCCCGGGTCTGCATGGCGATCGCCGAGAACCCCGAGGACGCCCGCCGCCTCACCATCAAGCGCAACAGCGTCGCGGTGGTCACCGACGGCTCGGCGGTGCTGGGCCTGGGCAACATCGGCCCGGCGGCCGCGCTGCCCGTCATGGAGGGCAAGGCGGCCCTGTTCAAGCGCTTCGCCGGGATCGACGCCTGGCCGATCTGCCTGGACACCCAGGACAGCGACGAGATCGTCGCCATCGTCAAGGCGATCGCCCCCGGCTTCGCCGGTATCAACCTGGAGGACATCTCCGCGCCGCGCTGCTTCGAGATCGAGGCCCGGCTGCGTGAGGCCCTGGACATCCCGGTCTTCCACGACGACCAGCACGGCACCGCGATCGTGGTGCTGGCCGCCCTCACCAACGCGCTGAAGGTGGTCGGCAAGGAGATCGGCGACATCCGCGTGGTGATGTCGGGCGCCGGCGCCGCCGGTACCGCGATCCTCAAGCTGCTGCTGTCGGCCGGTGTCGAGCACGCCACCGTGGCGGACGTGCACGGTGTGGTCCACCAGGGCCGTGAGGACCTCAACGACAGCCTGCGCTGGATCGCCGAGCACACCAACCGCTCGGGCCGCACCGGCAGCCTCAAGGAGGCCGTGGCGGGCGCCGACGTGTTCATCGGCGTCTCGGCCCCGAACGTGCTGGACGGCGACGACCTGGCCACCATGGCCGAGGACGCGATCGTCTTCGCGCTGGCCAACCCGGACCCGGAGGTCGACCCGAACGTCGCCCGCCAGACCGCCGCCGTGGTCGCCACCGGCCGCAGCGACTTCCCGAACCAGATCAACAACGTGCTGGTCTTCCCGGGCGTCTTCCGCGGCCTGCTGGACGCCCAGAGCCGCACGGTCAACACCGAGATGATGATCGCCGCCGCCCGGGCGCTGGCCACCACCGTCGCCGACGACGAGCTGAACGCCAACTACATCATCCCGAGCGTCTTCAACAAGGACGTCGCCAAGACCGTCGCCGCCGCCGTGCGCGAGGCGGCCCTGGCCGGTGCCCAGGAGGCCCCCGCCCCGGCCCGTCCGACCCCGGGCATCGTCGGCACCCTCGACACCGCCGCCTTCCCCACCGTCAAGCTCTGAGTGCCGCCGTCAAGCTCTGACGGTCCGCCCGACGACGTATTGCCGATCGGTCAAATGTCCGATTAGCGGCCATAGTCGCCCAAGCCCGCCCCGAACCCTTGCGACACAAGGGCGAGGGGCGTGTTTGGGCTTGTCGTGCCTAGGGCGTACGGTAGCCCTGCACGGGGCAGGCGTGTCCGACAAGTACGGAACGTCCCCCTGGTCTTCCGGCGAGTCGTCCCGACCGCCGCCCGCGCCCGGTCCGCCGGAGCCGACGGAGCGTCACACCTCCAACGGGCGGGCGATGTTCGGGTGGCCCGATCGGGGCCCGATTGGCTTTCTCGGGGCCGGTCGGGGCAGGATTCGTTCCCAGGCGGGCGGGCGGGCCTTCGACGGCTCCGGCGCGCGGCATCGGGTACGGACCCGGCCTGCGACCACGCATTGCCTGCATGAGCACAGTGTGCGGACCTGCGGCCCATCCGGGTGCCCCCCGGTGGGAGCACCGATGGGCCCCCGCACACCGCAAGCGAACAGACCACAGGAGTACACATGAACCGCAGTGAGCTGGTGGCCGCGCTGTCCGAGCGCGCCGAGGTGACCCGCAAGGACGCCGACGCCGTTCTGGCCGCCTTCGCCGAGATCGTCGGCGAGGTCGTCGCCAAGGGCGACGAGAAGGTCACCATCCCCGGTTTCCTGACCTTCGAGCGCACCCACCGCGCTGCCCGCACCGCCCGCAACCCGCAGACCGGCGAGCCGATCCAGATCGCGGCCGGCTACAGCGCCAAGGTGAGCGCCGGCTCCAAGCTGAAGGAAGCCGCCAAGGGCGCCTGAGTCACCCCTTGAACGCCCGAGGCCGGGCTCCCCGCTGGGGAGCCCGGCCTCTCGCCTTGTGACCCGCTCGTCAGGCGTCGACCAGCTGCTCGCTGGGCAGCTCCACGTGGGCGCCCAGGTCGCGCAGCTTCTCCATGAAGTTCTCGTAGCCGCGGTTGATCAGGTCGATGCCGTGCACGGTCGAGGTGCCCTCGGCCGCCAGCGCCGCGATCAGGTACGAGAAGCCGCCGCGCAGGTCCGGGATGACCAGCTCGGCGCCCATCAGCTTGGACGGGCCGGAGACCACCGCGGAGTGCAGGAAGTTGCGCGCGCCGAAGCGGCACGGGGTGGCGCCCAGGCACTCGCGGTAGAGCTGGATGTGCGCGCCCATCTGGTTGAGCGCGCCGGTGAAGCCGAGGCGCGACTCGTACACCGTCTCGTGCACGATGGACAGCCCGGTGGCCTGGGTCAGCGCGACCACCAGCGGCTGCTGCCAGTCGGTCTGGAAGCCCGGGTGCACGTCGGTCTCCAGGGCGATGGCCTTGAGCTCGCCGCCCGGGTGCCAGAAGCGGATGCCCTCGTCGTCGACCTCGAAGGCGCCGCCGACCTTCCGGAAGGTGTTGAGGAAGGTCATCATCTCCAGCTGGCGGGCGCCGCGGACGTAGATGTCGCCCTTGGTGGCGAGCGCCGCGCAGGCCCAGGAGGCGGCCTCCAGGCGGTCCGGCAGGGCGCGGTGGGTGTAGCCGCCCAGCTCGTCCACGCCGGTGATCAGGATGGTGCGGTCGGTGCCCAGCGTGATGATCGCGCCCATCTTCTGCAGCACGCAGATCAGGTCGACGATCTCCGGCTCGATGGCTGCGTTGCGCAGCTCGGTGACGCCCTCGGCGAGGACGGCGGTGAGCAGCACCTGCTCGGTCGCACCGACCGAGGGGTAGGGCAGCTCGATCTTGGTGCCGCGCAGCCGCTGCGGGGCGACCAGGTAGGTGCCCTGCGGGTGCTTCTCGATGGTGGCGCCGAACTGGCGCAGCACCTCGAAGTGGAAGTCGACCGGGCGGCCGCCGATGTCGCAGCCGCCGAGGCCGGGGATGAAGGCGTGGCCGAGACGGTGCAGCAGCGGGCCGCAGAACAGGATCGGGATCCGCGAGGAGCCGGCGTGCGCGTCGATGTCGGCCACATTGGCGCTCTCGACATGGGAGGGGTCGAGGATCAGCTCGCCGTCCTCGTCACCGGTGCGCACGGTCACGCCGTGCAGCTGCAGCAGGCCGCGGACGACCTTGACGTCGCGGATGTCCGGGACGTTGCGCAGTCTGCTGGGGCCCTGGCCGAGGAGGGCGGCGACCATGGCCTTGGGGACCAGGTTCTTCGCACCGCGGACGCGGATCTCGCCTTCGAGCGGGTTTCCGCCGTGGACCAGCAGGACGTCGTCGGTCATCGTTCTCGCAATCCGGGGTGCCAGAGGGGTGGGACGGGCTCCGGTCCGGAGCCGCTGGTGGACCGGTGGTACGGCGTACGGGCGCGTTCGGGCCCCCGGAGAATCCGAGTCGGCACCGTAGAAGGGCGTCCACCATCCGTAGATGGTAGTGGGCGTCCCGGTGGTTCCCGTTTGCCTCTCCCGTGATGGTGCTCTCTCCGGGGCCGCTCCCGCCCGCCGGTGCGGCCGTACGGGTGTTCTTTCGGCGTGGCGGGGTTTCGAGTGTTGCGGTGTCCGACCGGTGCCGTTCTGCGGGATCATGTGTGGCATGACGGCGGCCCATTCGCACGGAGGCCGGTCCCACACCGGCCGTCTGCTCGTCGCGACGCCCCTGCTCACCGATCCGAACTTCGCGCGGGCGGTGGTGCTCCTCCTCGACCACGACGCCGAGGGGGCGCTCGGTGTGGTCCTCAACCGGCCGACGCCGGTCGAGGTGGGCAGTGTGCTGGACGGCTGGGGCAGACTCGTCGGGCAGCCGGCGGTGGTGTTCCAGGGCGGGCCGGTGGCGCTGGACTCGGCGCTGGGCCTGGCCGTCGCGCCGGGGGACCCGGGCACCGGCGACCCGCTGGGCTGGCGGCGGGTGCACGGCGCGATCGGCCTGGTCGACCTGGAGGCGCCGCCGGAGGTGCTGGCCGGCGAGCTGGGGAGCCTGCGGATCTTCGCCGGGTACGCCGGCTGGTCGCCGGGCCAGCTGGAGGCCGAGTTGGAGAGCGGCGCCTGGTACCTGGTGGACTGCGAGCCCGGGGACATCTCCAGCCCCGAGCCGGAGCGGCTGTGGCGCTCGGTGCTGCGCCGCCAGCGCGGGCCGCTGGCGCTGCTGGCGACCTACCCGGACGACCCGACGCTGAACTGAACCCCGCCCGGTTGTCCGGGCCGCTCGCGCGACACTGGCCCGGTTTCCGGGGGCGCCCATAGACTTGTCACCTATGAGCACTCTTGAGCCCGAGCGCGGCCTCGGCACCGGCACCCTGGTCGAGCCCGTCCCGCAGGTGTCCCACGGGGACGGCGACCACGAGCGCTTCGCGCACTACGTCCAGAAGGACAAGATCATGGAGAGCGCGCTCTCCGGATCCCCCGTGGTCGCGCTGTGCGGCAAGGTGTGGGTGCCCGGTCGCGACCCGAAGAAGTACCCGGTCTGCCCGATGTGCAAGGAGATCTACGACGGCATCGGCAAGCCGCAGGGCGGCGACGGCGACGACAAGTAGTCCCCGGCGGCCCCCGCTTCCGACGAACGCCGTGGAAGGCCGTTCTGCATAGCACCGGGTTTCCGCGGTGGTCTATGCCAATCGTTCCGGGCGGGGTCAGGATGCCGGAATGGACCTCATTCCCGCGCCTTCGAGTGCCGTCCGCCGCCCGGACGAGGACTTCCCGCTGGACGCCGCCACCACGCTGACCGCGCCGCCCGGGCTGGCCGACGCCGAGCGCTGGCTGCGCGGCACGCTGTCCGCCGCGACCGGGCTGCCGTTCGGCCCGGGCCGGGCGGCAGCGGGCATCGAACTGGTCCAGGACGACGCGCTGGCCGCCGAGGCGTATCGGATCACGGTGCGCCCCGGCCACGCCCTGATCGCCGCCGGCGGCCCGGCCGGTGCGCTGTGGGCCGCCCAGACCCTGCGGCAGCTGCTCGGGCCGGACGCCTACCGGCGCTCCCCGCTGCGCCGCGAGGGCTGGGTGCTGCCCGGCGCCGACATCGCGGACGCCCCCCGGTTCGGCTGGCGCGGCGTGCTGCTGGACGTCGCGCGGCACTTCCTGCCCAAGTCCGACGTGCTGCGCTTCGTCGACCTGCTGGCGGCGCACAAGCTCAACGTGCTCCACCTGCACCTGACCGACGACCAGGGCTGGCGGGTGGAGATCAAGCGCTACCCGAGGCTGACCGAACGCGGCGCCTGGCGGGAGCGCTCGATGGTCGGCTACCGGGCCGGCGGGCGCCGCGACGACCGCCCGCACGGCGGCTACTACACCCAGGACGACCTGCGCGAGATCGTCGCCTACGCGGCCGCGCGCGGGATCACCGTCGTCCCGGAGATCGACCTGCCCGGCCACACCCAGGCCGCCGTCGCCGCCTACCCCGAGCTGGGCAACACCGACGTGGTGGACACCGCCGCGCTCGGGGTGCGGACGGACTGGGGGGTGAGCCACCACGTGCTCAACGCCTCCGAGGAGACCCTGCGCTTCTTCGAGGGCGTGCTGGAGGAGGTCCTGGAGCTGTTCCCGTCCGAGTTCATCCACCTCGGCGGCGACGAGTGCCCCAAGGAGCAGTGGAAGGACAGCGCCGCCGCGCAGGCCCGGATCCGCGAGCTGGGCCTGGCCGACGAGGACGAGCTGCAGAGCCACCTGATCCGGCACTTCGACCGCTGGCTGGCCGGGCGGGGCCGCCGGCTGATCGGCTGGGACGAGATCCTGGAGGGCGGGCTGGCGCTTGCCACCACGCCGAAGGGCGCGCCGACGCCGAAAGCGACGAGCGACGAGCGACCGACGGAGGAGGGAGTGCCGGAGGGTGGGGGCACCTCCCAGCCGCCAGGCTGGGGGCGAGCGTCGGCGCCGGATACCGAGCGCCCGCAGGCGTGGGGGCGGTCGCGCGCGGCGGTCTCGTCCTGGCGCGGCTTCGGCGGCGGGATCGCGGCCGCGAAGGCCGGGCACGACGTGGTGATGTGCCCCGAGCAGCACGTCTACTTCGACCACCGGCAGGCCGACGGGCCGGACGAGCCGATCCCGGTCGGCTTCGTGCGCACCCTGGAGGACGTCTACCGCTTCGAGCCGGTCCCGGAGCAGCTGGACGCGGCCGCCGCCCGGCACGTCATCGGCACCCAGGCCAACCTGTGGAGCGAGTTCGCGGACAGCGCCCGGGACATCGACTACCGGGCCTTCCCCCGGCTGGTCGCCTTCGCCGAGGTCGCCTGGTCCGACCTGCCCGCCGTGCCGTCCGAGCGCGACTTCGCGGGCTTCGAACAGCGGCTGGCCGGGCACCTGAGGGTGCTGGACGCGCTCGGCGTCGAGTACCGCCCGGCCGACGGCCCGCACCCCTGGCAGCGCCGGCCCGGGGTGGCCGGCCGGCCGATCGACGGACCGCCGCCGGTGCGGTGAACCGCGACTCCCGCTTCGCCACCGGGCGCTCGGGACCCGACGCCGGCGTTCGCCCCCAGCCTGGCGGCTGGGAGGTGCCCCCACCCTCCGGCGCTTCCTCCTCCGTCGGTCGCTTGTCGCTTGTCGCTTGTCGCTCGTCGCTTTCGGCGTCGGCGCGCCCTTGGGCTCAGCAGGGGTTCCCGGGAACTTATGGATGGTCATCTGACGTCAAGAACAGATGAACATCTGCCCTGGCCCGGCCCGGGTCGGGGCAGATATCGCCCGGTATCCGTCCCAATCGGGCAGTCCCGTTCACCGGTCCCGAAATGATCATCGAGCATTGTGTGCCAGAGTTGCCCAACCCGGCCCGATCGCCCGTACCCTACGGGCCAGGCCGGGCTGCTGACGCGGACAGGACGGCCACGACCGCGGGCGGCAGGCGATCGATGAGCAAGTGGAGCACGGTGGGACCCAGGTGAACCGGACGATCATGCTGCCGGCCTCGCTCGACGAGGCCGTCGACGCGCTGGCCGCCGCCCCGGCCGCAGTACCGGTGGCCGGAGCCACCGACCTCATGGAGGCCGTCAACGCCGGACGGCTGCGCCCCGCCGCCCTGGTCGGCCTCGGCCGGATCACCGAACTGCGCGGCTGGCGCTACGAGGACGGCGGCACCGCCGTCCTGGGCGCCGGACTCACCCACGCCCGGATGGACCGCCCCGACTTCGCCGCGCTCATCCCCGCGCTCGCCGACGCCGCCCGCACCGCCGGCCCGCCACAGGTCCGCAACGTCGGCACCCTCGGCGGCAACATCGTCACCGCCGCCCCGGCCGGCGACACCCTCCCGGTGCTCGCCGCACTGGAGGCCAGCGTCACCCTGGCCCGGGCCGGCGGCAACCGCGAAGTGCCGGTCAGTCACCTGCTCACCGGCCTCGACCCGGTGCGCCCCGGTGAACTGCTCACCTGGGTACGGGTCCCGCTGCTGCACGCGCCGCAGGTCTTCCTCAAGGCCACCGGCCGCAGCGGCCCGGCCCGCGCCACCGCCTCCGTCGCGCTGGTCCTCGACCCGGCCCGGCGCGCCGTGCGCTGCGCCGTCGGGGCCGTCGCCCCGGTGCCGCTGCGCCCGCTGGAGGCCGAGGCCTGGGTGGCCGGGTGCATCGACTGGGACGGCAGCCGGGAGATCGACCCGGCCGCCACCGCCGCCTTCGGCGAGTACGTGGCCGCCGCCTGCGTCCCCGACAACTACGGCGCCGAGGGCGCCTGGGAGGCCGTGACCGAGGGGCCGACCGCGGCCGCCGTTCGGCTGCGGCGTACCGTATCGGTGCTGGCCCGACGGGCACTGGGAAGGGCGCTGAAGTGACCACAGACCCCATCGAGACCCTCGACGCCGACCCGCTCGGCCTCACCCCGCAGGTCACCCGCGAGCTGCGCCCGTGCGCCTCCTACACGCTGCGGGTCAACGGTTTCGAACGGCCCGTCACCGATGCCTGGATCGGTGAGAGCCTGCTCTACGTGCTGCGCGAGCGGCTCGGCCTGGCCGGCGCCAAGGACGGCTGCGAGCAGGGCGAGTGCGGCGCCTGCTCGGTGCAGGTGGACGGCCAGCTGGTGGCCGGCTGCCTGGTGCCCGCCGCGCTGGCCGCCGACAGCGAGATCAGCACCGTCGAGGGCCTGTCGGCCGGCGGCGGCGCGAGCGACGTCCAGCAGGCGCTGGCCGCCTCCGGCGCCGTCCAGTGCGGCTACTGCACCCCCGGCATGGCGATGGCCGTGCACGACCTGCTCCAGCGCAACCACCGGCCCACCGAGGTCGAGGCCCGGCAGGCGCTGTGCGGCAACCTCTGTCGCTGCACCGGCTACCGCGGGGTGCTGGCCGCCGTTCAGACCGTCGCGGACGCCCGCGCGCTGGAGGCCGAGGAGGCGGAGGAGGCCGCCGCGGCCGCCGCCGAGCAGGCCGTCGCCGAGCAGCCGGGCGGCGGGGCTCCGGCCGAGGCGCCGGTCGGGCAGCCCGCCGCCGTCGAGCCGGGGCCGGCCGTCGAGCCGCCGGTCTACGCCGACGCCGAGGCCTGGATCGAGCACGTCCCGCAGCCGACCGCCGAGCCGGTCCCCGTCCCGGCCCAGGCCGACCCCGGGTACGGCGAGGGCGGCTACGACACCGGCGTGTACGACACCTCCGCGCTGGCCGCGATGCCGCCCGGCATCCCCGCCCAGGCCGCCGACGACCACGTCTACTACCCGCCGCAGGGCTACCCCGAGCAGGCCTACCAGGCCACCCCCGCGCACGGCACCTACGTGCCGGCCGGCTTCCCGGACGGCCACCAGCCGCAGCACGGCTACGACACCGGCTACGACGCCCCGGTCTACGAGCCGACCCCCGCGCACGGCACCCCGCTGCCCGGCGCCGTCTACGACGGCACGCCCCCGCACGGCACCCCGTACGCGGACCCGCACGGTGCCCCGGCCGAGGGCGGCGCCCCGGCCGGCGCCCCGTACACCGCCACCCCCGCCCACGGCATCCGCCTCCCCGAGGACGACCACGCATCATGACGTCGCCTACCGACATCGGCGCAGCAATCCAGCAGGACGGCGGCGAGGGCGGCGCGCCGGAGCCGTTCGGCCTGGGCAGCTCCCCGCTGCGCAGCGACGCGCTGCCCAAGGCGCTCGGCATCTACCCGTACGCGGCCGACCTGTGGGCCGAGGGGCTGCTGTGGGGCGCGGTGCTGCGCTCGCCGCACCCGCACGCCCGGATCCGCGGCATCGACACCTCGGCCGCGCTCGCCCTGCCCGGCGTGCACGCCGTGGTCACCGCCGCCGACCTGCCGCCGGGCCCGGACGGCACCCCCGACGGCGCCCCGGCCGGCCCGATCGTCGCCGACCGGCCGGTGCTGGCCTCCGGCGTGGTGCGCCACCACGGCGAGCCGATCGCCGCGGTGGCCGCCGACCACCCGGACACCGCCCGGCTGGCGGTCGGCCTGATCACGGTCGACTACGAGCCGATGGAGGCCGTGACCGACCCCGAGCAGGCCTTCACCGCGCCGCCGCTGCACCCGGACGGCAACCTGTTCCGCCATCTGCCGCTGCGCACCGGGGACCCGGAGGCGGTCGGCGAGATCGTGGTCGAGGGCCTCTACCAGGTCGGCCGGCAGGACCCGGCCCCGCTCGGCGCCGAGGCCGGCCTGGCCGTACCGCGTCCGGACGGCGGCGTCGAACTGCACCTGTCCTCCACCGACCCGCACGGCGACCGCGACCGCACCGCCGCCTGCCTGGGCCTGGAGCCGGACCGGGTCCGGCTGGTGGTCACCGGCGTGCCCGGTGCCACCACCGACCGCGAGGACCTCGCCTTCCAGGTCACCCTGGCGCTGCTGGCGCTGCGCACCGGCCGCCCGGTGAAGATGACGCTGACCCGCGAGGAGTCCTTCCACACCCATACCTCGCGCCACCCCGCGCTCCTGCGCTACCGCCACCACGCCGATGCCGAGGGCACGTTGGTGAAGGTCGAGGCGCAGATCCTGCTGGACGGCGGCGCCTACGCGGACGTCTCCGCCGAGGCGCTGGCCGCCGCTACGGCCTTCTCGGTCGGCCCGTACGTCTGCCCGAACGTGTTCGTGGACGCCTGGGCGGTGCGCACCAACAACCCGCCGGCCGGGCGGATGCGAGGCGAGGGCGCGCTGCAGGCCTGCTTCGCGTACGAGTCGCAGATGGACCAGCTGGCCGCCCGGGTGGGCGTGGACCCGGTGGAGATCCGCCGTCGCAACGCGATGTCCACCGGCGACCCGATGCCCACCGGGCAGGCCGTCACCTGCCCGGCGCCGGTGAAGGCGCTGCTGGACGCGGTGGCGGCCGAGCCGCTGCCGGCCCTGCCGGTGGACGACCCGGGCGCGGAGTGGCTGCTGCCGGGCGGGCCCGGCGGCGCCGGGGACCCGGCGGCGGTGCGCCGCGGCATCGGCTACGCCGTCGGCATGGTGCACATGCTGGGCGCGGAGGGCGAGGACGAGGTCTCCACCGCCACCGTGCGGGTCAGCGGCGACCACGCCACGGTGATCTGCGCGGCCGTCGACGCCGGGCAGGGCTTCGCCACGCTGGCCCGGCAGATCGTGCAGACCGTGCTGGGTGTCAGCGAGGTCTACATCGCGCCGGCCGACAGCGACCAGTCGATCGCCGGGCCCTCCGCCCGCGGCCGGCACACCTGGGTCTCCGGCGGTGCGGTCGAGCGGGCCGCGCTGATGGTCCGCCACCAGCTGCTGCAACCGATCGCGGCCAACTTCGGGATGTCGGCGGAGCTGCTGCAGATCGCCGACGGCAAGATCACCTCCTACGACGGGGTGCTCGGCATGCCGGTCGCCGAGGCGCTGGAGGGCAAGGAACTCTGGGCCACCGCGCAGTGCCGCCCGCACCCGACCGAGCCGCTGGACGAGTCCGGGCAGGGCGACGCCTTCGTCTCCATCTCCTTCTGCGCGATGCGCGCGGTGGTGGACGTGGACATCGAGCTGGGCGCCGTCCGGGTGGTCGAGATGACCGTCGCCCAGGACGTCGGGCGGGCGCTGAACCCGCGGCAGATCGAGGACCGGATCGAGGCCGGCGTGGCACAGGGCGTGGGCCTGGCGCTGATGGAGGACCTGCAGACCGCGGGCGGGGTGCTGCTCAACCCCTCGCTGACCGGGTACCGGCTGCCCACCTCGCTGGACACCCCGGAGGTGCGGATCGCCGCCCTGCTGGAGGAGCGGGACGTGGTCGCCACCTTCGGCGCCAAGGCTGTCAGCGCCGTCCCCGCAGTGGTCGCCCCGTCGGCCGTCGCCGCCGCCGTCCGGGCCGCCACCGGTCTGCCGGTGGGCCGGCTGCCGATCCGGGCGGAGGACGCGGTCACGGCCTGACCCGAACGGCCCGACCCCCGATCAGCCTGACCGGAAAGCCTGACCGGAAAAGCCTGACCAGAAAAGCCTGACCAGAAAAGCGCAAAGGGAATTGCCGGTCGACGTCCCGAATCGACCGGCAATTCCCTTTTTCGAGGCCGTGGCGGGAATTGAACCCGCGTTCACCGCTTTGCAGACGGTCCCCTGAGCCACTCGGGCACACGGCCAGTGAATTCAGGATGGCGGAGTCGGGGAATGGGGTCAACGAAGTTTTGTAAATTCTGTATGGCAATGTGTGCTAGCGTCGGAGGCGGTGGCTGTTTTCCCGCCACCCCGGACGAGCGCGTCGTACCCGGTGACGACAAGACGACGCAGTTCAGCGGCAATCCGGCCGCTGTGGACTGCGGAGGTACGGCCGTCATGGCTTGGCTCGTTCTGATCGTCTCGGGTCTCCTGGAGACCGTGTGGGCGGTGGCCCTGGAATCGTCCAAGGGTTTCTCCCGCCTCGTTCCCGGCCTCGTGTTCGGCGTCGCCCTGCTGCTCAGCATGGGCGGGCTGGCGTACGCGATGCGCACCATCCCGATCGGCACCGGGTACGCGGTCTGGGTCGGCATCGGCGCGGTCGGCGCCGCGCTCTACGGCATGGCCGCCCTGGGGGACCCGGTGACCGTGGCCCGGATCGGCTGTCTGCTGCTGATCGTCTCCGGCGTGGTGGGGCTCAAGGTGCTGCACTGAGCCCCGGCCCGCCGCGCCGGTCCTACGCCTGAGGACCGAGTCGATCACCGACTCGGGTCAGGGGTCATCGAGGCGGACGGCTCTTACGATGTTACGTATGACCACTGCCTCCCCCACCTCGGTCGACTCCACCCCGATACCCGACGGCACCGACCCCGACGGCGGGGTCCTCAGCGGCCGCTACCGCGCGCTGACGCTGGGAATCGTGTCCGTGGTCCTGGTGATCGCCTTCGAGGCGACCGCCGTCAACACCGCGATGCCGACCGCGGCCCGCCAGCTGAACGGCCTCGGGCTGTACGCCTTCGCCTTCTCCGGCTACTTCACCACCACGCTGTTCGCGCTCGTCGTCTCCGGGCAGTGGTGCGACCGGCGCGGGCCGCTGTGGCCGCTGTTCACCGGCATCGCGGTGTTCGGCGCCGGCCTGGTGGTGGCCGGCACGGCGCCCGGCATGTGGGTGTTCGTGGCCGGGCGGGCGATCCAGGGCCTGGGCGGCGGGCTGGTGATCGTCGCGCTGTACGTGGTGGTCGGCCGGGCCTATCCGGAGCGGTTGCGGCCGGCGGTGTTCGCGGCCTTCTCCTCGGCCTGGGTGCTGCCCTCGATCGTCGGGCCGCTGGTCTCCGGGGCCGTCACCCAGCACCTCGGCTGGCGCTGGGTCTTCCTGGCGGTGCCGGTGCTGATCCTGCTGCCGCTGGCCGTGATGGGTCCGGCGCTGCGCCGCTCGATGGGGGTCCCCCCGGCCGGAGGCTGGGGGAGGGAGCACCCGGTGCTCAAGGGCGCGGACTTCGACCGTCGGCGCACCCTGCTGGCCGCGATGGCCGCGGTCGGCGCCGGGCTGCTCCAGTACGCGGGCCAGCGCCGCGACCTGATCGGGCTGATCCCCGGGATCGCCGGGGCGGCGCTGCTGGTGCCGGCCGTCCTCGGGCTGCTGCCGAAGCGGACCCTGCGGGCCGGGCGCGGACTGCCGACGGTGATCCTGCTGCGCGGGGTGGCGGCCGGGGCGTTCTTCGCGGCCGAGGCCTTCATCCCGCTGATGATGACCACCCAGCGGGACCTCTCGCCGACGCTGGCCGGGCTGACCCTGACCAGCGGCGGGCTCTCCTGGGCGCTGGGTTCCTGGTTGCAGGGGCGGCCCGGGGCCGAGCGCTACCGCGAGGCGATGATCCGGTGCGGCTTCGTGCTGACCGCGGTGGCGATCGCGGGTGCCGCGCTGGTGCTGGTCCCGGGGGTGCCGGCCTGGGCGGCCTCGGTGGCCTGGGGCGTCGGCGGCATCGGGATGGGCCTGGCGGTCGCGAGCGTCAGCGTGCTGATGATGAAGCTCTCCGCGCCGGAGGACGCCGGGGCCAACTCGGCCGCCCTGCAGATGAGCGACGCGCTGGGCAACGTGCTGCTGACGGGCCTGGCCGGGGTGCTGTTCGCGGCGCTGGGCGGCGGCTCGCTCGCCGCCGCCCACGAGGGCGCCGCGACCGCCGGCTCGCCCGGCGCCTTCGCGGTGATCCTGCTGGTGATGGCCGGGGTGGCGCTGCTGGGGGCGCTGCTCGCCGGCCGGGTCCGCACCCGGTCCTGACGCTCAGCCCGCGGTGGCGGTGGCGGTGGCGGTGGCGGTGGCGGCGGCGGGGGAGGGGGCCGGCGGCGGCGCCGCCGGGGTGCCGAGGAGGCCCTCCCAGCCGCCGGCCGGAGACTGGCCCGGGGCGAGGCTCTGCAGCTTGCGCAGCACCGCCGGGTCCTGGGCGTCCAGCCAGTCCACCAGTTGGCGGAAGGAGACCAGCCGGACTTCCGGCTTGCCCGCGATGGTCTTGAGCACCTCCTCGACGGCGTTCATGTAGATGCCGCCGTTCCATTCCTCGAAGTGGTTGCCGATGATGTACGGCGCCCGGTTGCTGTTGTAGGTGCGGTCGAAGCCCATCAGGTAGGAGTCCCGGGCCTGGGCCTGGAAGCCCTGGTAGAGCGCCGGGTCGGCCTTGGTGTTGGGGCCGCACTGGTTGTACATGATGTTGTAGTCCATCGACAGCACCTGGAAGGTGTGTCCGGGGAAGGGGATGGACTGCAGCGGGAGGTCCCACAGCGCGCCGCCCTGGATCCTCTGCGGCCACACCTGGGTGCCGTTGCCGCTGCTGTCGTAGCGCCAGCCGCGCTTGACCGCGGTGGGCAGCAGGTTGCGCTGGCCCTCCAGGCAGGGGGTGCGGCTGCCGATCAGCTCCTTGCGGTAGTCGAAGGGCAGCGCCGGCAGGTCGGTGAAACCGGTGTTGGTGCGCCAGTTCATCACGAAGTCCATCGCCTGCTGGATCTCGCTGTCCCACTCCTCCGGGGACCACTTGCCGACACCGGTGGAGCCGCAGAAGTGGCCGTTGAAGTGGGTGCCGATCTCGTGGCCCTCCAGCCAGGCGGCGTGCACGTTCTCCAGGGTGTCGCGGATGTGCTGGTCGCTCAGGTAGCCGATCTCGGAGGCGCCGGCCTTGTGCTGCGGCGGGAGGTACTGGTCCTTCTTGGACTCCGGCAGCAGGTAGAGGCCGCTGAGGAAGAAGGTCATCGAGGCGTTGTGCTCCTGGGCCAGCCGGCGGAAGCGGCCGAACAGGCCGTTGTCGAGCTCGCCGGCGCCGTCCCAGGAGAAGACCACGAACTGCGGCGGGCGCTGGCCGGGCTGGAGCCTCTCGGGGACGGGCTGGTGCGGCTGGGTGCCGGTGTCGGAGGTGGAGCCGTCGCCGATCAGGACGACCTGCGGCTTCTGCGGGACCGGGGCCGGGATGGCGCTCTGCCCGCCGTCCGGCGGGGCGGCCGGGGTCGCGCCGCCCGTCGCGTGCTCCCCGCCCGTCGGGTGCTCCCCGCCGCCGACGCCCCGGTCGCTGCCGCAGCCGGCCGCGAGGGTGGCGGCGGTGGCCGCCCCGGCGGCCAACAGGGTGCGGCGGGAGAGAGCGTTCATGGTCACTCCGTTCATGAGGCGTTCGGCAGGCGTACGGCGTGCGGAAGTCCGCTCGGACCGTGAGGAGCGATAGAACCCGTGATCGGGTCAGCATGGCATGAGGGCAAGAACGGTCGAAGAGGCACAGCGAACGGTCATAATCGATCGCTCGATTGACGCAACCGAACCGGTGGGTCAGGTCGTCGGAGCTGTTCGACGGGTGGTTCCACCGCGCTCGCACGTGGAACGGATTCGTCACACTCGGTGTCCGGGCCTTCGCTCGACGTACGGTCGGGGCCCGCATCCCTGCCGATCGGCGGGTGCGGATACGACCGTCGTGGGGACGTGTCTCTGGGTTCCGATCCGATTGAATGAATTCCCAGGAAACTCCCAGGAAGCGGGATTCCGGTCGGCAGAGGGGAGCGCCCGTGGGTGTCCAGCAGAGCAGGAGCCCCTGGCCGGGCACCCTGGCGGCGGGTTCCGCGCTGGTGCTCGGCGCCTGGCTGCTGCACGACGGCGGCACGCCCGTGCTGCCGCCCGCCCCGCAGGCCGGGCAGGCGCTGTCCGGCTTCGCCCCGGTCTCCGTCGTCCCGCCGCTCGGCCCGTCCGCCCCGACCCGGATCCGCATCCCGGCCGTCCGCCTGGACGCCCCGGTCACCGAGCTCGGCCTGGACCCCGACGGCCACCTGCAGGTCCCGCCCGAGGCCGACCGCAACCTCGCGGGCTGGTACCGCGGCGGCGCCACCCCGGGCCAGCGCGGCACCGCCATCCTGGCGGGGCACGTCGACAACAAGGCCGGGCCGGCCGTCTTCTACCGTCTCGGAGCGCTCCGCCGGGGGGACCGGGTCGAGATCGTCCGGGCGGACGGCGCCACCGCCGTCTACCAGCTGTACGCCATCGAAGTGCACGACCGAAAGGACTTCCCGGACGACCGGGTCTACCGCCAGGCCGCCGACGCTCAGCTGCGGGTCATCACCTGCGGCGGCGCGTACAGCGAGGATCACGGCTACGAGGGCAACGTCGTGGCTTACGGATTCCTGGCCGACACCACCTCGCCGGGGAAAGCCGCATGACGCTCACCCTCGCCACCCGCTGGAACCCGATCGACTGGCCGCTCACCCACGGCCCGATCCCGTACGCCGTGCTCGCCGCCGGCTGGGCGGGGCTCGCCCTGCTGGCCGTCCGCCGGGGCCGGGACTGGTGGCGGTTCCGCCTGCCCGCCGCCCTGGTCACCGCGGGCGCGCTCAGCCTGCTGCTCGACCTCCTGGTGGACGGCTGGTGGCACCCGTTCCCCGAGGGCACGCCCCGGTACGTCACCTGGTGGATAGCCGTCGCCCTGCTGGGCTTCTGCCTGGCGGGCTACCGGATGCGCCGGCTGCCCTGGCGGCGCCGGGCGCTCACGTTCGGCCTGAGCCTGCTGGTGCTGCTGATGGCCGCCTCCCAGGTCAACATCGGCTTCGGGCAGTTCCCGAGCGGCCGGGTGATGCTCGCGCCGTGGCTGACCAGGACCGATTCGCTGATCGCCGGCAAGGCCGCTCAGACCGTCGCAGCCCCGCAGGACGAGGTGCTCGACGAGGTCTGGCACGCCCCGGCGAACCTGCCGGAGAAGGGCACCGTCTCGGTGGTGCCGATCCCGGGCACCAAGTCGGGCTTCAAGGCCCGCGATGCGTACGTCTACCTCCCGCCCGCCTACCAGGCCACCCCGCGACCGCTGCTGCCGGTGGTCGTCATGATCAGTGGTCAGCCCGGGACCCCGGGGGACTGGGTCCTCTCCGGGCAGATCAACGAGGCGCTGGACGCGTTCGCGGCCGAGCACGGCGGCCTCGCGCCGATCGTGGTGATGCCCGACCAGCTCGGCTCGACCTGGGCCAACACGCTCTGCCTGGACTCGAAGATCGCCAAGGTGCAGACCTACCTGGCCGAGGACGTCCCCGGCTGGATCCACCAGAACCTGCAGACCGCCACCGGCCGCAAGGCCTGGGCGATCGGGGGTGCCTCGATGGGCGGCACCTGCGCGCTCCAGCTCGGCGTCAACGCGCCCGACGTGTACGGCACCGTCCTCGACATGTCAGGGCAGACGGAACCGACCCTGGCCACCCGGGAGGAGACCGTCAAGGCCGCCTTCGGCGGTGACGAGGAGAAGTTCGACGCGGTCGATCCGCTCCACGTGATGGCCCGCAGGAAGTTCCCGGACACCAACGTCGCCCTGGTAGTCGGCGAGACCGACGGGGAGTTCCGGCCGCAGATGGAGAAGGTCTACCAGGCCGTGCAGGCGGCCGGGATGAAATCCAGGTTCGAGCTCATGCCGGGCGGCCACGGCTGGGTCGTGTTCCGCCCCGGCATCGTCCGGCAGATCCCGTGGCTGGCCCAGCAGACCGGACTGACCAGGTGATCGGGGTCGGGCTCGCGCCCGCCGTCGAGCGCGAGCGGGGAGCGGGGCCGAGCGCGGGGCGCGCGGCCGACCAGGGCGCCGACCTCGCCCCGGTCACCCGGACGGCGGAACCGCGCCCGCAGCGGGTGCGGCGGGCGGCCCGGATGCTCGGCGGCCGGCTGCGCGCGGCGCCGCTGACCCTCGTGCTGCTGGCCGGGCTCTGGACGCTCGGCGCGGCCACCGGGAGCCTGGCCGGCGGGCCGCACCAACGGCTGCTCGCCCGCGCGGGCGTCGGCCTGCCCACGCTCGCCGAGGGCCGCTGGTGGACACCGGTCACCTCGATGCTGTGGTGCTCGGGCATCGGCGCGTACGTCTTCACCAGCCTGCTGCTGCTCCTGGTCGGCCCGGCCGCCGAACGGCGGCTCGGCCGGCCGCGCACCCTCGCGGTGCTGGTCGGCGGGCAGGTGGTCGGCACCCTGCTGGGCACCGGACTTGTCCAGTTCGGCTCCTCGGCGGGGGAGCAGTGGACCGGCTCGGTGGCCGACCAGATCTCGGTCGGGCCCGGCGTCGGCCTGTTCGCCCTGGCCGGGGTGCTCGGCTACCGGCTCACCGTGCTCTGGCGCCGCCGGCTGCACCTGCTGGTGCTGCTCGTCCCGCTGGTCATGACGCTGTACGTCGGCCACCTGCAGAGCGTCCAGCGGTGCGCCGCCGCGCTGGCCGGGCTGGGCGTCGGCGCGCTGCTCAGCCGGGGTCGGCCGTACCTGCGCACCCACCGCTCCTCGCACGCCGAGACCCGGGTGCTGGTCGCGCTCTGCCTGGTCGCCGCCGCCTGCGGGCCGCTGATCGCCTCGCTGTACGACAACGCCAGCGGGCCGTTCAACACCTTCTCCGAGCTGTACTTCTCGCACCGGCTCAGCCCGGACGAGGTGGCCGACTTCTGCGCGATGTCGGCGCACGACTGCGCCCGGGCGCACGCCGTCGAGCGGATCTTCGACACCCCGGGGCGGCTGATGGCCGCGCTGTTCCCGGGGCTGCTGCTGGTGCTCGCCGAGGGGCTGCGCCGGGGGCTGCGGTTCGCCTGGCGGATCACCGTCGCCGCCGAACTGCTCTGGGTGGCCCTGCTGGCCTGGCTGTACCTGGACGCCGGGCCGGTCAGCGGGGACGTGGTGCAGTACTTCGTCGAGGCGATGGCGCTGCCGCTGCTGACCACCGGCCTGCTGCTGGCCACCCGGCAGCGGTTCCGGGTGCGGCTGGCCGGCCGGGCGGTGCGCCGACTGGCCTGGGTGGTCGGCGGGGCCGCGGTGCTCTCCTCGGCCGCGTACGTGGGGCTGGGGCGGCTGGTGGCCGGCCAGTTCGAGCCGGGGGCGACCGTCCGCCGACTGATGCACGGACTGCCGGCCCAGTTCCTGCCGCCCGCCTACAACGACCTGACGCCGGACTACCCGATCGCGGTCGGCCCGGTGGCGCTGTTCCTGGAGACGTACTGCGGTCTGGCGTTCTGGGTGGTCACGCTGGGCGCGCTGCTGTCCGTCTTCCGCCGCCCGGTGCTGCACACCGACGCGACGGCGGCCGCCCGGGCCCGGGCGCTGCTCACCGCACACGGCGGCGGGACGCTGTCCTTCATCACCACCTGGGACGGCAACCACTACTGGCTCGACGAGCAGGGCCGCGCCGCCGTCGCCTACCGGCTGGTCGGCACCGTGGCGCTGACCACCGGCGACCCGTTCGGCGCCCCGGACGCGCGGGGGCGGGCGGTGGCCGGCTTCGCCCGGTACTGTGACGCCCGCGGCTGGACGCCCTGTTTCTACAGCGTCTCCGCCGAGACCAGGGCCGCCGCCGCCCAGCTGGGCTGGCGCTCGGTGCAGGTTGCCGAGGACACCGTGGTGCCGCTGCCCGAGCTGGCCTTCACCGGCCGCAAGTGGCAGGACATCCGCACCGCCCTCAACAAGGCCGGCAAGCAGGGCATCACCGCGGAGTGGTGGGCGTACCACGAGGCGCCGATCGAGCTGCGCGAGCAGATCCGGGCGATCTCCGAGGAGTGGGTCTCCGAGAAGGGACTGCCCGAGATGGGCTTCACGCTCGGCGGGCTGGAGGAGCTGGACGACCCGGACGTGCGGGTGCTGATCGCGGTGGACGGGGAGCGGGCGGTGCACGGGCTGACCAGCTGGATGCCGGTGTACGAGAACGGCGTGCCGGTCGGCTGGACGCTGGACTTCATGCGCCGGCGCTCGGACGGCTTCCGCGGCGTCAACGAGTTCCTGATCGCCTCGGCCGCGCTCGGCTTCAAGGGCGAGGGCGCGCGCTTCCTGTCGCTGTCGGGCGCGCCGCTGGCCCGCACCGGGCAGGAGGAGGAGCCCAACGGGCTGCAGCGGATGCTGGACTGGATGGGCAAGGTGCTGGAGCCGGTGTACGGCTTCCGCTCGCTGCTCGCGTTCAAGGCGAAGTTCCAGCCGGAGTACCGGCCGATGTACATGGCCTACCCGGACCCGGCCGCGCTGCCCGGCATCACCCGGGCGATCGGCAAGGCCTACCTGCCGCACCTGACGGCGGCGCAGGGCGTGCGGCTGATGCGCAGGCTGTCGGGCTGAACCGCCCCGAGCCGAAGGGCGCGCTGGTGCCGAAAGAGCGCCGACTGTCGGCATCGGGTCAAGAGCGCCCGGAGGCGAGTGGGCGAGTACGAGTGGGCGGGTGACCGCCGGCCTTCCCGGGCCCCGGACCCGGACGGCAGTGGACCCGCGGTGACCGGCTGTCAGCCGGCCGGTGACCGGCTCCGACGGCCGGAAGCGCGAGGGCCCCGGACGACGCCCGGTGCTCAGCCGAGCAGCTGGGCGAGCGCGCGGTCGGCGTCCAGGTGCAGGTGCTCCTCGCCCTCGGGGACGAGCAGCCGGCTGCGCCACAGGAAGCGCCGCAGGTCGGTGGTGTCGAACTGGAGCAGCGCGGTGCCCTCCGGGGCCCGCAGCTCGGCCATGGTGCGTCGGCCGGGCGCGGGCCGGACGTGGACGTCGCCGACGCCGGCCGGCAGCTCCAGTCCGGCCGAGAGCAGCTGGCGGGCGAAGACCCAGACGATGTCCTCGGCGCCCTCGCCGTCCGGGAGGTCGTCCAGCGAGAACTCGGCGGGGAAGGCCATCCGGACCGCGAACGGGTCCTCCGGCAGGTAGGACAGCACCACGCGCAGCCGGGCGGAGCGGTGCGGGGAGAGGATCAGGCGGGCCTGGACGGCCTCTTCGACGCCGTTGTGCTGCATGGCGGGGTCCCTTCGGGCTGTGGGGGTGGGGCGGCCTTACACCGGTGAGAGTGGTGGGACGGCCTCCGATTACGCGCTTTCGACAGAGCTTCCGATGTGACCCGCATCACGTCGAATTCCGGCCGTCCCGCCCGCCCGCGGGCTCGGGTCGAAGCGGCCGAACGGCGGCGGGGCCGGTAGGCTGGGCGGGTTGTCCGATCGCCGCCCGACCGCGGGACGGGGCCGCAAAATCGCCTCTGACCTGCGATGATCCCCCTCGGAGACCGTGAGTACTGCCGCCGCCTCCTCGACGCCGCTGTTCTCCGACGTACCGGAGACGCAGGCCCCCGTCCGGGCCGGCGGCCATGCCGCGCCCGCCGCCTCGCACCACCTCTCCCCGGCCTTCCCCGGCCGCGCCCCCTGGGGCACCGCCGGCAGGCTGCGGGCCTGGCAGCAGGGTGCGCTGGACAAGTACATCGAGACCCAGCCGCGCGACTTCCTCGCGGTCGCCACCCCCGGCGCAGGCAAGACCACCTTCGCGCTCACCCTGGCCTCGTACCTGCTGCACAACCACCTGGTGCAGCAGGTGACGGTCGTCGCGCCGACCGAACACCTGAAGAAGCAGTGGGCCGAGGCCGCCGCGCGGATAGGCATCAAGCTGGACCCGGCGTACTCCTCCGGGCCGCTGTCCCGGGAGTACCACGGCATCGTGGTCACCTACGCGGGCGTCGGGGTCAACCCGATGCTGCACCGCAACCGGACCGAGGCCCGCAAGACCCTCGTGATCATGGACGAGATCCACCACGCCGGTGACTCCAAGTCCTGGGGCGAGGCCTGCTTCGAGGCCTTCGAGCCGGCCACCCGTCGGCTGGCGCTGACCGGGACGCCGTTCCGCTCGGACACCAACCCGATCCCGTTCGTCTCGTACGAGGCGGGCGGCGACGGCATCCGCAAGTCCGTCGCCGACTACACCTACGGCTACGGGCACGCGCTCGCCGACCACGTCGTCCGCCCGGTGATCTTCCTCAGCTACAGCGGCAACATGCGCTGGCGCACCAAGTCCGGCGACGAGCTGGAGGCCCGGCTCGGCGAGCCGATGACCAAGGACCTGATCGCCCAGGCCTGGCGCACCGCGCTGTCCCCGCAGGGCGAGTGGATCCCGGCCGTGCTGCAGGCCGCCGACCGCCGACTGAGCGAGGTCCGCAAGGCGATCCCGGACGCCGGCGGGCTGGTGATCGCCACCGACCAGACGGTGGCCCGAGCCTACGCCAAGATGCTGCGCGAGATCAGCGGCGAGAAGGTCACCCTGGTGCTCTCCGACGAGACCGAGGCCTCGAAGCGGATCTCCGACTACTCGGCCGGGACCTCGCGCTGGATGGTCGCGGTCCGCATGGTGTCCGAGGGCGTCGACGTGCCCCGGCTGTGCGTCGGGGTGTACGCGACCTCGATCTCCACCCCGCTGTTCTTCGCCCAGGCCGTCGGCCGCTTCGTGCGCGCCCGCAAGCGCGGCGAGACGGCCTCGGTGTTCCTGCCGACCATCCCGATGCTGCTGGGCTTCGCCAACGAGATGGAGCTCCAGCGCGACCACGTGCTGGACCGGCCCAAGAAGGAGGGCGACGGCCTCTTCGACGAGGAGGACCGGCTGCTCGCCGAGGCCGAGCGGGCCAACGACGGGCCGGACGGCGCGGGCGGCGAGGAGTTCTCCTACGAGGCGCTCGGCTCCGACGCGGTCTTCGACCGGGTGCTGTACAACGCCATGGAATTCGGCATGCAGGCCCACCCGGGCAGCGAGGAGGAGGACGACTACCTCGGTATCCCGGGCCTGCTGGAGCCGGACCAGGTCCAGATGCTGCTGCAGAAGCGCCAGCACCGCCAGATCCAGCGCAGCAAGACCAAGCCCGCCGAGGAGGCTGACCTGCTGGAGCTGCCGGCCGAGCAGCGGCCGGTCGTCACCCACCAGGAACTGCGCGAGCTGCGCAAGGAGCTGAACGCGCTGGTGGCCGCCTGGCACCACCGCACCAGCCAGCCGCACGGCACCATCCACAACGAGCTGCGCCGCCAGTGCGGCGGGCCGCTCACCGCGCAGGCCACCGCCAACCAGCTGAAGGCGCGGATCGCCCGCATCCGGGAGTGGGCGAAGTAACGGTCCGGCGGGTGCGGACGGGCGTGTCCTGGACGGGCCCGTCCGCTCCGGTGTGTCCGGACATCGGACCGGGGGCGCACTCGCGCCCTGTCACGCCGGGCGACTTGCGGGTGTTTGTCCGAAATTTCCGACGGTGTTGGTGACGATCACGCCCGAATTTTGGACAAGCACTTCCGCCGCGACATTTCCTTCACTACCTTTCCCCCACGCTCTTCCGCCGGGCAACCCCCGCGGGACGGGCTCCGCAGGACCGCGTGGCCGTCAAGGACAACGCCGCGCGGCCCGAGCGCGGCCACCCCCACCTGCGCGCGACACCGACCTTTGGGCCGGCGCCGCCCGCCCCGCGAGCGCCGCGGAAAGGATTGTCCGTCGTGACTGCCGAGACCTCCCAGACGCTGGACCGCGGCGTCCGCGTCCTCAAGCTCCTCGCCGACTCCGAGCGCGGGCTCACCGTCACGGAGCTGGCCGCCCGGCTGGCCGTCAACCGCACCGTGGTCTACCGACTGCTCGCCACCCTGGAACAGCACGGCCTGGTCCGCCGCGACATCGGTGGCCGCGCCCGGGTGGGCCTGGGCGTGCTGCGGCTGGCGCACCGGGTGCACCCGCTGCTGCGCGAGGCCGCGCTGCCGGCCCTGCGCAGCCTCGCCGAGGACCTCGGCGCCACCGCTCACCTGACCCTGGTGGACGGCAACGAGGCGCTGGCCGTCGCCGTGGTCGAGCCGAGCTGGACCGACTTCCACGTCGCCTACCGGACCGGGCTGCGCCACCCGCTCACCGAGAGCGCGGCCGGCCGGGCGATCCTGGAGGCCCGCGGCTTCCCCAGCCAGCGCCGGCCCGAGCAGGGCTTCGTCATCACCCGTGCGGAGGAGCAGTCCGGCGCCAGCGGGGCCGCCGCCGCGCTGCTGGGGCTGAGCGGCATCGAGGGCAGCGTCGGCGTGGTGATGCTGAACGGGCTGGTGCCCGAGCGGGTCGGGCCCCGGGTGGTGGAGGCGGCCACCGAGGTGGCAGACGCCCTGAGGTAGCCCTTCGCCCCGGGCCGAAGGGGCGCGCCGGTGCCGGAGGGAGAAGTGGCCAGCGAGGTACGAGCGCCGCAGCGCCGACCACCGGCACCGGGTCGGAGCGCCCCGGAGGCGAGCCGGCGAGTCACGGCCCCGGAGGCGAGCGGGCGGATCACGCGGCGGCGCCGGGTGTGTTTGGATTCCCCTTGTGTCCGACACCAAGCTGCCCAAGGCCCTCTCCGCCCCGCGGACCCGCGTGCTCGCGCTCTGCGGGGTGCTGGTCGCCGCGCTGTTCGGCGTGGCCGCCTTCGTCCCGCTGCCGTACACCATCACCTGGCCGGGCCTGACCGCGGACACCCTGGGCGCGTACCAGGACAAGCCGGTGATCACCATCACCGGGGCGCCGCTGCGCACCACCCAGGGCGAGCTGCGGATGGTCACCATCACGGCGACCACCCCGGAACAGCGGAATACTCTCTGGCGCTCACTGAAGGCCTGGTTCGACCCGAAGGAGGCGATCCAGCCGACCGACGTGGTGTACCCGCAGAGCAATCCGGCCAAGGCCAACGAGGTGACGGCCCAGCAGATGGCCGAGTCGCAGGACAGCGCCACCGCGGCCGCGCTCGACTACCTTCACCTCTCGCCGGACCAGGTGAAGGTCAAGGTCGACCTGGGCGACGTGGGCGGCCCGAGCGCCGGCCAGATGCTGGCGCTGGGCATCGTCGACAAGCTGGCCGGCGACGGCAAGGGCGGCGACCTGACCGGCGGGCTCAAGATCGCGGGCACCGGCACCATCGAGAAGGACGGCACCGTCGGCCCCGTCGGCGGCGTGCCGCTGAAGACCCAGGCGGCCGCCCGGGACGGCGCGACGGTGTTCCTGCTGCCCCGGGACGAGTGCAAGGACGCCAAGGTGCACACGCCCAAGACGCTGCGGCTGGTGCCGGTCGGCACGCTCGCCGAGTCGGTCTCGGCGCTGGAGGCGCTCAAGAGCGGCGGCAGCGTGCCCAGTTGCTGACCGGTCGCCGATCCCCCGCGGCGGCTCGGGGCGCCTACTCGGCGGCTGCCTGGTCCACCAGCGGCAGGATCCGGTACGGCACCGGGTTCTCCAGCACGATCGCGGTGGAGGAGCGGACGATCCCGTCGAAGCCCACCACCCGGTCGATCACCCGCTGCAGATCGGCGTTGGAGCGGGCCACGATCCGCACCAGCATGTCCCCGATGCCGGTGATGGTGTGCAGCTCCAGCACCTCGGGCACACCCGCCAGGTGCGCCCGCACGTCCGCGCCCTGGCCCTGGGAGATCTCCAGGGTCGCGAAGGCCGTCACCGGGTAGCCGATCGCCGCCGGGTCCACCTCCGGGCCGAACCCGCCGATCACGCCCTTGGCCTGCAGCCGGTCCAGCCGGGCCTGTACGGTGCCCCGGGCGACCTGCAGCCGGCGCGAGCACTCCAGCACGCCGATCCGCGGCTCCTCCGCCAGCAGCCGGATCAGCCGCCCGTCCAGGGCGTCGATGGTGTCGTTCCCGCCGCCCGGCGGGGGAGCGGAAACGCCCTGCGGGGTGGGGGAGCCGGGCGAGCCGGGGGAGCTCGGGGAGTGGGCGGGGGGCATCGCGGCACCGTCCTCCGGTGGGCATTCTGTACAGCGGCGCCGCCGATTCTCCCGCCCCGGGGCACAGCTTGACCAGAAGGAAACGGAACAGTTGCGCGCCGGTCGGCTCGGCGCCACCCTCCAGCCACGACCCCGTGCCTCGGGCCCCACCCCGGACGCGGGGCGGTCCGTACGCCTACCGGGAGGGCCGTCATGACCGACACCGCCGCCGAACCCGTCCTGCTCGCCGCAGGCCCGGCCGAGGGGACGGGGGAGCCGGATCCGCTGTCGATGGGCCGTGCCGACGCGGTGGTCTTCGCGGTCGCCGACGCGCAGCGGGCGGCCCGCCGCTACTGCGCCGCGCTGGGGCTGCGCTGCACCGCGTACGCCGGGCCGGAGACCGGCGAGCCGGAGACGGTCTCGTACGTGCTCGCCGCGCCGGGGACGCGGATCGTACTCACCTCGCCGGTGCGGGTGACCGGCCCGCGCGGCCGGGAACTGGCGGCACACCTGGCCCGGCACGGGGACGGGGTGCTGGACCTCGCGGTGAGCGTGCCGGACGTCTACTACGCGTACGACTACGCGGTGGACCGGGGTGCGCTGTCGCTGGCCGAGCCGTACGAGGTGCGGGACCGGTTCGGCGCGGTCGTGCTGGCCACCATCGGGGTGCCGGGCGGCACCAGGCACACCCTGGTCGACCGGGCCGGGTACGCGGGGCCCTACCTGCCGGGGTACGTGCCTTTCGAGAGCTGGTGAGGCCGGTGACGCCGGCTCAGCGGATCGCCGTCTCGACGACCGGCGGGTGGCCGTTCCAGTAGACGAAGACCGAGTTGGCCTGGTCGCCCTTGGTGAAGTCCACCCGCATCCACTGGTCGCCGTTCCACACCTGCATCTGCCAGCCCGGGTCCGGGGTGGCGGAGACCAGCGAGGCCTTGTCGGCGCGGATGTCCAGGGCCACCCGGCCGCCGGGGATCGGGTAGCTCTTCACCGTGGACGTCGCGGTGGCGGTCGCTGTGGGCCGCCGGGTGGGCGGCGGGGTGGCCACGGTGACGGCCGGCGGGTGGGCGGCGGTGGCGGTCGGGGAGGCCGACGGGGTCTCGCCCTGGGCGGCAGAGCGCGGCTGGTCGGGGGTGACGGTCGCGGTGTACGGCGTGCCGTCGGCCTTCGGGGAGGGCAGCGGCAGCGCCGTGGGCTGCTCGAACGCGGCGCCGGTGAGCACCGCGTGCACGCCGAGCCAGGACAGCGCCACCGCCGCCCCGGTGGCCGCCGCCCAGGCGCCGAGCTGTACCAGTCCGTTCCGCATCGTCCGCACATCCTGCCGCATTTCCGGGCCGCCGAGAGCGGTACCCCCGGTATTCCACAGGGCAGTTGCACAATGTCCGGACCGGGCTCGGAGCCACCTCCGAGGTACAGACCACTGCCCGTCGATGGCGTACCGTGCAGGCCCATGGCAACAGTGCTCGTGGTCGAGGACGACCCCTTCGTACGTTCCGCCCTGATCCGCCACCTGACCGACACCGGTCACGCGGTGCGCAGTGTGGGCACGGCCCTGGAGGCGCTGCGGGAGGTCGCCCAGGTCGGCTGCGACCTGGTGATCCTGGACCTGGGACTGCCCGATCTGGACGGCGGCGAGGCGCTCAAGATGATCCGGGGGCTGACCAACGTCCCGGTGATCGTCTCCACCGCCCGGGACGACGAGGCCGAGATCGTCCGGCTGCTCAACGACGGGGCCGACGACTACCTGGTGAAACCTTTCTCCGGGGAGCACCTGAGTGCCCGGATGGCCGCCGTACTGCGCCGGCTCGGCAACGGCGCCGCGCCCGTCGCCCAGGTGCTGCGGGTCGGCGGACTCGCCATCGACCTGCGGCGGCGCGAGGCCGTCCTGGACGGGCGAACGCTCGACCTGACCCGGCGCGAGTTCGACCTGCTGGCCTTCCTGGCCGCCCGGCCCGGGGTGGTGGTGCCCCGCAAGGAGATCCTCGCCGAGGTCTGGCAGCAGACCTACGGCGGCGACCAGACCATCGACGTCCACCTCTCCTGGCTGCGCCGCAAACTCGGCGAGACCGCCTCCAGCCCCCGCTACCTGCACACCGTCCGGGGCGTCGGGGTCCGGCTGGAAGCCGTCGGGGGGCCCGGGGAGCACCGGACGTGAAGCGGTTCGCGCACTCGCTGCGCTGGGCCCTGATCAGGGCCGCGGTCGCCGGGACCACCATGGTCGCGCTGGCCTTCCTCATCCCGCTCGGCCTGATGGTCCAACAGACCGTCCGGGACCGGGCGTTCACCGCCGCCGAGCGGCAGGCCGCCGCGCTCGGCCCGGCGCTCGCCATCACCACCGACCAGGACGCCGTCAACCGGGCGCTGGCCAGCACCGACGCGGGCGCGCAGGGGCGGATGGCGGTGCACCTGCCGGTCCCCACCGGGGTGCCGACCGGCGGCGGACCGGACGGCCCCACCATCGGCGAGGGGCGCGCGGCCCTCGCCGACGTGGCCACCGCCGGCGGCCAGGGCCGCTCCTTCACCGTCGCGGTGCCCGGCGGGTACGCCCTGCTCCAGCCGGTCGCGGTGGACACCGGGCGGACCGCCGTGGTCGAGGTGTTCGTGGCCCAGAGCGACCTCACCCGGGGCGTCTCCACCGCCTGGCTGGTGCTCTCCGCGGTCGCGCTCGGCCTGGTCGCCATCTCGGTGCTGGTCGCCGACCGGATGGGCGGCCGGATCGTCGCCTCCGCCCGTCGGCTCGCCGCCGCCGCCCGCTCGCTCGGCGCCGGGAACCTCGCGGTCCGGGTCCCGGTGACGGGCAAACAGGTCGACGGCAGCCCCGAGGAACTGCGCGAGGCCGCCCAGGCGTTCAACACCATGGCCGACCGGGTGGTCAAACTCGTCGCCGCCGAACGCGAGTTGGCCGCCGACCTGTCGCACCGGCTGCGCACCCCGCTGACCGTGCTGCGGCTCAACGCCGCCTCGCTCGGCGACGGCGACGCGGCCGACGCCACCCGGCACGCGGTGGCCCAACTGGAGCGCGAGGTCGACCAGATCATCCGCTCCGCCCGTCGCGCTCCCGAGGGCGCGCCCGCCGTCGCGGTCGGCTGCGACGCCGCCGAGGTGATCCGCGAGCGGGTCGGCTTCTGGTCCGCGCTGGCCGAGGACGAGGGCCGCCGCTGGCAGCTGGCCGGCGCCGAGCGGGCCGCCCCGGTCCCCGTCCAGCGCGCGGACCTGGCCGCCGCCGTCGACGCGCTGCTCGGCAACGTCTTCCGGCACACCGCCGTGGGCACCGCCTTCTCGGTGGACGTGCTGGCCACCGACTGCTCGGTGATCGTGCTGGTCGGCGACGCCGGGCCGGGCTACAGCGACCCGGCCGCCGCCCTCAGACGCGGCGAGGGCCACGGCGGCGAGGGCTCCACCGGCCTCGGCCTGGACATCGTCCGCAAGCTCGCCGAGTCCACCGGCGGGGACCTGGCGCTCGGCCGCTGCGCCGTCCTCGGCGGCGCGGAGACCCGGCTGCGGCTGCGCACCGGGGCGGAGGACGCGCCCCCCGCGCGGGCCGGGCGGCGGCGGTCGCGGGGCGCGCCCTTCCAGAAGTGAGGGTGCCAAAAGTGAGGGTGCCAGAAGTGAGGGTGCCGGAAGCGGGCGGGATGCCGGGTGGTGTCCTGTGCTCGACCCCGGCAGCCGTTCCGCAGCTGGGCCATGTTTGTGACGCTGCGTAGTCGATCGTGCCCAGGCCGGGTTCGACGCCATCCGGTATCGTCGCTGGTTGGCCGAGCGGTGGACGGAGTGGACAGTGACAGCGGTGCAAGACGAGCGCAGCCCGGTGCGGACCGTACCCGACCCCTCGCCCGCCGCCCTGTCCGACCGGCTGCGGCTCGCCCTCGGCGCCCCCGTGCGCGCGCTGCGCGAGGCGCCTCGCCGCCCGCTGCTGGCCGCCTCGGCCGTGGCCCTGCTGTCGCTGGTCGTGTACGCAGTGGTCCGCCACTTCGTCCACACCTCGATGGTGGACATGATCGTCTACCGGGCCGAGGGTGCCGCCGTCGCCAACGGCACCGACCTGTACGCGCTGCGCGTCACCGAGTGGAACCTGCCCGCGACGTACCCGCCGTTCGCGGCGATGCTGTTCGTCCCGACCACCTGGTTCCCGGTCCCCGTCCTCCGGATCGCGATCACTCTCGGCAACCTCGGGCTGCTCGCCCTGCTGGCCCATCTGTCCTTCAAGCTGGTCGGCTGGCCACGCCGCGAGCTGCGGCCGATCGGCGTGGTCCTGGTGACCGGCCTCGGCGTCTGGCTCGAACCCGTCTTCACCACGCTCCGGTACGGCCAGATCAACCTCGCGCTCGCCTGCCTGATCCTCTGGGACCTCACCCGGTCGGACGGGCACCGCAGCAAGGGCGTGGCGATCGGCATCGCGGCCGGTATCAAGCTCACCCCCGGCCTGTTCGCCGTCTACCTGCTGATCACCGGCCGGGTCCGGGCCGCCCTCACGGCCGGCCTCACCTTCCTCGGCACCTTCCTGATCGGCGCGCTCTTCCTGCCCGACGCCACCTGGGGCTTCTGGACCAAGTACCTCTACGACTCCTCCCGGGTCGGTAAGACCGAGATCGTCGACAACCAGTCGCTGCGCGGCGCCTTCGCCCGCCTGCTGCACACCGCCGACCCCGGCATCCTGGCCACCCTCGGTGCAGGCGTGGTCGCGCTGGCCGGCCTCGCCGTCGCCGCCTGGGCCGCCCGCAGCGGCCGCTGGCTGCCCCGGTCCGAGGCCTGGGGTGTCTGCTGCGCCGCCGTCACGGCCGTGCTGATCTCGCCGATCAGCTGGACCCACCACTGGATCTGGTGCGTGCCGATGCTCGTCCTGCTCGCCGCCGAGGCCTCCGTCGAGCGCGCCCGCCCGGCCGGGGTGCGCAGGCTGCGCTGGCGGGCCGCGTTCTGGGCCACCGCGCTCGCCTTCGTGTCCTTCGCGATGTGGGCTGCGAAGCCGCTCGGCCCGGCCGTCCTCCACATGTCACCGCTGCGCCAGCTGCCCACCTCGGTCTATCCGTGGGTCGGACTCTGCTTCCTGCTCGCCGCCGCGATCCGGATGAGGGCTCGGCGGCGGTCCGCCGGCGCGCCGCTCGTCCGGCTGCCCGGACAGCGCGGCGGCGACGGTGGCCCGGACGCCACCCGCGGCCGTCAGCAGGCCCCCGCGGCCCGCTGAGCCGGCGGGGGCGCCGCTCCCCTTCTCCTGTTCCCGTCGCACCTGTACGTGTCGGTGCGCGTCGTGGACGTGCCGGTGCACGCTGCGGCGCACGCCTACGCGAGCAGCTCGGCGAGCGAGCCGTCCATGTCCAGCGCGGCCAGCTCGCTGCCCGGCGGGACCAGTCGGTGCGCCCGCTCCAGCCAGGCCGCGACGGCCGGCAGCGGCGCCTCCAGCAGCGCGTCCCCGGCGGGTGAGCTGAGCGCCAGGCAGAGCACGCTGCGCCGGCCCGAGCGGGTCGGCCAGATCCGCACGTCGCCCTGCCCGGACGGGCGGAAGGTGCCCTCCACCAGCAGCTCGCGGGCGAATACCCAGGTGACCGGGGAGCCGGTGTCCAGGTGGAAGGTGATGTACACCGCGTACGGGTCGTGGCTGCCGTAGGTCAGCCGGGCCGGGACGGGGACGCTGCGCTCGGGGGAGAGCACCAGGTTGAGCTCCAGCTCGTGCTCCACGACGCCGACGGGGCGATCCATGATCGTCTTCCTCTCTGTCTTCGGTTCGTGCCCGGTTCCGGGCTCTGTGACCTTTGAGAGGGCGGTCCACACCGGCTCTTACACACGTTTCCGGGTTTTCTCCGGGAAGTTTCGTGAGGGGTGGTGAACGGCCTGGGGCGCGGCGCGCGGGCGCCTGCTGCGCGCCGGTTTCCTTACCCCGGGCAGCCCTCCGCTGTCCGGGGATTCGCCAACTTCCCGTCGGCACTCCGGCGAGGCACTACCCTTTGTGACTACTCGGCGACTGTCCGCCCATCGGTGGGCACCCCCACGTGCGCACCGAGCGCCCCGGGGCGTGCGCGGGCGCGCCGCAATGGCGTGCGCTGAGACCGTGCTGAGACCTGTTCCGATCCGTTCCGACCGTTCCGACCCCGACCGGCCCTCGTCAGGACCTGGCAGGAGAGAAGACCCCCATGGCGGACCGTTCCTTCGCCGCCGACGGCGACCCGGCCGTCGCACCCGGGCCGGGCTACTACCCCGACCCCTCCATCCCCGGCTTCGTCCGGTACTGGGGCGGCTCGGCCTGGGTGCCGGGCACCACCCGTCCCTCGCCCGCCGAGGGCGAGGTGCTGGAGCCGCCCCGGTTCGCCACCCGGCGGCCCGCCCCCGACGTGGCCGCGGCGCGGGCGGTGTCGCCCCCGGTGGTGCCGCAGGCGCGGTCGCACTCGCCCTCGCCGCTGCCCTCGGACCTGCCCGCGCCCTCGGACCTGCCCGCGCCCTCGGACCTGCCCTCGCCCGTGTCCTCGCGTTCGTACGCGACCTCCGGTGACACCGGGCCGGTCTACCTCGACCAGACCACCGGCGGGGCGTCCTTCGTGGTCGGGCCGCGGGTGGCGGAGGTGATCGGCGGGCCGGTGTTCCGGACCGTCGAGGCCGCCGCCGAGGAGGCGCCCGGGGCATCCGGCTGGCAGGCCGATCCGCAGGCGCAGCGGGGCCTGATGGAGACGGGCGGAGCGCCGCGCTGGGTCTCCTGGGGGGTGCTTCCGGGGGCGCCCGAGGCGGAGGAGGGGCGCGCGGAGGCTGAGTTCGCTCCGGTTGCCATGGAGGTGGCCGCCGCGGTCGCGCCCGCCGCGGCGGTGGCGGTGCGCGAGGCGCCGACGCCGGTCGCGGCCGTCGTGGCGGTGCCGGTGGTCGAGGCGGAGCCGGAGACGGTGGCGGAGGTGAGGGTGGAGGTCGAGTCGGCGGTTGAGGCGGCGGGTGGGGCGTCGGCTGGGGCGTCGGCTGGGGCGTCGGCTGAGGTGCCGAGGGCTGGGCTGAAGGCCGCGTCCGCGCCCGTACGGACCGGGCCCGCTTCCGCTGCTGCGCTGCCCGCCGTGCGGCCGGCCCGGGAGGCCACCGTCCGTCGTCGGCCCGCCTCCGCCGTACCCGCCGGGCTGGGGCGGCGGCTGGCGGCGAGGGCGGTGGACACCGGGGTGCTGCTGGTGGTCGCCATCGCCGCCGGGATCCCGCTCGGGCGCTCGGTGGCCGACCACCTCCAGCAGAAGCTCGACCAGGCCAAGATGGCCAGCTTCCTCACTCACCGCCAGGTCCAGGTCTGGCTGGTGGACGACGTGGTGGTGGGCAAGCTGGCCGTGCTGCTCGGCATCCTGGTGTTCGTCAGCCTGCTCTACGAGGTGCTGCCGACCGCCCGGACCGGCCAGACCTTCGGCAAGCGGCTGGCCCGGATCCGGGTGGTGGACGCCGCCAAGCCCGGCAGGACCCGGCTGAGCCTCGGCCGCTCGCTGCTGCGATGGGTCGTCAGGCAGCTCGGGCTGGTGCTGCTGCTCGGCCTGGTGTGGCCGGTCTTCGACCGTCCGGCGCGGCGCGGCTGGCAGGACCGGGCGGCCCGGACCCGGGTGGTTCGCGGCTGAGGCCGCGGGGTCCCTCGCCGTGGGTCATCGCGCCGGGCCTTCCGCCCCTGAAGGGCAAAACGGATAAAATGTCCCAAATGTCGAGAATATGTGATGTTCTACTCGGGGAATGAGCACCCACGACCCCTCAGGCACCCAGCCGGAGGGGGGCGGTAAGCCCTCCTTCGACAAGCAGCCCCCGCACCCCGGCGGCGGCACGCCGGAAGGCGAACCGCCGAGCCCGACCCCGTCCGAGGCCCCGTCCGAGGGCCCCGGCGCCTACCAGGGCACCTACGGCGGATCGGACCACGGTCAGGGCCCGTACGACCAGCCCCCGCCCGGCTACGGCGCCGGCCCCGGCGCGTACGGCACCCCCGGCCCCGTCCCCGGGATGCCGCCGATCGGCACCTGGCCCAAGCGGATCACCGCCCGGCTCATCGACTACGTCATCATGCAGGCCGTCGGCGTGGTCATCGTGGGGCCCTTCGTCGACCTCAGCACGCGCGGAGGCTCCACCAGCGCGTTCTGGCTCGGCTGCGCCATCTACCTCATCTACGAGGGCCTGATGCTCAGCCGGGACGGCCAGACCCTCGGCAAGAAGGCGATGAAGGTCCGCGTCGCCATGCTGATCGACGGGAACCCGCCCACCCAGTCCGCCGCCTGGACCCGGGCCGCCGTCTACATCCTCCCGGCCGTGGTCTGCTGCGCCGGCCTGTGGTGGCTCATCGACGGGATGTTCGGCGTCTTCGACAAGCCCTTCCGGCAGTGCATCCACGACAAGGCCGCGAAGACCGTGGTGGTCACCACCCAGGTCTGAGCGCGGCGGCGGACGGCGCCCGGCGGCGGATCAGCGCTGCCGGGCGTACTCGCGTCCGGCAGCGGCGGGGGAGGCCCCGGCCTCCTCGGCGGGGGCGGCCGAGCGGGCGGAGACGGACAGCGAGAGCACCGTCACCACGGTGCCGAGCGCCAGCGCGAAGGCCACCAGCACCGCGACCTCCAGGACGCGCGAGGCGCCCGAGACGGCCAGCAGTGCCACCGTGGTGGCGACGACGGTGAACGAGCCGAGGCAGAACTGGGCAGCGGACGGACGCGGCATGGCGGGGGTCCTTCGCACGTCGGGGGAAACGGGCGGGAATGGTGCCGGTCCAAGGGTCTTGCCCGGCAGGGGAGTTCGGTAAGTCCAGGCTAACCCGCGGGGCCGGGGGCACAGGGGGCGCACGGGCTCACCCCGGGGTCGTCCGAGCCCCTCGGTACGGTGGAACCCGCCCACACCACGCAGACCGGGGGAACCGACCGTGCCCATCCCCGCCGACTGGCCGACCACCGAGGCCCAGGCGCTCGCCGAGCAGGAACGGCTCCGGCCGCTCGTCCGGGCCGTCGACGACGACGGATCCGAGGACCGGCTCATCGCCGGGGTCGACGTCGCGTACGACGACGACCACGACCTCGTCGTCGCCGCGGCCGTCCTGCTCGACCGGGGCACCCTGGACGTCGTCGAGGAGGCCACCGCCGTCGGCCGGATCGCCTTCCCCTACGTCCCCGGACTGCTCGCCTTCCGCGAACTCCCCGCCGTCCTCGACGCCTTGGCCGCCCTCACCCGCACCCCCGACACCGTCGTCTGCGACGGCTACGGCCTCGCCCACCCCCGACGCCTCGGCCTCGCCAGCCACCTCGGCGTCCTCACCGGGCTGCGCACCCTCGGCGTCGCCAAGACCCCCTTCACCTTCGACCACCGCGAACCCGACGCCGAACGCGGCTCCTGGACCCCGCTCACCGACCCCGCCACCGGCGAAGAGGTCGGCCGCGCCGTCCGCACCCGCCCCGGCGTGAAACCCGTCTACGTCTCGGTCGGCCACCGCATCGGCCTCGACACCGCCGTCACCACCACCCTCGACCTCGCCCGCCGCTACCGGCTGCCCGAGACCACCCGGCACGCCGACTTCCTCTGCCGCCGCGCCCTGGCCGAGGCCCAGCGCGCCCGGACGCCCTCGAACTGACCCCGCCCCGGGCGGAATTCGGACCCGGTGTGTTAGACATGACACACCGGGGCCCGGCCCCGACCGCAGGGGACGGACGCAGCGGGGGAGGCGCCGAAGTGGGATCAGGGACCGGCTCGACCGGCGGGAACGGACAGGGCTACCGCGTCGAGATCGAGCAGCTCCGCACCTTCGCGGGCCAAGTGCGGCTGCTGCTCAAGGCGTTCGAGAAGGACGCCAACGGCACCAACGCCCACGGGCTCAGCGGAATCGGCAAGGACGCCTTCGGCACCTTCGCCGAGGCCACCGAGATTCACGGCCGCTACGGCACCATGCGGGACGCCCTGCGCGACGTGCTCAACCAGCTCCAGAGCGCCATCGACGAGGCCCAGAAGAGCGCCGAACTCACCGCGACCAACTACGAGGAACACGACCAGCAGGTGGCCAAGAAGCTCAAGCTCGCCGACGACGGCTGGTCGGTCGCCGAGCCCTCCGCCACCAGCAAGGCTGCCTACGAGGCGAACCAGGTGCCGTCCGTCCGCGGCAACGCCACCCGCTAACCACCGCCCGCGACCCGAACGGAGGGGAACCACCCGTGGTCTACACCGACTTCACCAAGTACAGCCACGCCCAGCTCCGCCAGATGGCGCAGGCCCTCGACCCCGGCGCCGTGATGGCCGCCGGCGACCCCTGGCGCAAGGCCGCGACCACCCTCAAGGACATCCGCAAGACCCTCACCAAGGTCAGCACCGAGGCCGCTACCTCCTGGGAGGGGCCGAGCAGCAACGCCTTCCACACCAGCATGCTCAGTCTCGCCACCAGCATCAACGAGGCCGCCGCCTACGCCAACGACGCGGCCAACACCCTCCACAACATGTCCGAGGCCATGGCCAAGGCCAAGCGTGACATGCCGGAGGAGCCCGGCAACTGGGACAAGATCAAGGACACCGTCGGGGACGTCTTCAGCACGGACGACGAGCACATCCCGATCGCCGACCGTAAGAAGGCCGAAGCGGCGGCGATCATGCAGACGCTGGCGATGCACTACCGCATCGCTACGCCGGCGTTGAAGGCTCCGCCGCCATTGCGTACTGGTGGGAAGGAGGAATCCCATGACGTGGGGGCACAGGACGCCCAGAGTGCTGCGGCGGCAATGACAGCTGCAATGATGATGGCGAGCCCCTCGGTCGGAGTTGGGGGAGCGTCGGCGCGAACAGCAACGGCCCCCACGTCGGCACGGCCGAAGTCCTCCCAAGCTCCCACGGCGCCCGGATCCACGTCCAAGACGGCTGCCGTCCCGACTGATTCAGGGATCAAGGGAGGTACGGCGCAGGTCCCGCCGAAGCCGCCGACCACAGCGAGCGGTGGTCCTGATTCGGGTGTCTCAGGCACTCCGGTGTCCCGTCCGAGCGGAAGCGTGCCGAGCCCCGTTACTTCCGGAACTCAGACGTCTGGCCTCACCACGACCTCGCCTCCGGGTCCCACGAGCGGGCCGATCGCAGGTGGCGGTGGGCAGACGACGGTCAATCCCTCAGGGCCGACCACGCAGAGCACCCCGGTCGGGCCCGGCTTCGGACAGGGCAAGACCGGATTCGGCGGCAAGGAGTTCCCTGGCGGCACGAAGCCGATGGAGGGTTCAGGCCCGCGCGGAAGTCGAGCTGTCAGCACCGGCGGCGGTGAGGTCTATCCGGGCATCGGAGCAGGGGGCCGTGGGGCGCCAGGCGCCAAACAGGTGGGTGGCTCCGTGGTCTGGCCCGGTGGCGCTGTCCGTGAGACGCCGCCATCCGGCGCCGGAGCACGCGGCAAGCAGGCCTTCACTGAAGGCGGATCCGGGCTGGGGGCTCGGAACCGGATGACTGCCGAAGCCGGGGCCCGTGGCACGGGCGCCGTGGCGCCGGGCATCCCGATGAGTGAGGCACAGCGCCGCAAGAAGGACCGCGGGAAGGACGGCAAGCGACCGGATTACCTTGTCGAGGACGAGGAGACCTGGGCGTCGGACAAGCCAGCCAATCCGAACGTGGTGGAATGAGGCCGGTCCGTAGACGGACGGGTGATCTGATCGCATCCCGCAGGTCGGTGATCTGCGGGATGCCTCGTTGAGTGGGGTGACCGGGTTTGACGAGCCGCCTGTTGTCGCGTGGTACGGCGGTCCTTGCCGCTGGGGCATTGGTCTGGGCCGTCGCCGCACCGGCGGCATCTGCCGATCAGATCAGGGACAAGCAGTGGGTCCTAAAGACCTTCGAGGCCGACACGAAGATCTGGCCGGTCAGCCAGGGCGAGGGTGTCGTCGTTGCGGTGATCGACAGCGGGGTGAACTCGGAGCATCAAGATCTGACCGGGCAGGTCCTTCCAGGGGCCGATTTCTCCGGTACCAAATCGGACGGCCGCATCGACACCGACGGCCACGGCACCGGAATGGCGAGCCTGATTGCGGGGCATGGTCACGGTTCACAGGACGGAGTGATGGGCCTGGCCCCCAAAGCGAAGATCCTTCCGGTGAAGGTGCGGACCAGCGACGGCGGCCCTATTCCTGAGCAAAACGACCTGGCGGCCGCAATCCGCTTCGCGGCGGCCAACGGCGCGAAGGTCATCAATATGTCCATCGGAGGTCTCCTGCAGTTCGACTCGCAGACCCGCAAGGCTGTCAAGTATGCGGTGTCGAAGGACGTCGTCCTGGTCGGCAGCGCAGGCAACAGCGACTCGGCTTTGAGTGTCAGCTATCCGGCCGCCTTTCCCGGGGTGGTGGCTGTCGGAGCGGTGGACTCCAAGGGGGTGGTATGGGACAGCTCCAAGTCGGGCCCCGAGCTCACTCTCATTGCACCGGGTGTGGATATTTACCACGCCAGCGCCAAGTCACCGACGAGCTATGCAGCTGGGGATGGCACCTCTGACTCCACTGCCTACGTCTCGGCTACCGCCGCGCTCATTCGGTCCAAGTACCCGAACCTGTCAGCCGGTCAGGTGATCAATCGAATGATTAAGTCCGCCACCCCGCCGCCCAACGGGGCTGTGGTGCCCAATGTCCACTACGGCTATGGGATCCTCGCGCCGGCGAAGGCTCTGGAGGCCAACCCCGCCGTTGACAACGGGCCCCGGGAGAACCCGCTTGCGAACCGCCCGGAGTCGCTGGGATCCCCGCCGGAGGACGACGACAGCGACGCGACAAACCAGCCCTCCGTGCAGCCCATGGTCCCTGAAGGGGACCGCGGCGGCAGCAGCGACAACACCGGCCTGGTGATCGGTGCCGCCGCCGCAGGTGCCGTGGTGCTCGGGGCGTCGGTGGCCGCGGTGCTGATGGCGCGGCGGCGGAAGCGGGCGGCGGCTGCCACCTCCTGGCAGCCGCCGCAGCAGCCGCCGCAGTGGCCCCCGTACGGCGGCCCCGGTCGGTGAGTGGCGAGCCTGCCGTCGGGTAGGGCGGCCATGTGGGACGTCCCAGCAGCGGTCGTCCCAGCAGCGGTCGTCCCAGTGGTGGTCGTCCCAGTGGTGGGCCTGGCGGGCGCGGCCTTCGAGGGTGAAGCCGGCCTTCTGGTAGCGCGGGTGGCGCCTTCGTTGTACTCGAAGACTTCGAGGTGGACGCGGTGGAGGCGGATGGTCGCGAAGGCGTGCCGGCGGAGGAGTTGTCGGGGTCGACGTCGGTGAGGGTGGTCTCGCCGAGGAAGCGGTCGGTGGCGGGGTCTTCGACGGCGAGGTCGAGGCGGTCGGGCTGGTCGGGGCGGGTGCAGGGTGGGCTTCAACGGCGAGGGCGGAGAGATCGCTCGACACGGCGCCCAGGAAGCCCGGCGGTGCCCGGTTCGTGCAGGGAACTATTCGGCGACGGCGATCTGCTGCCGGTGGTGGGCCGGGGCGGTGAGTTCGTCGACGACGGCGGCGGCGAGGTCGGCCTGGGCGATGCGGGGGCCGAGGACCTGGGGGCCGCCGACGCGGTAGCGGCCGGTGCCGGGGGCGGTGCGGTCGAGGTCCATCGGCGGGGTGACGACGACCCAGTCGAGGGTGGCGGGGGAGTCGTGCAGCAGGTCGAGGGCGGCGGAGTGGCCGAGGGAGAAGGTGCGGTACGCCTCGGGGAATTCGGGGTCGTCGTGGACGGCGACCCCGGGGGCGGTCTCCAGGGTGGTGGCGACGCCGACGCTGATGAGCCGTCGGACACCGGCCCGGTCGAGGCCGGTGACGAGTGCGGTGGTGGCGGCGCGGTAGAACTCGGCGGAGGGGGTGTCGGGGGTGTAGACGGAGCTGACGGCGGCGGTGTGCCCGGGGGCGGTGGCGGCGACGGCGGCCGGGTCGGTGACGTCGCAGCGCAGCAGGGTGACGCCCTCCCCGGCGAGGTCGGCGTGGCGTTCGGGGTCGCGGACGGCGGCGGTGACGGTGAGGCCGCGCCGGCGGGCCTCGGTGACGACGGCTCGGCCGACCTGCCCGCCCGCGCCGTAGACGATGACGTCCGCGCGGTGCTGCCGGCCGGTGGTGGTGCTGGTCATGGCGGTCTCCTGTCCGGTGGGGGCGGGCTGGTTCGCCCGCCGCTGCCGGGACGGTAGACCGGAGGGTGCCGGTTACTTCAACGGTACCGACCCCCAGCGGGTACCGTCGGGGGTATGACGCAGACCGTGCCGGCGCCGTTGCCGGCGGACTTCTTCCCGGCCGACTGCCCGGTGCAGTCGGTGCCGGTGCTGGGCAGCCGCAAGTGGGCCTGGAAGATCATCCGTTGTCTGGAGGACGGCCCGCGCCGCTTCTCCGAGCTGCGGGTGCCGCTGACCGGCATCACCGCCAAAGTGCTGGCGGAGTCGCTGCGTTCGATGGAGCAGGACGGCGCGGTGGTCCGGACCGAGTACGCCGAGAACCCGCCGCGGGTCGAGTACGCGCTGACGCCGTTGGGCCGCACGCTGCTCGGGCCGATGGACGCGGTGTGCGCGTGGAGCCGCGAGCACCTGGACAGCCTGCTGGCGGCCCGGCTGGAGTACGAGCGCCACGGGCACTGACCAGCGGGCCTGGTAGCGCGGCGCGCCCTGGCAGTATTTCGGCGGTCGCTGGCGCCCATACCGCTGGTGGGGTGGTCCGGGCGGGCGCCATGCTGGGCGCATGAGCACTTCCGAGAACGCCCTGAGCCCCGCCGACGCGATCGTCCCCGACACCAAGGACTGGACCTGGGTGCTGGAACGTCCGTGCCCCGACTGCGGGTTGGACACCCCGAAGGTGGCCCCCACGGACGTCGCCGCGATGGTCCGGGCGAACGCGCACGGCTGGCTGACGGTGCTGGCCGGTGACGGGGAGGGGCTGCGGCGCCGTCCGTCCCCGGAGGTGTGGTCGGACCTGGAGTACGCCTGCCACGTCCGGGACGTCTTCCGGCTGTTCCTCGTCCGGCTGAACCTGATGCTGGACCAGGACGGCCCGCTGTTCCCCAACTGGAACCAGGACGAGACGGCCGCCGCCGAGCGCTACTGGGAGCAGCAGCCGCAGGTGGTGGCCGGGGAACTGGCGGAGGCCGCCGAGGCGCTGGCGGCGGCGTTCGACGCGGTCGCGGGGGAGCAGTGGCGGCGGACCGGGAACCGCAGCGACGGGGCGCGGTTCACGGTCGAGTCCTTCGCCCGCTATCTGATCCACGACCCGGTGCACCACCTGTACGACGTGACGGGCGGGCGGGTCTGAGGCCCCCGGGGGCGGGCGGCGGGGTCACCAACCGGAGGCCTCGTGCAGCATGGTGCGCCGCAGCCGCCCGGCCACGCTGGCGGTGTCGGTGCCGATGACGTCGGCGATCTCGGGGGCGGCGAGGCCGACGACGTAGTGGAGGATCGCCAGGTCGTCGTCGGCGGGGTGGCGGTCCGGGACGACGGGCACCTGCCGGGTGTGCTCCGCGACGGTGCCGCGCAGGATCTGCCAGGCCAGCGCGGTCGGGTTGGGGCTGGTCAGTAACTCCCGCCACTGGACGGCGATTTCGGCGAAGGCCTGCTGCACGGCGGTGGCCGCGTCGCCGTGCTCGGCCAGCCACACCCGGGCGTAGCTGAGGTACCGGGGGCGGTGGAGCTCGCAGAAGGCCGCGAATTCCAGTGGTACGCCCTCCGGTTCGCCGGGCTCCAGGGGAGACTCGGCGGCGCTCGTGTGACGGTTGGTCATCTCGTCTTCTCGGAAAGGGAGATGGGTTTCTGATGGTCGATCATCTGTGCTCACTCTACGGTAGGCCCTCGGTGCGCTGGGTGACCAATCCGATGGAATGCCCGGAACCCGCCGCCGCTCGGCCGGTTCCGGCGACAGCCGGTGCGGCGCGGCGGCGGTACTGCCGGGCGAGGTCGGGCGAGGGCCGGTCGCGGCCGGTCCGGGGAGTGCTGCGCAATGGTGCGGGGGGACGTAGGTGCGAGCGTGTCGCAGCTGGTCAGAGGGTGTAGGAGGGGAGGTGCTGCAGGGCGGTTGAGGTGCCACCGTAGGGCCTGTCGGGTCCGGCGTCCACGCCCACGGCGCGAAGCCGCGACCGCACAACCACCCGCGCAACCGCACTCACGGCTGGTGTTGCGTCGGGGTGGGTACCGGTGGGCGGGAACGGGGTGCGGCGATCGCGCCCCGGCGGCCTGCGGCAACCGGGGCGCGGGGCGGGGCGGCGCTGAGCCGCCCGGTCAGGAGCCCGTGCGGGCCTTTGAGGGGGAGATCCGGGCGTCGGCGGTGTTGCCGCGTTCGACCTGGGCGGGAAAAGCCTCAAGGACCGTCCGCCGGGCCGACTGGGCCGCCGCGGCGGCCTCCTCGCGCTCGCACCGGTGAGCGCCGGAAACACCGGAAATGCCGGAAACACCGGAAACGCAGGGACCGCCGACACTGCCTGATCCACCGGCGGCATGCCCCCCGGCGATGTGCCCGCCACTCGCGTGGGCCGCGCCGGAGTGCGTCCCGTCCGCGTGCGCCGTACCAGCGCGTGCCGTCCCCCCGCGCGCCCCCGCCGCCCGCCGACGCCGGCCGAGCGCGACCCGCTCGGCGTGTTCCTCGACCGCCTGTCTAGCGGCCAGATAGGCCTGCACGGCCGCCATGCCGTAGACCGGCTGGATGAGCTGGTGTCCCTTGAAGAAGGGTCTGGCCGGCGCGAACCCGGCGGCGACCACCAGGTCGCGGATCTCGGCTATCTCCGCCTCGCTGCGGGCGGTGAAGCGGACCTCCCAGCCCTTCTTGTACGTATGGCCCTTCTCACCGCTGCGGCGGGCCGGGTCCGGGCGGCGGACGTACCCGGGCAGACGGCCGAGGCGGAGCTGGGCCGCGCGGAGGCCGGCGGTCTCGTCACGTGACATGACGTAAGCCTAGGCAATCCCCGGGGCGAGATTGACGCGCTGAGGGTCCCTCGCCGTATGCCCTTGATCACTCTGGGTCAGGCGACCAGGTCGGCGATCGTTTTCGATCGGATCTGATAGCCATATGAACGTCATTTACTCCAAATGAGTGAGGGTATGGGGACTTTAGTGCAGGCTGATCCCGGTTTGGCGACGGTTGCGTAACAGTGCGTCAGGCTGCGACTCGCGAGCGGCGGGGGTTGGGGATGGTGTCGGCATGAGCGAAAGCAGTGGGCGAACCATCAAGGGGTGCGCATGAGCGAGCGAAGCGAGGCGGGCGCATGAGCTACCGGATTCCCTCGTCGCCGCCGTCCCTGGAGGAACTGGCGAAGCATCAGCAGAACGTCGTCACCGCGAGCCAGCTGCGCGCCCGGGGCGTGCCGGCCCGGGTCGTCACCGGGCACTGCCGCCAGGGCGGCCCCTGGCAGCGGCTGCTGCCCAGGGTCTACCTACTGCAGTCCGGCGAGCCCACCCCGGAGCAGCGGATGTGGGCCGCGCTGCTGTACGCGGCGCAGAACGGCCGCGAGGAGGGCCGCCGCGAGGGCGCGGTGATCACCGGGGCCGCCGCGCTGGCGCTGTACGGCTTCGCCGCCGTGCCCCGGCTGCCCGCGGTGACCGGGGTGGACGTCCTGGTGCCGCGCCAGCGCCGGCTCAAGGACGCCGGCGAGGTGCGGATCCGCCGCACCGAACGGGAGTTGGTGGCCCGCTCGGTGCACGGTCTGGCCTGCGCGCCGGTGGCGCGGGCGGTCGCGGACGCGCTGCGCGAGTGGACGGCCGACCCGGACGCCCCGGCGCCGGTGCGCGAGGTGCTGCAGGAGGCCGTCGCCCGCCCGGAGAACCGCTGCACGGTACGGGAGTTGGCCGATGAGCTGATCGACTCCGGGCTGACCGGCGAGCCGCGGGTGCGTGCCGCCCTGGACGAACTCCTCGCCGCCGAGCGGGACGTGGTGCTGGAGCAGGCCGGCCGGCTGGTGGACGAGTGGCTGCTGCCCGCCCCGCTGACCTCCCCCGAGCTGCGGATGCGCGGCGGCACCTACATCGCCGTCCCGGACCTCTACTGGCCGGAGCGCGGCGTCGCGGTGGAGGTGGACTCGGACCTGCGCTGCGTCAGCGAGGGCGAGGCCGCCTGGGTGCGCGGCGGCCAGCACCGGATGGAGTACCTGGGCATCCGGGTGGTGTACGTCTCCGGCGCCCGGCTGTCCGCCGACCCGGAGGCGGTCGGCGGCGAACTGCGCGAGGCCTACCGGGTCGGCGGGACGGACGTGGTGGAGCTGCTGGTGGTCTGAACGCCGCCCGTGGTCACCGGACCTACGACCGGACCACCGGCGTGCCGATCAGCTCGACCCCGGCCGCCCGCAGTTCGTCCAGCGCGGCGGCGGTGGTCTCCGGCGCCACCCCGGCGGTGAGGTCGAGCAGCACCCGGGTGGTGAAGCCGGCCCGCGCGGCGTCCAGGGCGGTGGCCCGGACGCAGTGGTCGGTGGCGATGCCGACCACGTCGACCTCGTCGACCTGCCGTTCGCGCAGCCACTCCACCGGGCCGCGGGCGTTCTCGTCCAGCCCCTCGAAGCCGCTGTAGGCCGCCGAGTAGGCGCCCTTGTCGAACACCGCCTCGACCGCGCCGGAGATCACGGCGGGCGCGAAGTTGGGGTGGAAGCCGACGCCTTCGGTGCCGGCCACGCAGTGCACGGGCCAGCTGGAGACGTAGTCCGGCTCGGCCGAGAAGTGCTCGCCCGGGTCGATGTGGTGGTCCCGGGTGGCGAGGATGTGCTGGTAGCCGGGGGAGGACTCGGCGATCAGATCGGTGATGGCGGCGGCCACCTCGGCGCCGCCGGCGACGGCCAGGCTGCCGCCCTCGCAGAAGTCGTTCTGCACGTCGACGACGATCAGTGCCCGGTGCATGGCTCGCATCCTCGGGTGTGGGGGCGGTGTGCCCCGGTGGTGGGGGGCCTCGGCGGCTCTGGAGGATTCCAGGGGAACTCTACGGCTGACTTTAGGGAGTGGCGCGCGGGGGCGGAAGGCCTCAGGACCCGCCGCCGGTCCGCGCGATCCGGCCCGGCCGGGGTCAGTCGATCAGCTCGCTGGGGATGACCGGGTCGCCCTTGGAGAGCTGAGTGGCCGACAGCGGCAGCGCCGCCCGGGCCCGGACGTGCCGCTCGCGGGCGGCGCTCAGCGGCTCGCGGCCGACCGTCTCGCCGCCCAGCACCAGCGGCACCTGCACCAGGTGCGGCCGCAGCTCGTCCGGGACCGCGCCGGTGCCGATCACCTCGGCCTCGGCCACGCCCTCGGCGTCGGGCCGGCGGGCGGCCCACTTGCGGCCGCCGATGCTGGTCTTGCCGCCGGCCGCGCGCTTGGCCACCGGCACCAGCGGGCCGTCCTCGGTCTCGGCGCGGGCGACCAGCTTGTAGACCATCGCGCAGGTCGGGTGCCCGCTGCCGGTGACCAGGCTGGTGCCGACGCCGTAGCCGTCCACCGGGGCGGCGGCCAGGGCGGCGATCGCGTACTCGTCCAGGTCCGAGGTGACGATGATCCGGGTCTTCCCGGCGCCGAGCTCGTCCAGTTGGCGGCGGACCCGGTGGGCCAGCAGGGTGAGGTCGCCGGAGTCGATCCGGACCGCGCCCAGCTCGGGGCCGGCCACCTCCACGGCTGTGCGGACCGCTTCGTGCAGGTCGAAGGTGTCGACCAGCAGCGTGGTGCCCTTGCCCATCGAGGCGATCTGGGCCTGGAAGGCGTCCCGCTCGCTGTCGTGCACCAGGGTGAAGGCGTGCGCGGAGGTGCCGGTGGTCGGGATGCCGTGGGTGAAGCCGGCCTCCAGGTCGGAGGTGGCGGCGAAGCCGGCGATGTAGGCGGCCCGGGCGGCGGCGACGGCGGCCTGCTCGTGCGCCCGGCGGGCACCCATCTCGATCACCGGACGGCCGCCGGCGGCGGCGGTCATCCGGGAGGCGGCGGCCGCGATCGCCGAGTCGTAGTTGAGGATCGACAGGATCACCGTCTCCAGGATCACCGCCTCGGCGAAGCTGCCCTCCACGGTCAGCACCGGCGAGCCGGGGAAGTAGACCTCGCCCTCGGGGTAGCCGTGGATGTCGCCGCGGAAGCGGTAGTCGGCGAGGAAGCGCAGGGTGTCGTCCTCGACCACGCTCTGGTCGGCCAGCCAGTCCAACTGGGCGCCGCTGAAGCGGAAGTTCTCGACGGCGTCCAGCACCCGGCCGGTGCCGGCCATGACGCCGTAGCGGCGGCCGCCGGGCAGTCGGCGGGTGAAGACCTCGAAGACGGAGCGGCGGTGCGCGGCCCCGCTGCGCAGGGCGGCCTGCAGCATGGTGAGCTCGTAGCGGTCGGTGAGGAGCGCGGTCGACCCGGCCGCGCGCACTGAAGTGGCGTCCATGCGGATGATGCTACTACCACTTAGCGTCAGAGTGACGATTTCTCGCGCGATGGTCCGGGCCGGAATCGCCCGGGTGTCCCCCGGATGGCAGCATGGGGCTTGAGGGACTACGGACGAGTGTGCAACGAGGAGGCCCGCCGGTGAGTGTCGCGCCCGTGGAGATCGAGCGCCCGGAGGTCGAAGGGCAGCCGGTGACCGAGCCGGACACGCCTTGGGTGACCATCGTGCACAATGACCCGGTCAACCTGATGAGCTACGTCCAGTACGTCTTCCAGGCCTACTTCGGCTTCCCGAAGGACAAGGCCCGGAAGCTGATGATGGACGTGCACACCAAGGGCCGGGCGGTGGTCTCCAGCGGTTCGCGCGAGGAGATGGAGCGCGACGTCCAGGCGATGCACGGCTACGGCCTGTGGGCGACGCTCCAGCACGACTGACCCCGCCCGGGCGCACGTCGGCACGCGTGCGACCGGGCGCGCACCGGCACACATACGACTGACCGGCCGCCGGTCCGGCGGCGCGGCCGAAGACGACGAAGACGGGCTGACCGATACAGATGGCTGGGTTGTTCGAGAGCACCGGCGATGGTGGCGCGGCGATCGCGCTGGACGAGGTGGAGGCCTCCATCCTGCGCTCGCTGGAAGTGCAGATGCTGGAGCTGATCGGCCCCGGCCCGGGCGGCGACGGCGGCGGTGACCCGCTGGCCGCGCTGTTCGCCGAGGGCCCGACCGAGGCCCCCGCCGACCCGGCGCTGGCCCGACTGTTCCCGAACGCCTACGGCGACCCGGCGACGCCGGACGACGCCGAGGCGGTGGCCGCCTCCGGCGAGTTCCGCCGCTACACCGAGCTCGACCTGCGGGCCCGCAAGCGGGACGACGCGCTGCAGGTGGTCCGGGCGCTGGACGGCCTCGGCGGCGCCGGGGTGCTCAAGCTGCCCGCCGCCGACTGCCTGCGCTGGCTGGGCGCGCTCAACGACCTGCGGCTGACCCTCGGGGTGCGGCTGGAGGTCACCGAGGAGGACGAGCAGGGCCTCTACGAGCTGACGGACAGCGACGAGCGCAAGCCGCTGGTGATGGCCTACCTGTGGCTGGGGGCACTCCAGGAGTCGCTGCTGGAGGCCATCACCGACTGACGGCGGACCCGTTTCCTCCACCTTCCCGGGCAATCCTGCCCGCTTTCGGGCAAGCCCCGGTCGTTCCGTCCAGCATGTGGACGATCGACCGGGGCATTCTCCTTTAAATCGGGCAAACCGTAACAGGTCATGCTCAAATATCGCTCAGATGAACACCGCTATCCGGACCCTGCGTGGTACGACTTCTCCCCACCCACGAGACCCACCCAGGACGGTGACCATGGCCGAGCAGATCTACGACCAGGTGGTCGACGATAAACCGGACGAGGAGGGCTACGAGCGGGGACTCGGCAGCCGCCAGATCCAGATGATCGCGATCGGCGGAGCGATCGGCACCGGCCTCTTCCTCGGCGCCGGCACCGCGATCTCCAAGTCCGGCCCGAGCCTGATCCTGTCCTACGCCGTGGCCGGCCTGGTGATCTTCGCGATCATGCGGGCCCTGGGCGAACTGCTCACCTACCGCGCGGTCTCCGGCAGCTTCGCCGAGTACGCCCGGGAGTTCCTCGGCCCCTTCGCCGGTTACGTCACCGGCTGGACGTACTGGCTGTTCTGGGTCGTCACCGGTATGGCGGAGACCACCGCCGCCGCCGTGTACGTGAAGTTCTGGGCGCCGGGCATCCCGCAGTGGGCCAGCGCGCTGACCTTCCTGGTCATCCTCTACGCGGCCAACCTGATCTCGGTGAAGCTGTTCGGCGAGATCGAGTTCTGGTTCTCCATGGTCAAGGTCACCGCCATCATCGGCATGATCCTGATCGGCATCGGCGTGCTGACCCTCGGCTTCAGCAAGGCCGGTGACACCGCGTCGATCACCCACCTGTGGCAGGACGGCGGCTTCTTCCCCAAGGGCATCGGCGCCACCGTGATGACCCTGCAGATCGTCATGTTCGCCTACCTGGGCGTCGAACTCGTCGGCGTCACCGCGGGCGAGAGCGAGAACCCCGAGAAGACCCTGCCGCGCGCCATCAACACCCTGCCCTGGCGCATCGCGCTGTTCTACATCGGCGCCCTGGTGGTCATCCTCTCGCTGGTGCCGTGGCGGGAGTTCCAGCCCGGCGTCAGCCCGTTCGTCGCCGCCTTCGGCAAGATCGGCATCCCGGCGGCGGCCGGCATCATCAACTTCGTGGTGCTCACCGCGGCGCTCTCCTCCTGCAACTCCGGGATGTACTCCACCGGCCGCATGCTGCGCGACCTCGCCCTGCGCGGCCAGGCCCCCGGGCAGCTCACCAAGCTCAACACCCGCCGCACCCCGGCCTTCGCGATCACCGTCTCCTGCCTGCTGATGGGCGCCGGCGTGGTGCTCAACTACCTCGTCCCGGCACGGGCGTTCGAGTACATCACCTCGGTCGCCACGGTCTGCGGCCTGTGGACCTGGGCGATGATCCTGATCTCCCAGATCCGCTACCGCAAGGCCTGGAAGGGCGGCCACCTGCCCCCGCCCACCTTCAAGGCCCCCGGCGGCGTCTGGGTCAGCTGGGCCGCCCTCGCCTTCCTGGCCCTGGTCGTGGTGCTGATCGGCCTGGACGAGGAGAACCGGATCTCGCTGTACGTCTTCCCCGGCTGGGCCGTGCTGCTGGTGATCGGCTACCAGGTGCTCAAGCGCCGCAACCCGCAGGCCGTCCACGCCCACGCCCACGACCACCTGCACGCCCGGAACGGAAACGTGGACGCCCACTGACCGAGCCTCGGACGCCCCGGCGGACACCTGCCGGGGCGTGTCTATCCTGACCACATGCTGACCATCACCCGAGAACTCCGCGACCGGATCGTGGCCCACGCCCGTGCCGACCACCCGGACGAGGCCTGCGGCGTGGTCGCCGGACCGGCCGGCAGCGGCCGGCCCGAGCGGTTCATCCCGATGCTCAACGCGGCCCGCTCGCCCACCTTCTACGAGTTCGACTCGGGCGACCTGCTCAAGCTCTACCGCGAGATGGACGACCGGGACGAGGAGCCCGTCGTCGTCTACCACTCCCACACCGCCACCGAGGCCTACCCCTCGCGCACCGACGTGAGCTACGCCTCCGAGCCGTTCGCCCACTACGTCCTGGTCTCCACCGCCGACGGCAACGGCGAGGACGACCCCTACCAGTTCCGTTCGTTCCGCATCGTGGACGGCGAGATCACAGAGGAAGACGTCCAGGTCGTCGAGGCCTACCAGGCCTGACCAGCACCCACCTGGGCGTGGCCCGCCGACCCTCCGCGAGCGGTCGGCGGGCCCGTTTCATTCCGGCGAAGTCTCAGCATCGGATACCGGAACATCCGGATCCCGAGACGGGCATGTCGGAGCGGGCCCGGGAATCTATACGATGAGCCCATGCGTTCCGTCGATGTGAGCAACCAGGCCCCGGGCACCCGCCTCGTGGCGCGCCTGCACATCGACCTGTGCCGGCACGCCGGCGCGATCTGTCCCGGCACGCCCGCGCGCTCGCGCTGAGAGCCGCCCCGCCCCATCCCGGGCCCGCTGCCGAACCTGCGGTGCCGCGCCCCGGGCACCGTCCGCCCGGCCGCGCCCGCCGCGGCCCACCCACTCCACACGACTCGCACAGGAGCGCACCCATGGCCATCGAGGTCCGCATCCCGACCATCCTCCGCACCTACACCGACGGCGCCAAGGCCGTCGAGGGCAACGGCAGCAACCTCGCGGAGCTCTTCACCGACCTCGACGCCCGCCACCCGGGCATCGCCGCCCGCCTGGTCGACGGCGGCGAGCTGCGCCGCTTCGTCAACGTCTACCTGAACGACGAGGACGTCCGGTTCCTGGAGGGCATCTCCACCGCCCTCGCCGACGGTGACAGCGTCACCATCCTGCCCGCCGTGGCCGGCGGCGCCCGCTGACCTCCCGGCTCCCCCGCCCGGCGGCGGGGGAGCCACCCCTCTTCACCCGCACCGCCGTGGCCGGAGGCCTCCCTTGCGATACGACAGTCCGCTCGAAGCCGTCGGCAACACCCCGCTGGTCCGCCTGCCGCGGCTGTCCGCCGCGGTCCCCGGCAACGCCGAGGGCCTGGTGAGCCTGTGGGCCAAGCTGGAGGACCGCAACCCCACCGGTTCGATCAAGGACCGCCCGGCGCTGCACATGATCGAACGCGCCGAGGCCGACGGCCGACTCACCCCGGGCTGCACCATCCTGGAGCCCACCAGCGGAAACACCGGCATCTCGCTCGCCATGGCCGCCAAGCTCAAGGGCTACCGGATGGTCTGCGTGATGCCCGAGAACACCAGCGAGGAACGGCGCGAACTGCTCCGGATGTGGGGCGCCGAGATCATCTCCTCCCCGGCCGCCGGCGGCTCCAACACCGCCGTCCGGATCGCCAAGGAGACCGCCGCCGAGCACCCCGACTGGGTCATGCTCTACCAGTACGGAAACCCCGACAACGCGGGCGCCCACTACGCCACCACCGGGCCCGAGATCCTCGCCGACCTGCCGACCGTCACCCACTTCGTGGCCGGCCTCGGCACCACCGGCACCCTGATGGGCGTCGGCCGCTTCCTGCGCGAGAAGGTCCCCGGCGTGCGGATCGTCGCCGCCGAGCCGCGCTACGACGACCTGGTGTACGGGCTGCGCAACCTCGACGAGGGCTTCGTCCCCGAGCTGTACGACGCCGAGGTGCTCACCACCCGCTTCTCGGTCGGCTCCGCGGACGCCGTCCGCCGCACCCGTGAACTCCTCCAGCAGGAGGGCATCTTCGCGGGCGTCTCGACCGGCGCCATCCTGCACGCCGCGATCGGCGTCGGCCGCAAGGCGGCGGCCGCCGGGGAACGCGCGGACATCGTCTTCGTGGTCGCCGACGGCGGCTGGAAGTACCTGTCCACCGGCATCTACACCGCCGAGTCCACCGAGGCGGCGGTCGAGGCGCTGCAGGGCCAGCTCTGGGCCTAGGGCTGTAGCTAGTGCTGTAGCGACTTCTGCGCCCGGGCCCAGACCTGCCGGTCGACCGTGCCGGCCCGGCGGCGGAACGCCGACAGCGGCACCTCGCGCAGCTCGTCGGTCTCCAGCCAGCTGGTCCGGCCCTGCCGGTCGCCCACCGAACCGGGCGGCAGCGGCAGTACGCCCGGTCGCTCGGAGTGGTGCTTGCTGGTGATCTTCGCGACGGTGGCCGTCCGGCCGTGCACCCGCAGCACCAGGCAGGGGCGGTCCTTGGAACCGGGGCCGTCCTCGAACGGCACCTGCGCCCACCAGATCTCCTGCGGCTCCGGGCGGTCCCTGGTGCTCGGGCGCGGCCGCGGACCCGTCGGCCCGGCCGGGCGCGAGGCCGGGCGGGTGCGCTTCACCAGCACCGCCGCGACGGCCGCCAGCGCGGCGAAGCCCGCCACCGCCAGGACCGGCCAGATTCCCGTCATGCCATTCATGCGGCGAACCGTACCGGGCCGACGGTGAACGCCACCACCGTGGCGACTGTGACAGTTGAGCATTTGTCCGCACATCGCTCCCGGTTCGTCACGGAACCGCCACAGTGCCCGTTCTGTCGTGAACGCCCCGGTGCCTCCCGGAAAAGCTGCCTCACGAACGTCCGCCCCCGTCCCCCCGGAGGTGCCCCCGTGAGAAGCGATGAACTGTGGTCGTACACCGAGATCGCCCGGCACATCAACGTCCAGCCCGAAACCGTCCGTAACTACCGCCGGCACGGGCTGCTGCCCGACCCCGACGTGATCGACGGCAGCGGCCACCCCCGCTGGTACTCCGACACCGTCCGCGCCTGGGCCCGCAACCGCCCCCGGCACCGCTGATCCGCGGCCCCCGTCGCCTCCCCCACGTTCTGGTGATTCCAGCCACAGCCCGGCACGGGGACGGGGGCAAAGTGCTGTTCCGCCCTTACCCTCGACACACCAACGCAGTGCTACCGGCCGGTCCACCGGCCCGGCCTGCCGTTTTCCATGCTGTTTTCCATGCCGTTTTCCAGCAGCAGCCGGGACGTGTCGGGGCGGAGGGGCTCGGATGAAACTGACCGTGGTGGGGTGCTCGGGGAGCTTCCCGTCCGCCGACTCGTCCTGCTCCAGCTACCTGGTCGAGGCCGACGGCTACCGCGTGGTGATCGACCTCGGCAACGGCGCGCTCGGCGCGCTGCAGAAGTACACCAGCATCTACGAGGTCGACGCCGTCCTGCTCAGCCACCTGCACGCGGACCACTGCGTCGACCTGTGCGCCTACTGGGTCGCCCGCAACTACCGCGTCGAGGGCTGCCCCGATCTCCTGCCGGTGTACGGCCCGGCCGGCACCGCCGAGCGGCTCGCCCGGGCGTACGACATGCCGGAGAACCCCGGGATGAAGGAGGTGTTCGAGTTCCGCACCGTCACCCCCGGCAACTTCGAGCTCGGCCCCTTCCGGGTCTCCGTGGCCCAGGTCAACCACCCCGTCGACGCCTTCGCCTTCCGGCTGGAGCACGGCGGCCGCTCGCTGGTCTACTCCGGCGACACCGGGGAGAGCCCCGAACTCGTCGAACTCGCCCGCGACACCGACCTGTTTCTCTGCGAGGCCGCGTACCTGGACGGCCGCGACACCTACCGGGCCGTCCACCTCAACGGCCGGGAGGCCGGCGAGCACGCCACCGCCGCCCGGGCCCGCCGGCTCGTCCTCACCCACATCCCGCCGTGGACCGACGCCGAACGCAACCGCCGCGACGCCGCCGCCGCGTACGCCGGCCCGGTCGAGCTGGCCCGGGCCGGCGCGGTCTACGAGATCTGACCCGGTCGGCGGGGCTCCCCGGAGTCCCGGAAAATTCTCTCGGAATCGACCTGCAACCCCCCGGCCCCCACACGTCCTTGAAGTGAGCGGGGGAAAGCCGCTCGCACCGGTCGGCCCGTCGGGCGCGACCGCCACACCAGTCAACCAGGCTTGCTTTGTGCTGCCCGGACGCGGCCGTGCCGCTCCGGAGCGGAAATCCAGGGGGGATTCCCATGCGCAAGATCAACCGTGCCCTGCGTCAGACCCGCGGCCTCGTGCCGGCGGTCGTGCTCACCGCCGTGCTGGTCGCCGGCGGCGCCGTGACCGCCGTCCCGGCCTTCGCGGACTCCGGGCCGCTCAGCCTCACCGTCCACGCCCCGGCCGTGATCGGCGCCGCGGGCGGGCCGGTGGAGTTCACCGAGACGATCGCCAACCCGGGGGACCAGGGCTTCAGCGTCGTGCTGGAGCTCTCGATCGAGACCCCGGTCGGGGCGCCGCCGCACGCCCTGAGCCTCGACTACGTCAACGAGCTCGGCACCTGGGCGAGCGTGGAGCTGCAGGCGCGCACCGAGGCGGACAAGGTCGTCTACTCGGGCATCACCGGCAAGCTCGTCATCCCGCCGGGCGGGAAGGACGTTCGTCTGCGCCTCGGCGCCCCCATGGGCGAGCCGCACAACGGGGCCAGCAACGGCGGCGTCGGCCCGGTCCTCATCTTCCGCACCGCGGTCAAGGGTTGGCGGCTGGACAACCCGGTCGAGCCGCCGGTCAGCGACACCCACACGATCAACGTGGAGGCGATCTCCAACCACCTCCTCCAGGTGCCGGCCACGGTCGTCGCGGGCGGTGCGCCGATCGAGTTCGACGCGTCGCTCCGGAACCCGACGCCGTCCGCCTACACCAACCTGGGCAACGTGCTGTTCGCGGACCGGCACGCCAAGGTCGAGGTCCGCGGCGACGACGGCACCTGGACCGCCCTGCCGGCGGTCACGACCGAGTCGGAGCCGCCGGCGGGCTTCTACCTGGACGGCCGCGACTCCTCGGCCGCGCCCGACAGCCTGGCGACCAAGAGGGTCCGGGTCAGCTACCCCGCCGACACCCCGCTCGGCAAGACGGAGCTGAACCCCTGCGTTTTCGTCAACGAGGCCGACGACCTGCCCTTCCGGGGCACCACCATGTGCTCGCCCGGCGCCACCGTGCGGGTCGTCGCCCCCACCGCCCCGAAGCCGACCACCCAGGACCCGGCTCCCGCGGCCGCCCCGGCCGACATCCCGGCCGACATCCCGGCCGAAGTCCCGGCCGCCTCGGCGCAGCGGAAGCCGGGCACCGGCGCGCCGGCCCGCGCGGCGGGTGATGTCACCAAGGCCCCGGCCGCGACGCCCGCGCCGTCGGCCGACACGCCCGTTCCGGCGGCCGACGGCGGCGTGAACGCCGAGGTGACCGCCGCCCGGGCGGCAGACGTCCACCTGGCCTCCACCGGAGCCGACAGCGACCGGACCGACCTGATCGCGGGCGCCGGAGCGGTGCTGCTCGGCGTCGGCGGCGGCGCGCTCGCGGTGATCCGTCGCCGCCGTCGCGCCGGCTGACGGCTCCCGGTCCCGGTCCGCCCGCTGTCCGGGCGGACCGGGACCGTCGGGCCGCTATCGCCGTCCGGGCACCGGCAGACCGAGGTGGTCGCGCAGGGTCGGGCCGGTGTAGTCGGTGCGGAACACCCCGCGCTCCTGGAGCAGCGGGACGACCCGGTCGACGAACTCGTCCAGCCCGCCCGGGGTGAGGTGCGGGACCAGGATGAAGCCGTCGGCCGCGTCCTGCTGCACGAAGTGGTCGATCTGCCCGGCGACGGTGGCGGGGGAGCCGATGAAGGACTGACGGCCGGTCACCTCGATGACCAGTTCGCGGCTGCTCAGCCCCTTCTCGGCGGCCAGCGCCCGCCACCGTTCGGCGGTGCCCACCGGGTCCGGGATGCGGACGCGGCCCTGGACGAGCGCGCTGTCCGGGTCGGGGTCGAAGGCGGGCAGCGGCCCGTCCGGGTCGTGGTCGGAGAGGTCGACGCCCCAGACCTGCTCCAGGTGGTGGAGCGCGGTGCGCGGCCCGACCTGGGCCCGGCGGACCTCGGCGGCCCGCTCGGCCGCGTCGGCGTCGGTGTCGCCGAGGACGAAGGTGGCGGCGGGCATGATCTTCAGCTCGTCCGGCCTGCGCCCGTACCCGGCCAGCCGGCGCTTGACGTCGGCGTGGAAGGCCCGGCCGTCGGCGAAGGTGGAGTGCCGGCTGAAGACGACGTCGGCGGTGGCGGCGGCGAACTCCCGGCCCTCGTCCGAGTCGCCGGCCTGGATGACGACCGGGTGGCCCTGCGGCGGGCGGGGCAGCGAGAGCCGGCCCTCGACCTCGAACTGCGGGCCGCGGTGGCGGACGCCCTGCTCCCCGGCGTCCCAGAACTTCCGTGCCAGTTGGGCGAATTCGGCGGCCCGGGAGTAGCGGTCGGCGCGGTCGAGGTAGCCGCCGCGGCGGAAGTTCTCGCCGGTGAAGGCGTCGGAGGAGGTGACCACGTTCCAGGCCGCGCGGCCGCCGGAGAGGTGGTCCAAGGAGGCGAAGCGGCGGGCGAGTTCGTACGGTTCGTTGAAGGTGGCGTTCACCGTGGCGGCGAGGCCCAGCCGTTCGGTGACGGCGGCCAGCGCGTTCAGCACGGTGATCGACTCGGGGCGGCCGACCACGTCCAGGTCGTGGATGCGGCCCTTGGTCTCGCGCAGCCGCAGGCCCTCGGCGAGGAAGAAGAAGTCGAACTTCCCGCGCTCGGCGGTCTGCGCGAGGTGCCGGAAGGAGGCGAACTCGATGTTGCTGCCGGAGGCCGGGTCGCTCCACACCGTGGTGTTGTTGACGCCGGGGAAGTGCGCGGCGAGGTGAATCTGCTTGAGCGGACGGTCCGTCATCGGGCCACCTCGGCGAGGGCGGGAGAGTCGGCGTTCTCGGTGCCGGCGTTCTCGGTGCCGGCGTTCTCGGAGTCGGCAGGGGGCGCGTAGCGGCTGGCCGGGCGGGCCAGGCCGAGGTGGTCGCGCAGGGTGCGGCCGGAGTACCCGGTACGCAGCAGCCCGGTGGCACGCAGGGCGGGGGCGATCCGCTCGGCCACGGCGGCCAGGTCGCGTTCGGGTTCGGCGGGGGCGAGGTGGAAGCCGTCCACGCCGGTGCCGGTCGCGGTGAGTTCGGCGAGCAGCCGCTCCTCGGCGGCCCGGTCGGGCAGGGCGGCGTCGAGCCGGGCGAGGATGCGCAGGTGCTCGCCGGAGCGCAGCCGCAGTTCGGTGGCGGCGGTCAGTCGGGCGGCCCGGTCGGGGGCGTCGAGCAGCACCACGTCGGCGTACCGGATCGCGGTGGCCACCCGGGCACGCCCGCCCGGGGACGCGGCCCGGGCGAGGTCGGCGGCGGCCACCGGGACGGCCACCACCGGGCGGCCCTGCGGCGGGCGCGGGGTGATGGACGGGCCGCGGACCGAGAAGTGTCGGCCCTCGAAGTCGATGTGGTGCAGCTTCTCGCGGTCGACGAAGCGGCCGGTGGCGGTGTCGCGGATCTCCGCGTCGTCCTCCCAGCTGTCCCAGAGCCGGGCGGCGACCTCGGCGGCGTCGGCCGCCTCGGCCCACAGCTCGTCCTCGGGGGCGACCGGGCGGCGGCCGAAGGCCCTTGCCTCGGCCTCGGTGGCGGAGACGCCGAGCAGCCAGCCGGCCCGGCCCTCGCTCACCCAGTCCAGGGTGCTGACCGAGATCGAGGTGTGGAAGGGCTCGGTGTGGGTGGTGGTGACGGTGGCCACCAGTCCGACCCGGCTGGTCAGCGGGGCGATCCGGGCGAGGGTGGCGAGCGCGTCGGGGCGGCGCGGTTCGGCGGTGAAGGAGTCGTCGAGGGTGACGAAGTCCAGGGTGGCCCGCTCGGCGAGGCGGGCGAGGTCGGCGTAGTACCCGGCGTCGAGGCGGCCTGGCTGTTCGGTGGCGGCGTCGACGGCGGCGGACAGGTGCAACTGGCGGGGCATGGCGAGCCTGACTTTCCTCGTGCGCACACGTGGGGACGCGTGCGGGCGGCCGTCGGCACCCGGGTGGGCGCGGCCGCGCGGTGACGGCCCGTGGACGGGCTGGGCCCGGGCGGGCGGAAGGGGAGGAGGAGCGGCGCCGGGCGGGACGTCAGCCGGGCGGCAGCGGGGGAACGGTCAGCTCAGCCGCGACACGCCGCGGACCACACGCGACCGAAGTCGATGTGGCTGCGGGTGACCAGCGGGCACGAGGCGTTCACCGCTTCAGTTGACCAGGGGGTCCGTCGGTTCGTCAACCGCTGTTTCCACGAGTCGCAACCCCCGGGCACGCGCGAGGCCCCGCCGGGCCGCTGGGGGAGCAGCGGCCCGGCGGGGCCTCGACGGTGGGGACGGACGGGCCTCAGGCCTTGGTCACGTCCTCGATCTCGTCGTCGTCCTCGCGACCCGGGGTCTTGAGGTTGAACTTGGTGATCGCGAAGCGGAAGAGGACGTAGTACAGCGCGGCGAAGACCAGGCCGATCGGGATGATCAGCCACGGGTCGGTGGCCTTGTTCCAGGCCAGCGCGTAGTCGATCAGACCGCCGGAGAAGGTGAAGCCGTCGTGCACGCCGAGGGCCCAGGTGACGGCCATCGAGACCGCGGTGAGCAGCGCGTGGATGACGTACAGGACCGGGGCGATGAAGACGAAGGCGAACTCGATCGGCTCGGTGACACCGGTCACGAACGAGGTCAGGGCCAGCGACACCATCATGCCGGTGACGGCCTTGCGGCGGTGCGGCTTGGCGGCGTGGGCGATGGCCAGCGCGGCGGCGGGCAGCGCGAACATCATGATCGGGTAGAAGCCCGACATGAACTGTCCGGCGGTCGGGTCGCCGGCGAAGAAGCGGTGCAGGTCACCGTGCACGACGACGCCGTCGGGGCCGGTGAAGTCACCGGTCTGGAACCAGGCGAAGGAGTTCACGAACTGGTGCATGCCGACCGGCAGCAGAGCACGGTTGACCAGGCCGAAGGCACCCGCGCCGAACGCGCCGGCGCCGATCAGGGTGTCGTTCAGGCTCTTGATGGCGTCTCCGACCGGGCCCCAGGTCAGGGCGAAGAGCACACCGACGGCGGTGCCGACGAAGGCCATGATGATCGGGACGAGGCGGCGGCCGTTGAAGAAGCCCAGCCAGTCGACCAGCCTGGTGCGGTGGTACTTCTGCCACAGCACGGCGGCCAGCAGGCCGATCACGATGCCGCCGAGCACGCCCGGGTCCTGGTAGACCGGCTCGACCCACTTGCCGTCGGCGATGTGGCCCTCGGTGACCGGGAAGGCGGTGAGCACCTTCTGGTACACCAGGAAGCCGACCAGCGCGGCGAGGGCGGTGGAGCCGTCCGCCTTCTTGGCGAAGCCGATCGCGATGCCCACCGCGAACAGCATCGGCAGGGCACCGAAGACACCGTTGCCGGCGGCCGCGAAGACCGAGGCGACCTTGTCCCAGCCGAGGCCGTCCTTGCCGAACACGTCGTCCTGGCCGAGGCGCATCAGCAGACCCGCGGCGGGGAGCACCGCGATCGGCAGCTGGAGGCTTCGACCGATCTTCTGCAGACCCTGGAGGAGGTTCTGGCCGAACTTCTTGGCGGGGCTTGGCGTGGCCGGAGCCGTGGCGGGCGCCGGTGCCTGCGCAGACTGACTCATGGGGGTGTGTTCCTAACGGCATGGCGGTCGGTCGGGGGGAGGCACAGGGGCCGAACCGCGAACTGGTCTACACCACGTGTGGTGTAGACCAGTTTTGTAGCACGGGTGGAGAAGGCGGGGAACCCCGGAAAGCACCGCCGCCCGGAAGCGCTATGAAATCGAAACCTAGTCGCGGAACGACGATCATGATTTCAGTCGCGATTGGGATTTTGGCTATTTGCGCAACAAAAAGCGCCGTCGCCGTGCGGCGCCGGGCCGGGACGGGCGTCCGGGTCGCGCTGGACGATCCCGCCGCTCCGGGGTGTGCGCGGCGGCTGCTGAGAGTGATCGTGGCGTCGTGGACGTGCCGGATGTGGCGTCCCCCACTCGTGGTCGAGCGCGGTCCGGAGCGTCGCCGGGCGGCCGGATCGGGGCCGAATTATCTTTTCCGCGGCCATCGGCCCGGGAATTCAGTCCTTTCCCGAAATGACGAAGGCCCCCGGGCCGTCGGGTCCAAGGGCCTTTGCGGGCGATGTGCGGGGCGGCGGGATTCAGGGCTTGGTGACGTCCTCGACCTCACTCTCCTCCTCGCGGCCCGGTGTTTTCAGGTCGAATTTCACGATGATGAACCAGAAGAGCGCGTAGTACACCACGGCGAAGCAGAGTCCGATGACGATGATCAGCCACGGCTTGGTGGCCAGCCCCCAGTTGATCACGTAGTCGGTCAGGCCGGCCGAGAAGCTGAAACCGTCGTGCACCCCGAGCCCCCAGGTGACCGCCATCGAGGCGCCGGTCAGCAGCGCGTGCACGCCGTACAGGGCCGGGGCGATGTAGGCGAAGGAGTACTCGATCGGCTCGGTGACGCCGGTGACGAAGGAGGTCAGGCCGACCGAGAGCATCAGGCCGTAGATCTCCTTGCGGCGGTGTGGCTTGGCCGAGTGGGCGATCGCGAGCGCGGCGGCGGGTAGCGCGAACATCATGATGGGGAAGAAACCGGACTGGAACTGGCCGGCCGTCGGGTCGCCCGCCAGGAATCGCGGGATGTCGCCATGCACGATGGTGCCGTCGGCTTTGGTGAACTCCCCGAACTGGAACCAGACGAAGGTGTTCAGCAACTGGTGCATACCGATCAGCAGCAGTGCGCGGTTGAACAGGCCGAAGACGCCGGCGCCGCCCGCGCCGAGATCGGCGAGGTTCTGCGAGAAGTCGTTCAGACCGCGGCCGATCGGCGGCCAGACCCACAGCGCGAGCGCGGCGGTCAGCATGCCGACCAGTGCGGTGATCATCGGCACCAGGCGGCGGCCGTTGAAGAAGCCCAGCCAGTCGACCAGCTTGGTGCGGTGGTACCGCACCCACAGCCAGGCCGACATCAGGCCGATCAGGATGCCGCCGAGCACTCCCGGGTTCTGGTACGTCGCGTTGGCCGCCCTCGCCGAGGAATAGTCCACGCACTGGTCGCTGACCAGCACCGTCGGCGCCTTGCAGCTCTCCGGGAAGGCGTGCAGGACCTTGTAGTAGACGAGGAAGCCGACCACGGCGGCCAGGGCCGTCGAGCCGTCCGCCTTCTTGGCCATGCCGATCGCCACACCGATGCAGAACAGCATCGGCAGGCCGAGCGCGGAGTCGAGCAGGGCGCCACCGGCCGCCGCGAACACCGTGGCGACGTCGGTCCAGCCCAGGCCGTCCCTGCCGAAGACGTCGGGCTGGCCGAGCCGGTTGAGGATGCCGGCCGCGGGGAGCACCGCGACCGGCAGCTGCAGCGAGCGGCCCATCTTCTGGAGTCCGCCGTAGAAGGTGTGCCACCGGGTGGTCTGCGGGGCCGCGGCTCCTGCCGAACTCATCATCCGCCCTCCGGGAGCAGTTGCCGTCGGGAGACCCGGTGCGGGACCCTCGGGCGGGGCCAGGAACACCCGGGGTCCTTCCTGCGGTCATCGGAGTACACATATATTGGTGTAGACCACATTGGGGCGCAGGCCGCACGCCGGGACGCGAGCCCCGCTGATCGTCATCCTCGGGCGGCGGTCGGAAACCTGCGCGCCGAACTGGGCCAAAAGTGGTCTAACGTGGCATACCGGACCGGCTCGGGTCATGCTTGTCGCGCTGCCCGCCAGCACGACCGCAGCTGAACCCGCGTCAGCCTCCGGCACGGACCTCACCGCCCGACGGTCGAGGCCCACCCCAAAGCACAGCGCAGGACGGCACCCGGCAGAGCCGCCGAAGGGCCGAGACAGAGGGAGAAACCAGATGGCCAGCAAGGCTGAGAAGATCGTCGCCGGTCTGGGCGGCATCGAGAACATCGAAGAGGTCGAAGGCTGCATCACCCGCCTGCGCACCGAGGTGAAGGACGCCTCCCTGGTCGACGAGGCCGCCCTCAAGGCCGCCGGCGCCCACGGCGTCGTCAAGATGGGCACCGCTATCCAGGTCGTCATCGGCACCGACGCCGACCCGATCGCCGCCGACATCGAGGACATGATGTGAGCTGAGCCACCCGGGCTCACCACACCCGGCCCGCCGACCCGCTCAGGGGGACGGTGGGCCGAGGCGCATCCGGAACCGGTGTCCGGAGCGACTACGCTCAGTGCCTATGTCACGCATCGACGGCCGCACCCCCGAACAGCTCCGCCCCATCACCATCGAGCGGGGCTGGAGCAAGCACGCCGAAGGCTCCGTCCTCATCTCCTACGGCGACACCAAGGTGCTCTGCACCGCCAGCGTCACCGAGGGCGTCCCGCGCTGGCGCAAGGGCAGCGGCGAGGGCTGGGTCACCGCCGAGTACTCCATGCTCCCGCGCGCCACCAACACCCGCGGCGACCGCGAAGCCGTCAAGGGCCGCATCGGCGGCCGCACCCACGAGATCAGCCGCCTCATCGGCCGCTCGCTGCGGGCCGTGGTCGACCACCGCGCCCTCGCCGAGAACACCATCGTGCTCGACTGCGACGTCCTCCAGGCCGACGGCGGCACCCGCACCGCCGCCATCACCGGCGCCTACGTCGCCCTGGTCGACGCCGTCTCCTGGGCCCGCGAGCGCAAACTGCTGCGAGCCAAGGGCCAGCCGATCACCGGTGGCGTCAGCGCCGTCAGCGTCGGCATCATCGACGGCGTCCCGATGCTCGACCTCCAGTACGAGGAGGACGTGCGCGCCGAGACCGACATGAACATCGTCTGCACCTCCGACGGCCGCTTCGTCGAGGTCCAGGGCACCGCCGAAGGCGCCCCCTTCGACCGCGGCCTCCTCAACCGGCTGCTCGACCTCGGCACCCTCGGCTGCACCGAGCTCGACGGCATCCAGCGCAAGGCCCTGGAGGGCTGACCCCCCCTCAGGGCTTCAGGTCTGAACCGCGCGTACGGCCTGCTGTACAGGCCGGGCCCGCAGACCGTACGGTTCCCGCAGCACTCCCGCTGCGGGAACCGCGCACTCCGTGGCGCGCGTCCCTCCCCACGGAACCCGCGCCCCCCAGGAGGACCGGATGCCGCCGAGCATCGCCCGCCCCGCCGTTCTCGCCGTGGCCGGACTGATCGCGATCCTCCCGCTCAGCATGGTCAGTTGCTCCGCCGCCCAGAAGGCGATCGACTGCGGCAACACCGCCGTCAAGGTCACCGGCGACATCGCCGACCTCACCAAGGCCTACGACAACGCCAGCAACGACTCGGCCGCCGCCGGGAAGGCGCTGCAGAAGCTCAAGGGCGACCTCGACCAGATCGGGAAGAACTCGAAGAACACCGACGTCGCCAAGGCCGTGACCGACCTGCAGAAGCAGGCCGACAAGGTCCAGCAGGCCGTCGACAAGAAGCAGGCCCCCGACCTCAAGCCGCTCGGCGACGCGGCCGGCAACCTCACCTCCGTCTGCACCGGCTGACCGTTTCCCGTCTCTGGATAAGGTGGGCGATATGTCCACCTGTCTGATCCTCGCCACCCGCAACCAGCACAAGGTCGCCGAGCTGCGCGCCATCCTCACCGACGCCGGCCTGGACGTCGAACTCGTCGGCGCCGACGCCTACCCCGAGATCCCGGATGTCCCCGAGACCGGTGTCACCTTCGCCGAGAACGCCCTGCTCAAGGCCCACGCCCTGGCCCGCGCCACCGGCATGCCCGCCGTCGCCGACGACTCCGGCCTCTGCGTGGACGTCCTGAACGGCGCGCCCGGCATCTTCTCCGCCCGCTGGGCAGGCAAGCACGGCGACGACCGCGCCAACCTGGAGCTGCTGCTCGCCCAGCTCTCCGACATCGACGCCGCACACCGCGGCGCCCACTTCTTCTGCGCCGCCGCCCTCGCGCTGCCGGACGGCACCGAACGCGTCGTTGAGGGCCGCCTCCTCGGCACCCTGCGCACCGCCCCGGCCGGTGACGGCGGCTTCGGCTACGACCCGATCCTCCAGCCCCTCGGCGAGACGCGTACGTGTGCGGAGCTGACGGCGGAGGAGAAGAACGCCATCAGCCACCGCGGCCAGGCGTTCCGGGCGCTGGCGCCGGTGGTGAAGGAGCTGCTGGGCTGAGACGAGCGAAGGCCTCGACCGGAACTCGTTCGGTTGAGGCCTTCGATTTGAAGGTATTTCTCGGTGCGGCCGAAGGGATTCGAACCCTCAAGCCCTCACGGGCCAACGGACCTAAACCGTCTGCGTCGCCACTGCGCCACGGCCGCTTGTCCTGCTGGCCATCATGTTACTGGGCGCGTGGAACGGCTGGCACCTCCGTTTCGCTTGTCACTGGGCGCTGTGGCCGCTCTTCTTCCGCCTGGAGTAGGTCGGAGTGACGGAGTGGCAGTTCGGGCACAGTAACCGGAGGTTCTCCCGCCTGATGTCGAGCCAGTCACCGTTGATGTCGACGTGGGCGGCGCGGTTGAGGTGAGGGACGGCAGTGGCGGCACACCCGGCCGGGGGGTGTGCCGCCACCGCTTCGTTCGGAGTGATCAGGCCTCGACCTTGAGGTCGCGCAGCAGCTTGGCGACGTGCCCGGTGGCCTTGACGTTGTACAGCGCGCGCTCGACCTTGCCCTGCTCGTCGACGACCACGGTGGAGCGGATCACGCCCAGGTAGGTGCGGCCGTAGTTCTGCTTCTCGCCGTAGGCGCCGTACGCTTCCAGGACGGCGTGGTCCGGGTCGGACAGCAGCGTGACCTTGAGGTCCTCGGCCTCGCGGAACGTGCCGAGCTTCTCCGGCTGGTCGGGCGAGATGCCGATGACGTCGTAGCCGGCGCCCGCGAAGACCTCCAGGTTGTCGGTGAAGTCGCAGGCCTGCTTGGTGCACCCCGGGGTGAGGGCCTTGGGGTAGAAGTAGACGATGACCTTGCGGCCCAGGTGGTCGGCGAGGGAGACCTGGTTGCCGTCGGCGTCGGACAGGCTGAAGGCGGGCGCGGTGTCGCCGGGCTGGAGACGCTCAGTCATGGGGTGGACTCTCCTGGTGCGTGCGGCTGGGACGGGCGGTCGTACCACGGCAAACTTACCTCCGTTGGTGGGTGGGGCCGCGCGGCCGTGCTCGGCAGCTGACAAACTGGGTCAGTCACGCAGGACGACCAGGACGACATCGGCAAGTGAATGGGGTGGCCCGAGTGGGCGAGGCGAGCACGCAGGACAAGCCGGAGCGGACGACCGCCCAGATCGAGGCGGACATCGAGCGCACCCGCGACCGGCTGGCGGAGACCCTGGACGAGCTGGCCGTGCGGATCCACCCGAGCACCGTTTCCGCCCAGGTCAAGGCGAAGGCGATGGCCACCGTCGAGGAGAAGGCGGGCCGGGCGTACGTGGCCGCGAACGGCCTGGTGGAGAAGGTCCGGGCGCAGTTCGTCGACGAGAAGGGGCAGCCGCGCAGGGAGCGCGTCGTCCCGGCCGCGCTGGTCGGCGTGGGCCTGGTGCTGCTGATCGCCTCCGCCCGTCGGCGCCGCAAGGACTGAACGGTGGTGCTGGAACGGCCGGGCGCCCGTGGGGGCCCGGCCTTCCGTATGCCGGGCTGGCGTCACGCCGCGCGTCCGGGGGCGGTACCTTCGGGACCGTGAGTACGAACGACGAACCGACCCGCTCCGAGCAGGAGCACGAGCCCGTGCGGCACGACCGGCTGGGCGAGAAGCTGCCGATCCGGATGCTGCACGACCGCGTGCTGGTGCGCACCGAGGGCAGCGAGGGTGAGCGCCGCTCGACCGGCGGCATCCTGATCCCGGCGACCGCTGAGTTGTCCAAGCGCTGCACCTGGGCCGAGGCCGTCGCGGTGGGCCAGAGCGTGCGCGCGGTGGAGCCGGGTGACCGGGTGCTGTACGACCCGGAGGACAAGCTGGAGGTCGAGGTCCGGGGCGCCACCTACGTGCTGCTGCGCGAGCGCGACCTGCACGCGGTGGCGGCGGCCCGTTTCGGGGACACCGAAGGGTCGACCGGGCTGTACCTGTGAGCTGAGGGGCCGGGGCCGTCCCGGGAGCGGTGCCGCGGCGCCGGGACGGTGCTCCCCGGGGTGGTCAGAGCCCGTGCGGGCGCAGCAGGTCCGCTTACCTGCGCATGATCTCGGTGTCGGTCACGGTGAGGCCGGCTCCGGCGGCGGCCGCCTTCCGCCTGTTCGCCGCTTGGCGGGCCCGCTCTTCGGACCGGTGAGAGATGGCGGGGCCGGCTTGTCGGTAGCGGGCGCTAGGGTCCTGGCATGAGCGAGGCTGTGCCGGTGATCGGTGATGCGGAGCGGCGGGCCCGGCTGGGGCGGCGGCAGCTGTTGGCGCCCTCGGTGCGGGCGGCGCGGGTGGAGGACGTGGCCGACGCGGTGGTCGGGCTGCACGCGACGGACGCGGCCACGGTGTACCTGTCGGCCTGCGCGCGGCTGGCCGAGCCCTCGGCGGCGGAGGTGGACCGGGCGCTGTACGAGGACGTCTCGCTGGTGAAGCTGCTGTCGATGCGGCGGACGATCTTCGCGGTGACGGAGGGCTTCGCCCCGTACGTGAGTTCGGCGGCGGCGCGGGCGATCGCGCTCAAGGAGCGGGCGACGCTGCTCAAGCACCTGCGGGACCACGCCGAGGGCTGGGACGAGGCGCGGCTGGCGGAGACGGAGCGCGACGTGCTGGCCGCGCTGGCGCGGCGGGGCGAGGCGACGACCAGCCAGCTCGGGGACGACGTCCCGCAGTTGCGCGAGACGATGCTGATGTCGGCGGGCAAGCCGTACGAGGCGAGGCAGAGCGTGGGCAGCCGGCTGCTGCGGCTGCTGGCCTCGGACGGGCACGTGCGCCGCTGCCGTCCGCGCGGTTCCTGGCTGAGCAGCAGCTATCCGTGGGCGCTGGTGCCGCAGTGGCCGGAGGTGCCGGTGCGGGAGGCGAAGGCGGAGGTGGTGCGGCGCTGGCTGGCGGCGTACGGTCCGGCGACGGTCGAGGACGTGAAGTGGTGGACGGGCTGGACGCTGGGGGACGTCCGCAGGGCGCTGGGGGACGTCGGGGCGCGGGACGTGGCGTTGGCGGACGGTTCGGCCGCGCTGGTGCTGCCGGGGGACGAGGTTCCGGTGTCGGAGCCGGAACCGTGGGCGGCGCTGTTGCCGGCGTTGGACCCGGCGGTGATGGGCTGGCGCGGGCGGGACTGGTACCTGCGGCCGGAGGACGTGCCGGCGCTGTTCGACCGGGCGGGCAACGCCGGGCCGACGGTGTGGTGGTGCGGCGAGGTGGTGGGCGGCTGGGCGCAGCGGGCGGACGGCGAGCTGGTGTGGCGGCTGTTCCGGGACGTCGGGGCGCAGGCCGGGCGGGCCGTCGCGGCGGAGGCGGAGCGGCTGGCGGGCTGGCTGGGGGAGGTGCGGGTGACGCCACGGTTCCGGACGGGGATGGAGCGGGAGCTGGCCGCCGGGAAGTAGCTCACTGTGCGGGCGCCGTCGCCGAGTTGGTGGGTCCGGCGGTGGCGGTGGGCTGGCTGGTGGGCTTGGTCGGCCGGGTCGTCTGGGTGGGCCGGGCGGTGGGGCTGGGCTGCTCCTCCTGGCTGGGGGTGGGCTCCGGGTTCTGCGGGCTGGGGGCGGCCGGGCCGGGCGCGGGTGCGTCGGTGGTGGAGGGCGCGCTGGGGGCGTGGGTGTGGGGGGCCGGCGCGGGGGCGCCGGTGGGGGTGGCGGCGGTGCCGGGGGTGGCGCTGGCGCTCGGGGGAGTGCTGCTGGGGGTGCCGGTGGGGGTCCAGTTGCCGGGGTCCGGGTTGCTGCGGCCGGTCTGCAGGTCGAACTGCTGGGTGGTGGTGCCGTTCAGGGCGGCGGTCATGTAGTCGGTCCAGATCTTGGTGGGGAAGGTGCCGCCGTTGATCCGGGTGAGGCCGGCGGTGCCGGCCAGCGGTTCCTTGGCGTGGCTCTTCGGGTTCTCTCGGAACAGGCCGACGGTGGTGGTGAGTTCGGGGGTGAAGCCGGCGAACCACGCGGAGAGGTTGGAGTCGGTGGTGCCGGTCTTGCCGGCGGCGGGGCGGCCGAGGTCGAGGGCGGCGGCGCCGGTGCCGCGCGGGCTGACGACGTCGCGCAGCACGTCGGTGACGGAGTCGGCGATGCTGCGGTCCAGGGCGGTGGTGGCCTTGTGTTCGGGCATCTTGGGGACGTCGACGGCGCCGCCGGGGTTGACGCGTTCGAGCTTGAGGACGGACCACGGGGTGTGCGCCTCGCCGTGGTTGGCGAAGGTGGCGTAGGCGCCGGCCAGATCGAGGGCGCTGGGGGTGGCGGTGCCGAGGGTCATCGAGGTGTTGGCCGGATCCATGCCGCGGACGCTGTCGGGGATGCCGAGTTTGACGGCGGTCTCGCGGACGCGGGCGAGTCCGGCGTCCACGCCCTCCTGGGCGTACACGGAGTTGACGGACTTGACCATGGCGTAGCGCAGGGTGATGTTGCCGTAGTCGACGTCGTCCTCGTTGGGTGGCGCGTAGGGGGTGGGGCCGCCGGTGACGGGGCGTTCGCTGCTGCCGTCGTAGCGGGTCTCGGTGGTGATCGGGCGGCCGTCCAGGGTGTGCTGGGCGATCAGGCCGGCGGCGAGGTCGATCGGTTTGAAGGTGGAGCCGATCTGGTTGTCCTGGCGCAGCGCGTCGTTGTAGGGCTGCTTGGCGTAGTCGGGGCCACCGTAGACGGCGACGACGCGGCCGGTGGCGGGGTCGACGGAGGCGCCGGCGACTCGGACGTCGGTGTCGGTGGTGGGGCGGGCCTTGGGGTCGAGTTCGTCGGTGAGTTCGTCCTGGACGGCCTTGACGAAGGCGTCCTGGCGGGGCTTCTCGAAGGTGGTGGTGATGCGCCAGCCGCCGGCCTTGAGGGTGGCGGCGTCGATGGTGCCGGAGGAGATCAGGTAGTCGTCGGCGACGCCGACGAGGTAGCCGGCCTGGCCGGAGAGGCCGGTGGCGGGCTGGGGGTCGATCGGCTCTGGGAAGGTGGTGGCGGCGCGGTCGGCGGTGGTGAGGAAGCCGAGTTGGACCATGCCGTCGAGGGCGTAGTTCCAGCGGGCGATGGCCTTCTCGCGGTTGGCGGGGGTGGCGGTCTTGACGTCGTAGAGGCTGGGGGCCTGGAGCAGAGAGGCGAGGTAGGCGCCCTGGCCGAGGGTGAGTCCGGAGACGTCGACGCCGTAGTAGGCCTTGGCGGCGCTCTGGATGCCGTAGGCGCCGCGGCCGAAGTAGCTGCTGTTGAGGTACCCGGCCAGGATCTCATTCTTGTCGCGCTGCTGGTCGACCTTGAGGGCGATGAAGAGTTCGCGGCCCTTGCGTTCGAAGGTCTGGTCCTGGGTCAGGTAGTAGTTCTTGACGTACTGCTGGGTGATGGTGGAGCCGCCCTGCATGCCCTTGCCGAGCAGGGTGTTCCAGCCGGCCCGGAGCATGCCCTTCAGGTCGATGCCGCGGTTCTGGTAGAAGGTGCGGTCCTCGGCGGAGACGACGGCCTGCTGGGTCTGCAGCGGGATCTGGTCGATGGTGACGTCGGTGCGGTTGACGGCTCCGGTGCGCGCGATCTCGGTGGTGCCGTCGGAGTAGAGGTAGATGTTGTTCTGGGCGACGGCACGGGCGTTGGGGTCGGGCACCGGGACGATGACGTAGAGCACGGCGAAGGCGCCGACGGCGAGCAGCAGCAGCGCGGTGAGGGTGCCGAGGGTGACCCGCCAGGTGGGCAGGAGCCGACGCCAGAGGGGGAGGGCGCGGCGGGCCTCGCGGCGGGCGGCCCGTTTGGCCTGGCGTCGGGTGCTCAAGGTCATGCCGAGATTATCTGCTATATGACGTCCGATCAGCGCTGGCAGGGTGCGTGAACTGCGCGGTTGCGTGCGGCGGGTCGTGCGCCCCGGGGTGCGTCGGAAATCCGGGTGCGGGCCGGGAGGGCCGACGGTACGGTGAAAGGTGCGAACCACATAGCGCACCCACTTCTGGCAGCTCCGCCCGCCCGGCCCGGTACCCCCGGGTAGGGCCGGTCGGAGCTACTGGGTCGTGCGCTGACGCGCGTGCGGGCACTCGTCTGCCCGTATTTGTCGACAAGGAGACAATATGCAGAATGGTGTCACGGTGGGGGCGAAGCCCCCTGATACCGCCGTCGGCTCCCCCCTCGGGCTCTACGCCGCCGTCGCCCGCGGTGCCTTCCGCCGCTACTCCACCTACCGGGCCGCCACCCTGGCCGGCACCTTCACCAACACCGTCTTCGGCATCATCCTCGGCTCCTCCTTCCTCGCCCTTTGGCAGGCCCGCCCCGGCCTCGGCGGCTACGACCAGAGCCAGGCCGTCACCTACATCTGGGTCAGTCAGGGCCTGCTGGTCACGATCGCGGTCTGGGGCGGCGGCTTCCAGGACGACGTCCAGGACCGCTTCCGCTCCGGAGACATCGCCGTCGACCTCTACCGTCCGGTCGACTTCCAGGGCTGGTGGCTGGCCGCCGACCTCGGCCGGGCCGCCTTCCAGGCGCTGATCCGCGGCACCGTGCCGATGCTGGTCGGCGCCCTGGTGTTCCGCACCCGGATGCCAGAACACCCGCTGACCTGGGTGTTCTTCCTGCTATCCGGGCTGCTGGCGCTGCTGGTCAGCTTCGGGCTGCGGTTCCTGGTCTCGATCACCGGCTTCTGGCTGCACGACTCGGAGGGGGTGCGCGCGGTGATGCTGGTGGTCTCGATGTTCTTCTCCGGGATGCTGCTGCCGATCGCGCTCTTCCCCGGCTGGCTCGGCGACCTCGGCCGGGTACTGCCCTGGGCGGCGCTGATCAAGGTGCCGACCGACGTCTTCCTGGAGCGCGCCACCGGCACCGGACTGCTCCCGGAGCTCGGCTTCCAGCTCGGCTGGGCGGCCGCGCTGCTCGCCGCCGGGCGGGGCGCGCAGTGGCTGGCGACCCGCAAGGTGGTGGTGCAGGGTGGCTGAGCCCCTCGCCGCGCGCACGTCCTGGGCGGTCCGCTCCTGGTGGCTCTGCGCCCGGATGTGGATGCGCTCGATGATGGCCTACCGGGCCTCCTTCCTGCTGAACCTGCTGGCCAGTCTGGTCATCCAATCCCTCGACTTCGTCGTGTTGGTGATCATGTTCCGGCACACCGACGAACTCGGTGGCTGGAACCTGCCGGAGATCGCCTTCCTCTACGCCACCGCGACCTTCTCCCTCGGCATGGCCAACCTGCTGGTCGGCTCGGCCGACGGCCTCGGCGTGCGGATCATGAGCGGCACGCTGGACACCATGCTGATCCGCCCCGCGCCCGCGCTCTCCCAGCTGTGCGCCGAACGCTTCACCCTGCGCAGGCTCGGCCGCCCGCTCCAGGCCACGGCGGTGCTGGCCTGGTCGCTGGCCGCCCTGGACGTGCACTGGACCTGGGACCGGGTGCTGCTGGTGCCCGTCCTGCTGGTGTGCGGCAGCGTCATCTTCGGCGCGATCTACATCGGCGGCGCCACCATCCAGTTCTGGTGGGGCGAGTCCAAGGAGATCCAGAACTCCTTCACCTACGGCGGCGCGACCCTGCTGCACTACCCGCCGACCGTCTTCGCCAAGGAACTGGTCGCCGGGGCGGTCTTCGGCGTCCCGCTCGCCTTCGTCAACTGGCTGCCCGCCCTGCACATCCTCGGCCGGCCCGACCCGCTCGGCCTGCCCACCGCCTTCCAGTACGCCTCCCCGGTCGCCGCCGCGCTGTGCGTCGCCGCCGCCGGGCTCGCCTGGCGGGCCGGACTGCGCGCCTACCGCGGCACCGGCAGCTGACCCCTCGTACCTCGCGCGAGGCAGGGCCTTCCGTAAGGCCCTGCCTCGCGCCGTACCTCCCGTGAGGAATCACCGTGTCACTGATCGAACTCCAGGACGTCCACCGCACCTTCACCGTGCGGGCCCGCACCGGCCGGTTCAGCCGGACCAAGCGCGAGGTGCGCGCGGTCGACGGGCTGAGCTTCACCGTCGAGGCCGGCGAGTGCGTCGGCTACATCGGGCCCAACGGCGCCGGCAAGTCGACCACCATCAAGATGCTCACCGGCATCCTCGTCCCCAGCGCCGGAAGGCTGCGCGTCGCCGGGGTCGACCCGGCCCGCGAACGCGTCGCGCTGGCCCGCCGGATCGGCGTCGTCTTCGGCCAGCGCACCACCCTGTGGTGGGACCTCCCGCTGCGCGATTCCTTCGAGCTCGCCCGCCGGATCTACCGCATCCCCGACCGGCGTTACCGCGAGAACCTCGGCCGCTGCATCGAACTGCTCGACCTGGCCGGCTTGTTGGACACGCCGGTCCGACAGCTCTCACTCGGCCAGCGGATGCGCGGCGACCTCGCGGCGGCGCTGCTGCACGACCCCCAGGTGCTCTACCTGGACGAACCCACCATCGGCCTGGACGTGGTGAGCAAGGGCCGGGTGCGCGAGTTCCTGCGCGAGGTCAACCGCGACCGGGGCACCACGGTGCTGCTCACCACCCACGACCTGACCGACATCGAGCAGCTCTGCGGCCGGGTGATGGTGATCGACCACGGCCGGGTGGTCCACGACGGCGGGCTGGACGGGCTGCACACCACCGGGCGCAGTGAGCGCACGCTGGTGGTCGACCTCGCCGAGGCCCGGCCGCCGATCGAGGTGGCCGGGGCGCGGGTGGTGAAGGTCGAGGGGCCGCGGCAGTGGCTGGCCTTTCCGGCCCGGGAGAGCGCGGCACCGATCGTGGCGGAGGTGGCGGCGCGGTACCCGCTGGTGGACCTGTCGGTGCGGGAGCCGGCCATCGAGGACGTGATCGCGCGGATGTACGCCGAGGTCGCGATCGGCTGATCGCCGGCTGATCTCCGACTGTTCGGGCGCACATTCGGGGCTCGTCACCCGTCCGGGGCTCGGTACCCGTCCGAGGCTCGGTACCCGTCCGGGGAGGGCGCGTGACTCCCCGGCGGGCGGCCGAGTCGACGGTGCAGCCCTGGCCGAACCGCGCACCGGAGGCCCGCCGCCCGATGTCCGTACCCGACGTGACCGTGGTGGTCGGGGACCGCAACACCATGCCGCACCTCACCGCCTGCCTGGACTCGCTGGTCGGGCGGACGCCGGCGCCGGGGCGGCTGGAGGTGGCGGCCGTCGACGACGGCTCCGCGGCGGCGGTGAAGCGCTGCCGGACGAGTACGCCGCCCGGCACCCCGGGCTGTCCCGGGTGGTGCGCCAGCCCGAATCCGGCGGCCCGGCGGGTGCGCGAGGAGGTCGGCCGGATGATCGAGCGCTTCGGCGCCCGGGCGGTGTACCACCGACTGCCGGTCGCCGCCCGTGTGCGGCTCGAACTCGCCGCCGCCGTAAGGCCGGAGGCGCTGCGTGACCAGATCCGCTACGAGGCCGCGCACGGCGAGCCGCCGGTGGCGGCGGACGGGCGGCGGCGCTACGCGGGCTGTCCGGCGTTCCGGGACGCCCGGCTCGGTCTGCCGGACGGGCTGTTCCTGCTGGGCGAGGAGCCGCTGGTCGAAGCCGTCCTGCCGCTCAACCCGGCCCAGCAGCTGTGGCGCGGCGTCGTCCCGGAGCGGCTGCGGCGCGGGTTGCGGCGCTCGCCGGTGTGGCGCCGGCTCGCCAACTCGGTGAACGGAGGGCGGGGATGAGCCGGGAGAGCCGAGTCGTCGGGCTGGGCGAGCCGGGCCTGCCGCCGGCCGTCCGGTTCGCGCTGAAGGGCCACCGGGTCACCGGCGCGCACATCGCGCCCGGGGTGGTCGGTCGCGGGCCGCCACCGACGCCACGGCCGTCGCGGCCGGGCCGCGCCGGGGGACGCTGGTGGGCTGCGAGACCACCCTGCCGGTCGGCGCCACCCGGGAGCGCCGGGCGCCCGGGCCGACGGCCGGTTCCGGGCTCCTCCGCCGGGCGCGGGGCCGTGCTTGGTGTGGGGGCGTGCTCGGTCTGGGGGCGTGTGGTCCCGGTGGCGCGCTCGGCGTGAGGGTGTGCGATCGCGGGGCGTGTGATCGTGGGGCACGCCCCCGTCCGCGCCGGGCAACGGGCAGACTGGCGGAGTGAGTGACGAAGCCTTCAGCGGGACCGGCCCCGGGGTCCGGTTCACCGCGTCCGACGAGCAGAAGAGACGCGGCGTCCGCCGGATGAAGACCATCGCGACCGGCCTGCTGGCCTTCGCGACCCTGGTCTTCGCCCTCTCCACCTGGGCCGAGGCGGCCGGCGCCGGCGCCTGGGCGGGGTACGTGGCGGCTGCCGCCGAGGCGGGCATGGTCGGCGCGCTGGCCGACTGGTTCGCGGTGACGGCCCTGTTCCGCCGCCCGTTCGGCCTGCCGATCCCGCACACCGCGATCATCCCGACCAAGAAGGACGCCTTCGGGCGCTCGCTCGGCGAGTTCGTCGGTGAGAACTTCCTCGCCGGCCACGTGGTGCGCGGCCGGCTCGCGGCGCTCGGCATCGGCCGCCGGCTGGGGGAGTGGCTGGCCGCGCCGGGCAGCGCCGAACGCGTCACCAAGGAGGCCTCGGCGGCGCTGCGCGGGGTGCTCGCGGTGCTGCGCGACGACGACGTGCGGGCGGTGGTCGCCGAGGCGGTCACCCGGCGGGCCGCGGCCACCTCGGTGGCCGAGCCGATGGGCCGGATGCTGGGCAAGGTGGTCGCGGACGGCGGGCACCACGGCGTGGTGGACCTGGTGGCCGTCCGGGCGCACGGCTGGCTCACCACCAACCACGAGGACGTGGTTCGGAAGGTCTCCCAGAAGACCCCCGGCTGGACGCCGAAGTTCATCGACCACCAGGTCGGCGAGCGGGTCTACAAGGAACTGCTGCGCTTCGTCACCGACATCCGGGACGACCCGAACCACCCGGCCCGCGGGGCGATCGACAACTTCCTCGCCGACTTCGCCACCGAGCTGCAGACCGACCCGGAGACCATCGCCCGGGTCGAACGGGCCAAGGGCGAGCTGCTGGCCCGCCCCGAGGTGCAGGACCTGATCAACTCCACCTGGGCGGCCGTGCGCACGCTGGTGATGGGCGCGGCCGAGGATGAGGACAGCGAACTGCGCCGGCGCATCCGCGACGGCGTGCGTGGCTTCGGCGAGCGCCTGGCCACCGATGCCAAGCTGCAGGCCAAGGTGGACGGCTGGCTCCAGGACGCCGCCCAGTACCTGGTCGACACCTACCGGACCGAGATCACCTCGCTGATCTCCGAGACGGTGGCGAGCTGGGACGCCGACGACGCCTCGCGCAAGATCGAGGCCAACGTCGGGCGAGACCTGCAGTTCATCCGGATCAACGGCACGGTGGTCGGCGCCCTGGCCGGGCTGCTGATCCACACCGTGGCGATCGCGCTCGGGGGGTGAACCCCGGCGTCCCCGGTCGGCTGCTCCGGCTTGGGCCTATCCTGGGCCCCGTCATCGCGATACGCGCGTAGAAGGCGCGGAGAAGGAAGAAGGGAACCCCCGTGGTCCAGCCGGACGGAAGTCGGATCGGAAACCCCACCGGTAACACCGCAGACCGGAGCATCGAGGCGTTCATCGCCGGGATGCCCAAGGCGGAACTGCACGTCCACCACGTCGGCTCGGCGTCGCCGCGCGTCGTCGCCGAACTGGCCGCCCGCCACCGGGGCCAGTCCAAGGTGCCGACCGACCCGGCCGCGCTCGCCGAGTACTTCACCTTCACCGACTTCGCCCACTTCATCGAGGTCTACCTGAGCGTCGTGGACCTGGTCCGCGACGCCGAGGACGTCCGCGCGCTCACCTACGGCGTGGCCGAGGACATGGCCCGCCAGAACATCCGGTACGCCGAGCTGACCATCACCCCGTACTCCTCGGTCAAGCGCGGGATCCCCGACGTCGCCTTCATGGAGGCCATCGAGGACGCCCGGCTGCGCGCCGAGAAGGAACTCGGCGTGGTGCTGCGCTGGTGCTTCGACATTCCGGGTGAGGCCGGTCTGGAGTCGGCCGAGGTGACCGCCCGCCTGGCCACCGAGCTGGCCCCCGAGGGCCTGGTCAGCTTCGGCCTGGGCGGTCCGGAGATCGGCGTGCCGCGGCCGCAGTTCAAGCCGTACTTCGACCGGGCGCGCGCGGCCGGCCTGCACTCCGTCCCGCACGCCGGCGAGACCACCGGGCCGCAGACCGTCTGGGACGCGATCCGCGAGCTCGGCGCCGAGCGCATCGGGCACGGCACCCAGGCGGTCGAGGACCCGGCGCTGCTCGACTACCTGGGCGAGCACCGCATCGCGCTGGAGGTCTGCCCGACCTCCAACATCGCCACCCGGGCGGTGGAGAGGATCGAGGACCACCCGATCAAGCGGATGGTGGACTCCGGGCTGCTGGTGACCGTCAACAGCGACGACCCGCCGATGTTCGGCACCGACCTCAACACCGAGTACGCGGTGGCGGCGCGGCTGCTGGGGCTGGACGAGACCGGGGTGGCGGCGCTGGCCCGCAACGCGGTCGAGGCCTCCTTCCTGGACCAGGCCGGCAAGGCGCGGCTGGCCGGCGAGATCGACGCCTACCTGGCGGGCTGGCAGCGCTGACCCGCTCCTGTGACCGCCCCGTCGGCTTCGGCCGACGGGGCGGTTCCGTTTCCGGCTCCCTTTCTGCAGGGGGGTGCTTCCGGGTGGCGCCACCTGCGGTTTCCTTCGTGGCGCCAAAGTGGCGCCACAAATGGCTCGACATGGCATCACGTCCGTGCCATGCTTGAGCCATGGACCTCACGCCGTACGTCGAAAACCTCCGGAACGAGCTCGCGGTGGCCGCCGCCACCGGCGGGGAAGAAGCCCGTGAGCTGGCCGACCGGCTGACGCTCCCGCTGGAGTCGGCCGTGCGGCTCACCCTGCTCAACGCACTCTCGGCCGCGATGGGCGAAGTCACCCGGGACCTCGCCCCGGGCTCGGTGGACGTGCGGCTGCGCGGGCTCGACCCGGAGTTCGTGGTGACGGTGCCGCCCGGCTCCGAGGCCTTCCACGGCGATGTGCCGCCCGTGGTGCCACCGGTGGCACCGGTGGCGCCATCCGCGGCGCCGACCGCGCCGCCGGTGGTGCCGGAGCCGGACGAGTCGGGCACCGCCCGGATCAACCTGCGCCTTCCCGCGAACCTCAAGGCCCGGGCGGAGGAGGCCGCCGGACAGGAGGGCCTCTCCCTCAACGCCTGGCTGGTCCGGGCCGTGGCCGGCGCGCTGGACGGTGGCCGGCCCGCCGCCCGTCCTGCCGCCGACCTCGGCACCCGCGCCTCGCGCAGCGTCGGCGGCCAGGGCTTCACCGGCTGGGTCCACTGACACTTCCGCGCTATCCGAACCACCGCACCACCTTCCGAACCTTCAACGTCACCCCGCTCCGACCAGCGGGAACAGCTACACGAGTCAAGAGGACGGGACAGCCATGCCTACGTACGAGACCGACGGACCGATCTCCGCCGCCCTTGAGTTCGAGATCGGCTCGGTGTGGATCCGCGCGAGCAAGCGCACCGACGCCGTGATCGAGGTCCGGCCCGCCAATGCGGCCAGGGACGCGGACGTCAAGGCCGCCGAGTTGACGCAGGTCGACTTCTCCGGCGGCAGGCTCACCCTTAAGGGCCCCAAGCAGCGCACCGTGTTCTCCAGCAAGAAGGGCTCGATCGAGGTCCTGGTCGAGCTGCCGTCCGGCTCCGAGGTGCACGCCGACTCGCCGATGGCGGACTTCGTCACCGAGGGCCCGCTCGGCGACTGCCGGCTGAAGACCTCCATGGGCCGGATCCAGGTCGACCGGGCCGACAGCGTGCGGCTCAAGACCGACATGGGGGACGTCCGGGTCGGCACGGTCGCCGGCGACGCCGAGGTGACCGGCGGCGGCCGGATCGAGGTCGGCTCCGTCGGCGGCGCGCTGACGGTCAAGAACAACAACGGCGACACCGAGATCGACGAGGTGCACGGCGAGTTGACGGCCAACTCCTCCAACGGCCGGATCCACGTCGGCCTCGCCGAGGCGGGCGTGGACGCCAAGTCGGCGAACGGCCACATCCGGCTCGGCCAGGTGGTCCGCGGCAAGGTCACCCTGCAGACCGCTGTGGGGGACGTGGAGATCGGCATCGCGGAGGGCACGGCGGCCTGGCTCGACGTGCACAGCAAGTTCGGCGGCGTCCGCAACACCCTCGGCTCGGCCGAGGGCCCCGGCGACGCCCGGGAGACCGCCGAGGTTCGCGCCAACACCCAGGTCGGCAACGTCATCATCCGGAGGGCCTGATGGCGGCGATCTCCGCGGTAGGGCTGACCAAGTCCTACGGGGACAAGGCGGTGCTCAAGGGCATCGACCTGTCCATCCGGGCCGGTAGCGTCTTCGCCCTGCTCGGGCCGAACGGCGCCGGCAAGACCACCACCGTGCAGATCCTCTCCACCCTGATCCCCGCCGACGGAGGCTCGGCCCAGGTGGCCGGGCACGATGTGGCCCAGCAGGCCGACGGGGTCCGGAAGGCGATCGGGGTGACCGGCCAGTTCTCGGCGGTCGACAACCTCCTCACCGCCGAGGAGAACCTGATGCTGATGGCAGACCTCAACCACCTCCGCCGTCGGGAGGGGCGGAGGCGGGCCGAGGAACTGCTGAGCCGCTTCGAACTCACCGAGGCCGCGCGCAAGCCCGTCGCCACCTTCTCCGGCGGCATGCGGCGCAAGCTCGACCTGGCGATGACGCTGGTCGGCGACCCAAAGGTGATCTTCCTGGACGAGCCGACCACCGGGCTGGACCCGCGCAGCCGGCGCACCATGTGGGAGATCATCCGGGGGCTGGTCGCCGGCCACGGGGTGACGATCTTCCTCACCACCCAGTACCTGGAGGAGGCCGACCAACTCGCCGATCGGATAGCCGTCCTGGACGGCGGCCGGATTGTCGCCGAGGGTACGGCCGAGGAGCTGAAGCGGATCGTCCCCGGCGGGCGGATCCGCCTCCAGTTCGCCGACGCCGCCCAACTGGGCACCGCCGCCACGCTGTTCGACTACGCCACGGCCGACGCCGACGCCCTGGTGCTGGACATCCCAGGGGACAACTCCGTCCTCACCGTGAAGGCCGTGCTGGACGCGCTCGACAACGCGTCCGTACGGGCGGAGTCGCTGGTCGTGGAGACGGCCGATCTGGACGACGTGTTCCTCACACTGACCGGGGAGGGTGCGCGATGAGCGCGACGACCTATGTGGTCAGCGACTCGCTGACCATGCTGCGGCGCAACCTCAAGCGGGCGCAGCGGTATCCGGCGATGACCTTCTCGGTCGTGGTGATGCCGGTGATGATGCTGCTGCTCTTCAACTACGCCTTCGGGGGAGCGTTGGGGGCGGGGATCGGCGGCGGGAGCTACATCGACTACGTGACGCCCGGGATCGTGCTGATGACGGCGACGGCGGGCTCGGTCGCCACAGCGGTGGGCGTGTGCGTCGACATGACGGAGGGCATCGTCAACCGCTTCCGGACCATGTCGATCTCACGGTCGGCGTTCCTGGCCGGGCACGTGGTCGGCAGCGTGATCCAGACGGTGATCGCGCTGGTGTTCGTGATCGCCGCGGCCTTCGCGATGGGGTTCCGGTCGAGCGCCGGCCCGCTGGAATGGCTCGCGGCCGCGGGGCTGCTGCTCTTCGTGACCCTGGCGCTGACCTGGATATCGGCGGGGATCGGACTGGTGTCGAAGACGCCGGAGAGCGCGAGCAACACGCCGCTGCCCCTGACGTTCCTGCCGTTCATCGGCAGCGCGATCGTCCCGCCGGACTCGATGCCGACCGTGCTGCGGTGGTTCGCCGAGTACCAGCCCTTCACCCCCATCATCGAGACTCTGCGCGGCCTGCTGATGGGCACCGAGATCGGCACCAGCGCGTGGAGCACCCTCGCCTGGTGCACCGGCCTCACGCTGGTCGGCTACCTCTGGTCGCGGAGCGTCTTCTACCGGCGGTGACGGGGGTACGGCCGGTAGCCCACCAGGCCCGGACGGCGGGGAACACCCGCTGTCCGGGCCGTCGCGGCGCGACCCTCCCGTAGTAAAGTCCGGACCAAAGATCGGCAAAGCTCGTTCGGGGGACGGATGACGGGGGTGCGTCGCAGGCGGATCGCGTGGGGGCTCAGAGGGGTGGCGCTGGCGCCGGCCCTGACGTACGTGGCGGGCTGGCACGCCTCCCGCTCGGGCGGGCTGGTGGAGGTCGAACGCTGGTTCAACCGCCCGATCCTGCTGGTCGGCGCAGCCACCGTGCTGATCGTGGTCTCGCTGATCGTCGAGCTGGACTTCCGTACCAGGTTGCCGCAGGTCGGCTGTGCGGCCGGTCTAGTGGCGCTCGTCTTCGGCGGGGTGCCGATCGTGGTCCTGTCGTACGTGTTCGGCGGCGAGGGACGCTGGGTCGAGAGGAAGATCCACCCGGACCACCCGGACCGGGTGCTGACCGTGACCGACATCGCCTTCTCGATCGACCCGATCTACCAGGTGGAGTTGGTGACCGGCAGCGGTTGGTCCGCCCGCCACTGGAACCTGGGCACCTGGGACGCCGACAGCGGTGACTTCACCAGGGTCGAGTGGTCCGGTCCGGACCAGATCACGGTGACCGGGCGGACGGAGCTCCGGGTCTTCGACGTGCGCGCGGACGGCGGTCTGAGCGAGCCCCGGGTGACGACGCGGTAGAGCTCGGCCGCCCCGGCCCGTCGGCGGCCACGGCATAGAGTGGGCGCCATGCGATGGGGGACGCAGCCGCGCTGGGCGCGGTGGGTGGCAGTGGTGTACGTGATCGGGTTCCTCGAAGGGACCGGCGCGCACGCCTACGACGTGTTCACGGGCGGCCTGCACGCCTACCACTTCTGGCCCCTGCCGAGCCAACTGCTCTTCCACGCCCTGCTGGTCCTCGACCCGCTTGCCGCCGTCTGGGTCGCCCGGGCGCGTCCGGCGGGTCCGCTCCTCGGCGCGGGCATCATGGTCGCCGACCTGCTCGCGAACTGGTGGGGGAACTGGGACGGCCTCGTCCACCACCCGCTGGACTACCTCCGGTTCGTCGGTCTGCCGGCGATGACCCTCTTCGGGCTCTTCGTCTTCGCCACGGCGGCCCCGCTCCACCGCTCGTTCGGCCAGTCCGGCCAGTCCGGCCGGTTCGGTCAGTTGGGCCGGTTCGGTCGGTTCGGTCAGGCGAGCCGGGAAGCCGGGCGGGCCCCGCGCGCCCGGTGAGCCGCCCGGGCGTGCGGAGCCCGTCGACCGTCAGCCGGAGGCCTTCTTGCAGAGCGCCTTCTCCAGGACGGCCTGGTAGAGCCGGTCGGACTTGGCGGAGTCGCTCTTGTCGTACTCGTTGTAGGACAGCGTGACCTGCCGGCCGCCGTCCCGGGTTCCGAGCACGGCGGTCGAGTAGCCGGGGACGTCGCCGGTGTGGCCCCAGACCTGGCCGCAGGAGAGGTTGTAGCGGGTCACGCCGAGCCCGTACTCGCCCCCGTTGCCGCCGGGGACCGGCACCGTGGTGGTCATCTCGGCGAGCTGCGCCGGGGCGAGCAGGCGGCCGCCGAACAGCGCCTCGTGGAAGCGGTTGAGGTCGTCGGTGGTGGAGATCCCGGCGCCGGCCGCGTCCGCGATGGTCGGGGAGAGCCGGGTGACGTCCCCCGGGCCCTCGGGGAACTTGAAGTAGCCGTGCGCGTGCGGTCCGGGGATCGCCGTGGAGGAGTCGGGCATGGACGTGTGGCGCAGTCCGAGCGGCCGGATGATCCGGTCGGCCACCTCCTCCCGCCAACTGCGGCCGGTGACCTGCTCGATGAGCATGCCGACGACGACGTAGTTGGTGTTGGAGTAGTGCCACCCCTGCCCGGGCGCGAAGTAGGGCGGCATGGCGGCGCCGATGGCCAGCAGCTGTTCCGGCGTGTACTCGATCCAGCGTCCGGTGGCGAGGAACTCCCGGTTGCCCGCCTCGGTGTTGGAGCGGACATGCGGGTCGTCGAGGTAGTTGTGCAGCCCGCTGGTGTGGTTGAGGAGTTGTCGGACGGTGATGTGGTCGCCGTTGGGTACGGTGCCGGGCAGGTAGTGCTCGATCGGGTCGTCCAGCTCGATCCGCCCTTCGCCGACCAGCTGGAGGGTGACGGTGGAGACGAAGGTCTTGGTGACGCTGGCGATCCTGAACCGCCCGTCGGCGCGCGCCGGTCGGCCGGTGTCCAGGTCGGCGGTGCCGGCCGCGCCGCGCCCGGTGACCCGGCCGTGGTCGCGGATCTGCGCGAACGCGGCCGTGCTGACGCCCTGCTCGACCATGGCGTTCAGCTCGGGCCGTAAGTCGGCCGAGCCCTGCGGCGGGACAACCGGGGTGGCGGCCGCGGCGCTGGGCGCGAGCGTGGCGACGGTGGCGGTGGCAAGTGCGGCAGCGGCGACCCGTGCGCCGATCCGCGCGCTGATTCGGTGGCGGGACGGATGAGTTGTGGTCATGCCCGTCACGCTCGCATTGGCGGCCGCCGACGGTCCTCATCCCGACGAAGGGCCCGGCTCTCCGTCTTCTGAAGGAGAGCCGGGCCCCCGTTCGGTGGAGACCGGGGTTGTCGTCAGGCCGGGTCCGTCACCAGGTGTCGATGCCCATGGTCTTGGCCGCGCTGTGGATGGCGTTGTAGTGCGCGATCGACATGTCGGACTTCTTGTCCTTCGGCGGCAGTTTCTTGTCCGCGGCCCGGAACTCGTCGCGCGCGGAGGCGAGCAGGCTGGTGCCGTAGGAGACCGGGACATCGTTCTTGCCGTGGATCGGGTGGGACTTGGCGGCGGTCTGGCTGCCGGCGTTGGCCAGGATGCTGCGGGCCTGGTTGTACGCGTCGGCCTTGACCGTCTTCGGGTTGCGGACCTGGGCCTGGACCCCGGCCACCGAGCCGGTCTGCTCGACGGCCATGGCCACGGGGGCGACGGCGGCGGTGAGGGCGCCAGCCATCACGACGGTCGCGAGGGAGTTACGGACGATCCTGTTCATGCGAAGTCCTTTCCGTAAGAATCTCAAAGGTTCGCCTCCGCATCCGACCTGGGAATGGTCGGAGTGCGAACGTCTCGGCACTACCCCTGTCCTCGGCGGCGGAAAACCGGCCTCCGCCGGGTTCATTTGGAAGCGATGGGATCAGGCCGTTTTCTGGATTTACGGAAGTCGTAACGTCAGACTGTGGCGGTGAAGCCTGACCTCTACCTCGACCTGGATGAGATCGAGCGCCGGTTCGCCGCCGTGGCCGAGGGCCGGGTGAGCCGGGACGAGGCCGACCGCTGGGCCGGCCGCTGGCTGCTGGACGACGAGTTGGAGTGGGACGACCTCTCCCTCTGGGCACTCGGGCTGCTCCACGGCATCGACCTCCCCGCCGGCCCCGAGGGCCCGTACCTGCACGACGACGAGCAGGTGCGGGAGTGGCTGGGTGAACTGCGCCGCCGTCGCGCCCGGTGAGGGTCTAGGCGTTGGACCAGGAGCGGGTGGAGAGCACCAGCAGGTAGCCGTCCGGGTCCTGGACGGTCACGCCCCAGGTGTCCCAGTACGGGTTGTGGGCCGGGACCCGCTTCCCGCCGTGTTGTTCGAGCCGCTCGACCAGCGAGTCCGGCACCGGCTCGCCGAGGTAGACGACCAGGAGGTCCTCGGCGGTCGGTCGCGGCTCGACCGGGGCGGAGGGATCGTGGACCAGCTCCAGGTGCCAGGCGGCATCGGGCCAGCCGGCCATGAGCAGCGAGTGCTCGCCGGGGGTGCCGTCCGTCTCGTGCCGGTAGAGGACGTCGAGCCCGAGCCCCGAGATCCAGAAGTCCTCCGCCGCGCGGAGGTTGCGCGAGGGGCGGGCGATGCGGATGTGAGCGGTGGCGTCAGCCGGCATGGTGCTACTTCCTGGGGAGATGGGGCGATGGGGCGTGGGCCGGTGATCGGCGATGGCTGCGAGCCTAGAGATCACGGAGCCGGGTGCCATCGGGCGCTGGTCCTAGTCCTCGGTGCCGAGCAGGCGTCCCTCGCCCAGGCCTGATGACCGTGCATCAGTTATTCGGCGGATGAACTTAAGGAGCACGAACAGGGGCCTGCGAAAATGCCATGATCCGCCGCCTGCCCTTGGTTAGCCTCGACGCCATGACCTGGCTGCCTGATGACTTCGTCCACCCCGTCCACGTCCCCCTGCTCAGCGGCGACTACCACCTGCGTCCGATCACGGAGGCCGACGCCGCCCTCGACTATCCGGCCGTGATGGGCTCCCGTGAGCGCCTGTGGGGCATCTTCGGCCCGGCCTGGGGCTGGCCCGCGGAGACGATGACCTTCGAGGCGAACCGGATCGACCTGGCGCGCCACGAGCGGGAGATCGCCGTCCACCAGTCCTTCAACTACGTCCTGCTCGACCGCGCCGAGACCGCGATCCTCGGCTGCGTGTACATCGACCCGCCGGAGCGGACCGGCGCGGACGGCGAGCTCTCGTGGTGGGTGGTGGACGAGCTGGTCGGCGGTGAGGTGGAGCAGGCGCTGGACGCCTTGGTGCCGCAGTGGATCGCCGCCGACTGGCCGTTCGAGCGGCCGCGCTACCTGGGGCGCGACATCTCCTGGCAGGACTGGAAGGCACTGCCGGCCGCCTGAGCCTCCGGCACCGACGCCTGAGAGCATCGCGGGGCGTTCTCAGGCGTCTGCGCAGGGTGTGGGTTCAGCCGACCCGCTCGACATCCGACCGGGGGACGTCGATCCTGGTCTGATCGCCGAGGATGTCCACGGTCAGCTGCACGCGGCCCCGGTCGGGATCGACCGCGACCACGGGCCTGGTGGAGTCCGTGAACGGCCCGCCGGTGAGCCGCACTTCATCACCGATCCGAAGATCCGCGTCGTGCGGCACGCCGTTGTTCCTCCCCCGGTCGCAACGCGAACGGGGTCCGGCGCCGGTGAAGGCGCCGGACCCCATCCGACAGTGGAGCGCCAGGCCCGGGTTGCACGGACTCTCCCTACTGAAAGTAGGGCGTGCTCTGGTAGCACCGCTGACGCCTGACGAGGAATCATTCTCCCTCGCGACAAGAAGAATATTAGCAGCTCAAGACCCATGTGACGAACCGCGGGTGCGGGGCCCGCCTCAGCCGCGTTCGGCCGCCCGGGGGACTCGACGTGATCGCCCAGTCGCGGCGGCGGGCGTGGCAGGAGAGGGCGAGGACGTCCAGGTTGATCGCGGCGTCGGGATCGGTGGAGCGGTCGGCGGCGGAGCCGGTCGGCCCGGCGACGACGAGCGGGGCGAGGTCCTCGCGGACGCCGGTGATCAGGGCGAAGGCGGGGGCCGAGTGCCAGCGGCCGGGGTGTCGTCTCGAACTGGGCCTCGCTGCCGGGGTGGAGGGGGAGCACCGGGGTCTCGGGGTCCTTGCGGTCGTAGCTCATCCCGAAGTTCGGGTAGTCGAGGAAGACGCGGAAGGGGCAGCGCGGGTAGCGCGCGGCGAACGCGATGGCTCCGGCGGCGGCCTCGGTGGCGTCCTTGAGGGCGGCCCTGGCCTCGGAGGTGTGGAGGTCGGGGGTGTCGAGGGAGAGAGCGCCGAGGTAGTCGAGGAACTCGTCGGAGATCAGCCGCCATTCGGTGGCGGTTATCAGGCCGGCCCGCGAGTAGGAGTGGACCTGGCCTCCGATCCGGTCGGCGAAGCCTTCGCGGGCCGCCGAGACGGTTGCTTCGTTGACCTGGTGACGCTCGATCCGCGCAGTTCTGCTCCTTGCTTCCTCGCTTGATCGCCAGCCTCTGCGCGGGGTCGGACGGCGTGTCGGGTGAGGCCGGTGGAGACCGGTGGGGGCCCGTGGAGGCCGCAGAGTTTCGAACGTTGTTTGAAAAAGGGCGTGATCGCGCTTAGTGTCGTGATCTACAGGGGAGTTGACGGTCGGTCCTGCGGTGTCGGAAGCGCGCCCGGCTCACCGCTGCCGCACCGAACCGTCGTGATCACGAGGGAGAGCACATGTCGGAAAGCCTGCGCCGCGAAGTGTCCAAGGTCGTCGACCGGGAGGTGGCCGAACTCCTGGAGCGGACGGAACGGGACGTCGCCCGCACCGTCAACCGCGCGCTGGGCGTGGTCGAGGAGGCGCCGGCCTTCGACGCCGCCCACTGGCAGGCCCGGCTCGACGAGCTGCTCGCCGCCCACCGGATCCCCGGCGCGGCCCTGGCCGTACTCGCCGACGGCGAGATCCACGAACTGGCCTCCGGCATCCTGCACACCGGCACCGGCGTCGCCGTCACCACGGACTCCGTGTTCCAGATCGGCTCGGTCAGCAAGGGCTACACGGCCGCTATGGTGGTGCTGCTCGCGGAGGCCGGAAAGCTGGACCTCGACGCGCCGGTCGTGGACGTCCTGCCCGAGTTCGCGGTAGCCGACGCCGAGGCCAGCCGCACCATCACGCCACGTCAACTGCTCAACCACACCAGCGGCATCGAGGGCGACTACGTCAACGACACCGGTCGAGGCGACGACTGCCTGGCCCGCTACATCGAGGGCGCCCGCACGGTCGGCCTCACCAACCCGCCCGGCGCCACCGTGTCGTACTCCAGCACCGCGTACAACGTCCTCGGCCGAATAGTCGAGGTGGTGACGGGTGGGACCTGGGACGAGGCGCTCAAGGAGCTGCTGGTTGGCCCGCTCGGGCTGGAGCACACCATGACCCTGCCGGAGGAGGTGCTGCGCTTCCGGGCCGCCATGGGGCACATGGGCGACCCGGGCGAGGAGCCGGTGCCCACGCCGCTGTGGAACATGCTGCCGCGCTCGGCCGGTCCGTACGGCGGGATCTGCGCGACAGCGGCCGATGTCGCCCGGTTCGCGCGGCTGTTCGTGGACGGCGGCATCGCGCCGGACGGGACGCGGGTGCTGCCGGTGGCCGTGGTCGAGGCGATGCTGAACCGCGAGGTCGAGATGCCGGACCAGTGGTTCCTCGGTGCGCACTGGGGGCTCGGCTGGGGGCTGTTCGAATGGGACGGCGTACGCGGGTTCGGCCACGACGGGAGTACGTTCGGGCAGCTGGCGTACCTGCGGGCGATGCCGGAGAAGGGCGTCGCGGTGGTGCTGCTGACGAACGGCGGGGGAGCGGCGCCCAAGGTGTTCGAGGCGCTGTGCCGTGAGCTGTCGGCGGAGTTCGCGGGGGTGGCGATGCCGGGGTTCGAGCCGCCTGCGGCGCCGCCGGTGGTGGAGGTCGGGGAGTTCCTCGGGAGGTACAAGCGCGAGGGCTTCCTGATGACGATTGCCGAGGGGGATGGCTCGCTGCGCCTCACCTATGAAGGGGCGGACGGGCTCGCGGGGACGTTCGAACCGCTGGTGTGGCAGCTGACGGCGGTGTCGCACGAGCCGGCGAAGACGGTGTTCGCTGGGCGGAGGAACGAGAAGGACGCGTGGATACCGGTGGTGTTCTACGCGCTGGCCGACGGTAGTCGGTACGTGCACTTCGGCGTGCGGGCGACGGCGAAGGCGGCGTGAAAGGAGGGCGGGCCGTTCGAAGAACGGCCCGCCCTCTTCGATTCAGATCAGACGTCGAATTCCCCGGCGCGGATGGCGGAGACGAGGTCGCGCCATTCGGTGGGGGTGAGTTGGGCGATGGCGTCGGGGAGGAGGCTGCTGCGGACGTAGACGGAGTCGGGGCCTATGGCCACCTCCGGGCAGCTTGAGCCATCGGGGCACGCTTCCGGCCGCTTCCAGTGAAGTGTTTCCATGACGCTAGATCTCTTTCTTGATGAGCCTGATGGCATCGCGAGACTGGCTCTTGGTGAGGGCTCGCTCAGTCATCTTGTCGATGATGTGACGGTAGTTCTCCATCTGCCGTTGCTCGTGAAGGAACGCGGGACCGCCCACCGCATCGAGCTGGACGGTGTCCAGGCGGGGCACTGGGCCGTTCGCATAGACGATGCCTTGCCCTGCGCCCATGAAACCATTGGTGCTGAAGGGGATCACTCGAAGATTCACGTGGGGCAACTCCGAGTACTCAAGCAGCTTGTCCATCTGTCGTTTTGCGGCATCACGGCCCCCGAACAGCATTCGCAGGGCAGCCTCATGGACCAACGCCGAGTACGGTTCACCGTCTTCCCGCATCAGGAAGGCCGAACGCTGCACTCGATGCTCTACGCGGGCTTCCAGGAGACGTGGCGAGAGCGGTGGGTAGAGATCCCCGAAGATGGATCGTCCGTACTCCTCGGTCTGCATGGCACCTGGGACATGCGAGATCTGATAGGTGTGCATTCCCCTGGAGAAGTACTCGACCTCGGCAATGTCGAGGAAGCCGACCGGTACGGAGCCTCGGTACTCCTCCCACCAACCCCTGTAGCGCTCCTCGGCCATGGCCGCGAGTGCCTCTACGAAGGCGTGATCGCTCTCCTCGTAGTCGCAAGCGAGCATGCGTACCCGCTCGGCGCTGATCGGGTACTGCCCCTTCTCGATCTGAGTGATCTTCGTTCGGGCGAACCCGAACAGCGCGGCGGCTTCGGCAGTCGTGCGGCCGGCGCTGTCGCGCATCTTCCGCAGCTCGATGCCTACTCGTTCCTGCCTGGCTGACGGGGTAGTTCGTGGTGGCATGCCCCAAGCATCCATCGCTATCCCTTGAAGGGTCCAGCAATCCATCGATCGAGTGAAGAGCTGGGGTAGAAGTACCCCAACATGTACCACCGATGCCTTACAGTCGGTGATGCACCGATCACCGATGCGGGCGTCAGTAACGCTGCCTCGCACCGCAGAGCACCCATGCCCGGACTTGCTCACGGCGACAGCCCGCTCGGCTCATCCCTTCCTTCCTTCTGGGAGACCCCTGTGCGCAACCTCAACTCCCCCTCCCTCACCATCTCCCGCGACACCCTCAACTCCGTGATGGCCTCCGCCGGCTGGCCCCCCTCCCTCATCGCCGACGCCGAGCTCGCGATGGTCGAACTCATCGTCAACGCCTGGCGCCACGGCGGGACGACCTCTCCCACCCTCGTCATCCTCTTTCGCGACAACACCCTCCGGGTCAACGTCTCCGACCGCTCGCCCGTCCTCCCCGAGCAGTTCTCGCCCTCCCTCCTCTCCGAGTCCGGCCGGGGCCTCCAGCTCGTCGCCGCCCTCACCCACCGCTGGGGCGTCGACCCCCAGAAGCTCGGCAAAACCATCTGGTTCGAGCTGGAGCTGGACGGTGTCGCGTGAGCGCCCACCACCCGATCCACCCCGCCGACCCGGCCCTGCTCCACCTCACTGCCCGCCAGGTCACCGAACTCATCGTCGAACTCCGCACCGAAGGGCGCGAGTTCGGCCTGCTCTGGCCCTCCGCGGACCCGGGTGAGATCAACCTCCAGGGCCGCCCGCTCGTCAACCTCGGCAACATCCCGGCCAGTACCCTGATCAACCTCCTCGCCCTCATCCGCGAGTACAAGCGCGAGCGGGACCGGTGCTCGGGCTCCTGACCCTCAACCTCCTGGCCGCCCTGGTCGGCGCCATCTGCGAAGCCCGAACTCGGTTGGCCACGGGCTGGCCAATGGATACAGTCGCGAGCCGCTGTATCAACGAGTCGAAGGAAACGGATGCGCCGCACCACCGCAGCATGTCTGCTCGTAACCGCCACAGCTGTACTGGCGGGCTGTGCGAGTGCTGCTCCTGCAAGCAACAAGGTGGCGGCCACGTCCGCAGCCGCTTCCAGCACCACGGAAGCTGCCGTGTCCCCCACTTCCTCCCCGGCGAACTCCGGCGCGCGCCCCAGCCCAAGCGGTAGTGGCAGTGCCGCGCAGGCCTGGGCCCTGACGTCCTCGCAGTTCAGCACCGTGAGCTCCGCGGTGATCCCCATGGTCTCGACGATCACGAGCGCGCACGGCGATGCCAAGACCGTTGGCAAGGCGTGCACCGCGATGGCGGCGAAGGTCAACGGGCTGCAGCCGGAGGCGGGCGCACCGGACGAATGGGTGCAGGTCCTCAGCGGCCTGCAGAAGGCCGCTACGCGCTGTGACGCGGTGACATCCGGCGATCCCGGCGCGTACGACCAGATGGTCGAGGACTTCTCCAGCGCGATGGACCATCTCGAACCGCTGGTCGGGTGACCGCCCGCCCTCTCCCGTGACCCGCTGCGCAGGAAGTCGGCCCGGCCGACCTCCTGCGCGTGAAGCACCTCACCGATTGGCGGCGAGGAACGCCCGGACGCCGGAATCGGCGCACCGGTCCAACTCCTCCTCGGCGTGCTGCGGACTCCCGAACGTCTCCGCCCGCTGTCGTGGCACCGGCCTCCGAGGTCCTCCGGAGGCCGATGTCACGTCAGGGAGAGGAAACGCACATGTCGGCGGCCGTAAAAAGGGGTTGTCAGGGCCGCTGGCACTGGTGATCATCGTGTGATGAGCACCATCATCAGACGCGTACGGACCGAGGAATGGGAGCGGGTCAAGGCGATCCGACTGGACGCCCTGCGGGACCCGGTCGCCGGCATCGCCTTCCTCGACACGTACGAGAATGCCGCCGCCCAGCCCGACGAGTTCTGGCAGGCCCGCACCACCGGCGCGGCCGAGGGCGACACCGTGCGGCAGATCGTCGCGGAGGCCGAGGACGGCCGCTGGCTCGGCACCATGACCGTGCTGGTCGAGCGGCCCGGCGGGGAAGGGGTTCTCGGCGGCGACGTCATCGAGGTTCCGCAGACCCACCTGGTCGGCGTCTACGTCCGCCCCGAGGCGCGCGGTACCGGCCTGGCGCACGAGCTCATCCGGGCCGCCCAGGACTGGTCGTGGTCGCTCACCGAGCCCCGCATCGAGCGGGTGCGGCTGTTCGTCCACGAGGACAACGCCCGTGCCGAGGCGATGTACGTCCGGGCCGGCTTCAAGCGCTCCGGCGTCTCGGTGCCGCTGCCGGGCGACTCGACGCACCGGGAGATCGAACTGGCGGTCCTGCGGGGCTGACCACCGGCGGCGCCGGGCCTCCGGGGAATCGGGAGCCCGGCACACCTGGGGAGGACGGCGACTCCATGGTCCCGCCGCCGATCCGGACCTCGCCCGGCACCACGTCACAACCGCTCGCCGCGATGCTGCAGCGGATCAGGCCGACCGGCGAGGACGGCGTCAAGCGCTGCCATCACGTCTACACGTCCGGGTTCGAGGGCACCCCGTTCGCCCCGTTCCACGAGCGGCTCGGCCTGGACCCGTCCTGGCGGGTGCGCACCCTCCCGCACGGCCACGACATCGTGGCCGAAGCGCCCGACGACCTCCTGCGCATCCTGCTGGAGGCCGCCGGGTAGCGCCGGCCGCGTGCTCAGCTGCCGTCCGTGCCCAGCAGCAGGCTGCCCAGCGCCGTGCGTCGGTGCAGCACCGCCTTCCCGGCGCGGGAGGTGGTGATCAGCCCGGCGCCGCGCAGGGCCGCCGTGTGCGCCGACGCTGTCGCGGCGCTGACGCGCAGCCGCCGGGCCAGCTCGGTGGTGGTGTGCTCGTCGGCCAGCAGGTGCAGCAACTCCGCGCGGGTGCCGCCGATCACCTTCGCCAGGGCCGCAGGGCCGGCCGTGCCGTCGGGCAGCGGCGGGAAGCCGGACCCGGCCGGGTAGGTGACCGTGACCGGGCGGCCCGGCAGGTCGGACAGCAGTGGTTCGCCGAACCAGTGGAAGCTGGGCAGGAGCAGCAGCCCGCGGCCGCCGACCCGGATCTCCCGTGCGCGGCCCGGCAGTTCCCACGCCCCGCCGTCCGCCAGTCGGCCGCCCGGCAGCAGCCCCGCGAGCAGCGCACCCACCCCGCCCTCGGCCAGCTGCACGGCCCGGCGCACGAACTCCGCGTGGTGCAGGTCCTGCACCTGCGCCCAGACCGGGCCGAGCAGCGCCCCGAACGTCGCCTGCTGCGCCTGCCGGACCAGTCGCCACGCCTCGGGCTCGCCCCGGTGCAGGCCCCGGAGCCACGCCGGGGCGGGCGCTCGTACGGGCGCGTAGCCGCGCTCCAGCTCGGCACCCACGAACTCGACCGGCCACGAGGCGACTTGGTCCATCGCATCCGGCAGCGTGTCCGCCGTCGTGTCCAGGAAGCCCGGCGCACGCCCGGCCGGCACGAGGTCCGCGAGCGGGCGGGCCGCGTCCGGCAGCGCCCGCAGCGCCCGGCGCCGCCAGGGCATGTGCAGCAGGTTGCCGTCCGGGACGCCCATCGTCGCCAGCGCCGCGTGCAGTTCCTGGAGCGGGGCGGGCCGGGGCGCGAGGCGGACCCGGCCGAAGTCGTCCGGCGCGAGGTGGATCCGGATCACTACGCCCCCTGCCCGGCGCTCAACGCGCGCGCCATCCTTGAGCCTCCAAGCTAAACGATCGCCCGCAGTAGCCCCGGCCGGACAGCATGCGCGGTATGAACCGCCACCTGAGCCGGCGCACCGTCGCAAAGTCCGCCCTGCTTACCTCCGCCGCCCTGCTGCTCGACGCCGGTCCAGCCCGGGCGGCCTCGGGCGACCTGATCCCCGTCCTTCCCGCCCCGACCGGCGGGTACCCCGTAGGACGTCACTCGCTCTACCTCGTCGACACTTCCCGTCCCGACCCCTGGGCGTCCGAAATCCACTGCCGCGAGCTGATGTTGACCGTCTACTACCCGGCGCGCTCCGTCGCCGGCCGCACTCCGGCCCCGCAGCTGCCCCCACGGGCCGCGGACGCCTTCGGGCAGATCCTCCCGCAGACCCCGCTCCAACTCCCCGGCCCCGGCGTGGACTGGGCCGGCGCCCTCTCCCATTCCTGCGAGGACGCCCCGCCGCTGCCGGGCCGCCGTCCGGTGCTGGTGCACAGCCCCGGCGGCGGCGACCCGCGCGGCCTCGGGACCACCCTGGCCGAGGAGTTGGTGAGCCACGGCGCCGTCGTCGTCTCGGTCGACCACCCCGGCGACGCCCTCGCGGTCGAGTTCCCCGGCACCACGCCCTTCCGGCGCGAGCAGGTGCGGACGACCGTCCTGCGCGGCGACCCGCGCGACCAGCCGGACGTCTTCCGCACCATGATCGACGCCCGGATCGCCGACCTCCACTTCGTCCTCGACCGCCTGCGCCACGCCGCCGACCTTCCGCTGCCGCCCGGACTCGCCGCCACCCTCGACCTGCGCCGCCTCGGCGTCTACGGGCACTCGGCGGGCGCCACCGCAGTGTCGGAGGTACTGCACGAGGACCGGCGGATCCGCGCCGGGATCAACCTGGAGGGCTACCTCGACTCCCCGTCCGGCGAGTTGCTCCCGGTCGCCGCCCAGGGCGTCGACCGCCCGCTGCTGCTGCTCGGCAGCACGGAGTTCGCCCGCCGGCGGGAGCTGGACCGCTCCTGGTCGGCCCTGCTCGCCCGCTCCGGCCGTACGGTCCGCCGCACGCTCGTCGCCGACGCCGACCACTGGGTGTTCACCGACTTCGCGGCCGTGCTGCCCCAGCTCCAGGCGGCCGGGCTGATCACGGCGGAGCGCCGGAATGCGGTGATCGGCAGCGTCCCGCCCGCCGTCTCCGTCCCGGAGGTGCGCCGCACGATCCGCCGCTTCTTCGCCCGCCACCTGACCATTTAGGGCGCGCGGAGTGCCGGCCGCCGGACGGGCGGTGGCCGGCAGCGAAAGGGGGACGCCTCCGTTCGCCGCCTCGCCCGGGTCGGGGCCCGTGGCGTGCAACGGGCCCCGACCCGGGCGGGCCGCTACCGGAAGTCCTCCGCGTGGTCGCGCACCCACGAGCGGAAGCTGCGCGCCGGGCGCCCGAGCACCTGCTGCACGGTGTCCGTCACCCGCTCCGGCTCGCGCGTGAACGCCTCCCACGCCCGCAGTCGGGCGTCCACGAACGCCGCGTTCCCCCAGGCCGCCGTCAGCTGCTCGCGGGCCGTCTCGGGCGCGAGTTCCTCCCAGCGCACCTCGGCGCCGGTCTCCTCGCCGATGATCCGCGCCAGCTCGGCGTGGGAGATCGACTCGGGCCCGGTGACCACGTACTTGCCGCCGTCGTGCCCGTCCTCGGTGAGCGCCGCCACCGCCACGTCCGCGATGTCCCGCTCGTGGATCAGCGAGCGGCGCGCCTCGCCGTACGGCCAGCAGACGACGCCTTGGCGCACCTGGTCCGCCCAGCCGAGCATGTTGCCCGCGAAGTCGATCGCCCGGACGAAGGTCCAGCCCAGGCCGGACTTGCGGATCAACCGCTCGATCTCCTGGTGGAAGATCACCGCCGGCTCGTCGTCCGCGAGGTCGGCCACATCCGCCGACAGATAGACGACCCGCTCGGCGTGCTCGGCGATCAGCTCCACCACCCGCGGCTGCACCGGGATCCCGGGCCACATCAGGTAGACGCTCTCCACCCCGCCCCGCAGCGCGCCCACCAGGCTCTCCGGCGCCGCCAGATCCCCCCGCACGGCCTCCACCCCCGCGGGCAGCGCGGCCTTGGCGGCGTCCCGCACCAATGCCCGTACCTCGTCCCCGCCTTCGGCCAGCGAGGCCACAACGTGCCTGCCCACACTGCCGTTTGCGCCGATCACCAGAATCTTGGTCATGCCGGCTCCGAACACCGGGCGGGCCCGGACTATGCCGATCTGGATCTCGCACCTGCACGCCGACCCGGCGGCGGTCTTCATCGTCTGACGGTCAACCGGCCACGCGCACCACGTACTTGCCGGTGGCCCGTCCCTCCTGCATCGCGTCGTGCGCGGCCGGGACGGCCTCCAGGCCGGGCAGTTCGGTGAGCGGGACGCTCAGGCCGCTGTTCGCCTGGAGGTCGAGGGTGGTGCGGATGGCGCGGGCGAGGCGCTCGGGGGCGGTGGCGGCGAAGGCGCGGTGGCTGAAGCCGGTGATGGAGAGGTTGCCGCCCATCAGGCGCCCGAGCGGGGGCAGGTCGCTGACGGTGCCGCCGCCCGCGTTGCCGAACAGGACGATCCGGCCGCCGGGTGCGGTGACGTCCAGGTCGAGCTCCAGCGCGGCGGTGCCCAGCGGGTCGAGCACCAGGTCGACGCCCCGGCCGTCGGTCGCGGCGCGGACGGCGTCGGCGAGCTTCTCGTCGCGGGCGAACGCGTGGTCGTAGCCCAGCTCTACCGCGGCCGCGGCCTTCTCCGGGCGGCCGACCGTGCCGATCAGCGTGCCCCCGCCGCCGAGCAGCGGGATCAGCTGGGCTATCGCGCTGCCGATGCCGCCGCCGGCCGAGTGGACCAGGACGTTGTCCCCGGCGGTCAGCCGGCCCGCGTCGGTCAGCAGCAGGACGGCGGTGGCGAGGCCCAGCGGGGCGGCCGCGGCGGCGTTGAGCGCCAGCCCGTCCGGGACCGGGACGGTCAGGACGGCCTCCGCGACGACGACCTCGGCCAGCCCGCCACGGACCGGCGCGGCCACCACCCGGTCGCCCACGGCCAGTCCGGTGACACCCTCGCCGAGCTCCCGGACCGTGCCGGCCACCTCCTTGCCCGGCAGGTACGGCCACTCGGCGGCGTAGCCGCCGTCGCCGCGGCGGGCCATCACGTCCACGAAGTTCAGTCCGGCCCAGGCGACGTCGATCGCCACCTGGCCGGGGCCGGGGTGCGGTGCCTCCATCTGCCGGACCTCGGAGTTCTCGGCTCCACCGGGTGCGGTCATCACCAGTGCGCGCATGCTCGTGCCCCCTCGACTACGATGTTCGACGAACGGCGAAATTGCCGTGAGTCATTGGTACCACGCTGTTTTGATGGTTGTCGAACATCGCAGATCAGGGAGGTTGTCCATGCCCCGCAGCACCCGCCGCCGACCGGCGCTCGCGCACCCCACGACCGAGGAGATCGACCTGTACGACGTTCTGCACGCGCTCTCCGACCCGACCCGGATGACCATCGTCCGCGTGCTGCGGGACGAACCCGAACGGGCCTGCGGCACCTTCCCGGTGGACGTCGCGCCGTCCACCCTCAGCCACCACTTCAAGGTGCTGCGGGAGTCCGGCGTGATCACCCAGCGAGAGGAGGCCAACCGCCGGTTCTCCGCCCTGCGCACGGTCGACCTGGAGCGGCGCTTCCCCGGCCTGCTCGACACGGTTCTCGCCGCGCTCGCCCGCAACGACGTCGCGGTCGAGGCGGCCTAGTGCTGCAATCACGGTTATGGGGTGTGGCCTCTGTGTTTGTAGTGGCTGCGGCGGGCTCGGATCTGACTGAGGCGTCTCCACCATGAGCAGTGCAGATGGTGCTGTGGGGTGAGCCAGTGTGGCCGGAGGGACCAGGCCGATGAGGCGGCGGACCTCCGCGACGGACAGGGGTATCAGGTCGGTTCGTCCCAATCGGCATCCCCCTCTTCCAACTCGTCGGCGCGGATGGCGGTAAGTGCGGCGAGGGCGGCCATGGCCAGGGTGATGTGCCGGTACCAGGCGTCGTAGCGGCGGACCTGGTAGTGCTCCAGGCCGCACTCGTTCTTCGCGACCTGGAGCGATTCTTCGATCGCCCACCTGGCTGAGGCGACCTTGACCAGGTCCTTCAGCCGGGTGGCAACGGGGCCGTAGCAGACGTGGTGGGCGATCTCGGTGGGGTCCTTGACGGAGCGGCGGGCCAGGACCCAGTGGCCGACGCGGTCCGCCCCCACGGGGCGGACCGCCACGCGGGCCCAGTCGTAGATCCGCTCTCCGTGCGAGCCCTTGCCGCCGGACAGTCGCTTCCAGGCCTGCCGGGGCAGTTGGAACGCCACTGACGTCCCCGTCATGTCCCCGTCGCGTCCCCGTCACGTCCTCCGGAGCTCCCGCCGGGTGCCGATCTGCAGCACGGCCGGCTCCCGGCGGCGCGGCATGCCCCGGTACGGGCAGTGCACCGCGTCCTCGTCGCCGGCCGCCCAGCCGCGCACCCAGGGGGCCAGCCGTTGGTCGTCGATCCGCAGGGTGCCGTCCGGCAGCAGCCGGCCGATGGCGTTGGCAGGGTCGGAGAACGCCACCGTGCACTTGGCGACGGTGCCGTCGGCGCGGATCACCAGGGAGTTGGGGCGTGCGGCGTAGCAGACGGGCAGGCCGTCGGAGGCGGGCGCCGGGAGGCCTTCGTACGCGATCGCCGTGAGCTCGTCCACGGTGTGGTGGCGGGCGTCCAGGGAGAGGATCTCCATCGCCGCGTCGTTCGGACCGCCCATCCGCTCCACCGGCTTGAGGTGGAGCGTGAACCGCTCGTCCCGCAGGAAGGTGTCGCGCAGCCGCGCGACGAACTCGGGCATCAGCGGCAGGTTGGCGGGGGTGAGGTGGACCCGCAACAGCATGCCGACCGGCAGGGCGCTGTCCCTGATCTCCAGCAGGTTGCGCCAGATCCGGTCGAACGAACCGCGGCCGTCGGCGCGGAGCCGGGTCGTGTCGTGCGCGGCGGCGGGGCCGTCCAGCGAGACCTGGTACCGCTCGACGCCGAGCGCCGCGAGCTCGCGGACGGCCTCGGCGTCGAGCAGGTAGCCGTTGGTGGTCATGTCGGCGCCGAACGCGAAGTCCGCCCGGCCTGCGGCCAACCGCGCCGCGTGCGCCGACACTTCCTGCACGATGCCGCGCGCGAGCATCGGTTCCCCGCCGAACCAGGAGATGTCCAGGCGTCGCAGACCCTCTGCGCGCCGGTCGATCAGTCGTTTGAGCGCGCCGACCGTGTCCTCGCCCATCCGGCCGACGGCGAAGTCCTCGTAGCAGTAGGTGCAGCGGAAGTTGCACTGCTCCGTGGGCAGGACGATGAGGTGCAGGATCTCGTTCGTCAGGGACGCCGCGAGCTGCTTCCGGAAGGCGAGGGAGGTGCTCCCCCGCGTGCCGGGTCCGGTGAGGGTCTGCGTCATGGGCGTGGGTCTCCTCGGACCTGACCGGACCGTCGGGTCAGACCCGGGCGGGGCTGCCGCAGCCCGCGACCAGGTTGGGGCAGACGTTGGTGACGCCTCGACGCATCTCGGGGTCGAAGGGGATGTTGCCCCCGTGCCCGACGAACGCCTGGGCCGACAGCTCAGGTGAGGTGACGACGATGCGGCCCTGCTCGTCCAGTTTGACGTCGACGCCGGGCTTGCCGGCCTGCGGAGTACTCATGGCGACTCTTCCTACAGAGAAGGTGCAGAGGATGCGCGAGGGTTCGGGCCCTCGCCGCGCCGACGACTCTTCCGCACACCATCGGCCCCTGCCACTTCTCGCGGCCGCCCGGACGACCCGGGCCCTACCCCGCCCGCGCGGCGTCCGGGTTGTCGAGCAGCAGGTCGTGCCCGACCTCGCTCACGGTGTGCTGGACCTGCTTGCCCTGGCGCCGGGTGGTGATCAGCCCGGCGGCGCGCAGGGCGGCGGCGTGCGCGGAGGCGGACGGCGGGGTGACGCCGAGCCGCTGGGCGAGTTCGGTGGTGGAGCAGGAGCCGCCGGCGATGGTGCGCAGGACCCGGGCCCTGGCGGGGCCGAGGACGGCGGCGAGGCCGTCGGCGGTCGGCGGCCGGGTCGGGGGCTCGGCGGCCGGGGCGACGATGGGGTGCAGCAGCAGGCTCTGGCGGTCCGGTCCGGCCAGGAGGCTGATGCTCTGCTGGACGAAGTAGTTGGGTCGCAGCTCCAAGCCCCGGCCGCCCAGTTCGAAGGAGCCCTCCAGCTCGCCGAGGGTGCACTCCAGGACTCCCTCGTCCCGCCAGACCGCCTTCGGGTGGAGCGAGTCGAGCATCGCGCCGATCCCGGAGCGGGCGGCGGTGCGGGCCCGGACGGCGATGTCGGCCTCCAGGGCGCGCCGGATCTCGGGCCAGTCCGGGGCGAGGCAGGACCGGAACAGTGCCCAGGCACCGTCGCTGACCTCGCGCAGGCCCCGGCTGCCGTCGTCGCGCAACCGGGCGAGGGCGGTCGGGAGTTCGGTCCCGCTGCCGAACATCGCGACGTCCTCCTCGACGGCCTGCTGCGGGACGGCGAGGAGTGCGTCGAGCTCGTCGCTCAGCTGCCGGCGGACGGCGTCGAGGTCCGCCACCATGAAGTCCGGGACGCCGATCGCGCTCGCGTTGACCACGTCGAGGAAGCGCCCGGCCCTTTGGGGCACGTGGCGGCGGACGTCCCGCCACCAGCGCTCGCTGCGCGATCCGATGCCCTGGTGCACGCCCTGCCGAGCCGAGGCGGCCATCAGGTGGTCGAGCGGCGAGACGACGAACCGGGTCCTTGCAAGGTCCGACACCCCGAACTTCAGTGCTATCACGAACCTTCCTCCGGATCCCCGCAGCCGCCCTGACCTGACGCGTTGTCGACTATTAGGCCCAGAGGCTAATGCATGGCCGTCCGGCCGCCGCGCTTGGCATGCTTCTCGAAGTCGACGCCCGGGGCCCCCGCCACGAGGGGAGTGGGGGACCCGGGCGGACCCGTTCCGCACAGCGAACGGTCTTCTCCGCTTCGGACACGCCCTAGTGTTGCAATCACAGTTATGGGCGGGACAGTTGTGAGCTCAGCTGGTGGCTGTGGTTGTGTTCTGAGGAACGGCGTCCAGAGCAGCACCAGCCCGGCGGCACCGTGCCCCACGGCCGGACCAGGCCGGGGGTGAGCAGGGCCAGCGCCTCGGTGAGCACGCTCAGGGTGACCGGCCACACCGCGTCCCAGCCGGTGAAGCCCACCGCGTGGTGGCCCGCGTCGGTGTAGCCGCCGTGCCGGCCCGCGACCAGCCCCAGCCGCCACAGCCCGGCCGGCAGGGCGGAGACCGCGGCGATGTGCGCGGCGCGGACGGCCCAACGGGGCGGGGCGGGGGCGGCGGTCCTGCGGGGGGCAGAGCCCATACGGGAAGCCAGAGGCCGTACGGGAGCCAGAGGCCGTACGGGGACCGGTGGTTGTGCGGGGATCAGCGCAGCCGCGAGGAGGACAGGATCGACGCCAGGTGCGCCACCACCATCCCCCAGGTGATCACCGTGATCCCGGCGAGCGTCGCCCGGGTCGCGTCCAGGTTGCCGAGCCCGGCGTCCACCGCGGCCGCTGCCAGCAGCACCAGGGAGGCCTCGATGCCGTTCGTCACCCGGTGGATCTTGAAGATCGAGGCGAACCGACGGGCCGTCGCGATGCCCTGGGAACGCGGCTGGGTGGACTCCTCGTCCGCCGGCGGCTGACCGCTGCGGGCGCGGGCCACGTCCACCAGGTCCGTCGAGGCCTTCAGCAGCACCACGCCCAGTGCGGCCGCCAGGCCCGCCGACACCCACAGCTCCGAGCCGCCGCGCGCCGCCCGGACGCCGGCGCCGATCATCAGCGCGGCGTCGGCCAGGTAGGCGCCGAGCCGGTCCACATACACCCCGGCCATGCTGAACTGGCGCTTCCAGCGCGCCACTTCGCCGTCCACGCAGTCGAACAGCAGGAACAGCTGGAACAGCACCGCCGCCAGCACCGCGCCCGTCAGGCCCGGGATCAGCAGGGCCGCGCCGCCGCCGACCCCGCACGCCACCATCACCCAGGTCAGGGTGTTCGGCGACACCGAGGTCCGCACCAGCTGCCGGGTGGTGCGCAGCGAGACGGCCCGCATGTACAGCCGGCCCGCCCAGTGCTCACCGTTGCGGCTCTGCAGCTTGGCCTGCGGCTGGCACACCTCGCGCAACTCGGCGAGCGCCGGAGCAGCCACCATGACGACATCCCTCCACCTGTCCCGAAACGATCACCACAGGCTACGGCCTCCGGAGCGCTGCTGTGACCACTCGTTCGGCGGTGGCGGGGGCGGTGGAACGGCGGTCGAGCGGACGGTGAACAGGGCGGTGACCACGGTGGTGAACAGGGCGGCGAGGGGAGCGGTGAGGAACCGGTGAGCGCCGGAAAAGCGGTGGGCCGGCCGAAGACCCCCGGGCTAGGCTTCGCGGGTTCACCGGAACCGGAGCCCCCGGGCCCGATCGCCCGCTCCCGCAAGCCGGTTGACGCGGATCGACGCGGCGCCGGGGCGGAACGAGGAGAGCAGAATCATGGTGACCACGGGCGCCGCGCCGCACAGCCCCGACCTGGCCCGACTCCTGGACGACCACCGGCCACAGGGCCTGTTGGAGATCGCCGACCTCGCCCGGGTCCGCGCCCGGGTGGGCGCTCCCGACGCGTGGGACCGCGGCACCCCGCTGCACTTCACCGCCTCCGCGCTGATCGTCCACCCGCCGACCCGCCGGGTCCTGCTGCGCTGGCACGTCCGCCAGCAGGCCTGGCTGCAGGTCGGCGGCCACGGCGACCCGGGGGAGAGCCTGCCGCTGGACATCGTGCTGCGCGAGGGCCTGGAGGAGACCGGCCTCGCCGACCTCACCCCCTGGCCCGACGCCGCGCTCGTCCACCTCGCCGTGGTGCCCGTCCCGGCCTCGCCGGTCGAGCCCGCCCACGAGCACGCCGACCTGCGCTTCCTGCTGGCCACCGACACCCCGGACGAGGCCCGACCGGAGAACCCGGCCTCCCCGCTGGAGTGGTTGGGCATCGAGGAGGCCAAGCAGCGGACCACCGAGGAGAACTTCCGCGAGACCCTCGACCGGGCCGCCCGCCTGCTCGGCTGAAACCCGTCCCGCCGGAGCCCCCGTTTCGTCGGAGCCCCGTCCCGCCCAAACCTCTTCCCGCCCGAACCCCTTCCCGCCTGCCAGAAGGATTCCGATGCACACCGACCAGACTCTCGTCTTCGACGCCGACGACACCCTCTGGGAGAACAACGTCCTCTTCGAGCGGGTCATCGACGGCTTCCTGGACTGGGTCGCCGCCCCGGCCGAGCGCGAGGCCACCCGGGCCGTGCTCGACCGGATCGAGGCCGCCAACGCCGCCACCCTCGGCTACGGCGCCGCCGTCTTCCGTCAGAGCCTCGCCGACTGCCTGCAGCACCTCAACGCCGACCGCACCCCCACCGCCACCGAGCTGGCCCGGATCGACGAGTTGCTCACCCCGCTGACCGACCGCGGCGGGATCGAGCTGATCCCGGGCGTCGCCGACACCCTGACTGCCCTCGCCGGGCGGCACCACCTGCTGCTGCTCACCAAGGGCGACCAGGAGGAGCAAGGGGCCAAGGTGGCGGCCTCCGCCATCGACCACCACTTCCGCGGCATCCACATCGTGGCCGAGAAGTCGGTCGACACCTACCGGAAGCTCACCGCCGAGCTCGGCCTCGACCCCGAGCGGACCTGGATGATCGGCAACTCGCCCAAGTCCGACATCGCCCCCGCCCACCGGGCCGGGCTGCGCACCGTGTTCATCCCGCACGAGCACACCTGGGTGCTGGAGCACGAGGAGCTCGGCCCGGAGGAGGCGACGCTGCGGCTCACGGCCTTCCCGGAGCTGCTGCGCCACTTCTGAGCCGCTGGGCTTCCGGGCTCCTGAGCTTGCGGGCCGGCTAGACCGCGAGCGCGGTCGCCGGGACCGGCGCCCCGCCCCGGTACAGCCAGGCCCGCTCGGAGGCCGACCACACGCTCGTGGTCAGCAGGTAGAGCGCGGCCGCCACCGGCACCAGCATCGCGAACAGCACCGAGATGAAGGACAGGTAGGGCAGCAACGACGCCCCCGGCTGCGGAGTGGTCTGCGCGGCCGCCGCACGCCGGGCCCGGCGGTAGTTGACGTACCCGACCGCCGCCAGCCCGGCGTACAGCAGCCCGAACACCGCGAACTGCCCGGCGCCGTGCGCGCTCCCGACGTGCAGGCCCAGCGGCACGCCGAACAGGGTGTGGTCCAGCAGGTCGTTCGGGGTGGTGAAGAGGCGGTACATCACCGAGAAGAACGGGATCTGGATCAGCATCGGCAGGCAGCCCGCGAACGGCGAGACCTGCTCCTTCCGGTACAGCTCCGCGAGCGCCTCGCGCGCCTTCTCCGGGTTGTTCCTGTGCTTCTTGTTCAGCTCGGCGACCTTCGGCGCGAGCTTCGAACGGGCCTTCTCCCCGCGCGCCGCCGCCCGCGCCAGCGGGTGCAGGCAGAGCCGTACGGCGAGGACGAACAGGACGATCGCCAGCGCGGTCGGCAGGACGTGGGCGATGGCGGAGACCACGGCGTGGGCGACGGTGACGGCCGGGTCGAGAACAGACAGAACGGACATGGTGAAGCGAGCCCTCCGAGGTCTCAGGACATGAGTGATCGGCGGAGGACGGCCGCGGAAGACGTACGGGGAGCCGTACGGAGGAACTGCGGATCTACGCGGCCGCCGGGGCCGCCCCCGGCGCCCTGGGGCGTCGCCTGCCCCGGGCGTCCGGATCACGCTGCGGAAGGAACGCCGTACGGAACGCCCGGCGTCGCAGCACCCCGCTGCGCACCGCCGTCGGCGCCCGCGCCCCCAACAGCCGCGTCCCGGCCAACGCCCCCGCGACCGCTCCGGCCACCAGGACCATGGCCGCCACGGCGGCGACGGACGCGAGTGCGCCGCCGTCGGTCACCAGTTGTCCGGTCAGCACCCGGAGCAGCCCCAGCAGCATCGCTACGACGCCCACGGCGCGCCCCCCTTCGGTGTGTTCCCGGCTTCTGACGTTCAGCAGGACGATCGTACGGCCTGCCGGGTTCCCACAGTGCCGAGCGAGGTGTAGCCGGCGGTGCTACGCGGGGCTACCTTGGATGGATGAAGACGATTACCCAGCGGGAGTTCCGGAACAACTCCGCCGCGGTGATGGACGCGGTGGAGGCGGGGGAGACCTTCCACATCACCAGGAACGGGGTCGAGGTCGCGGAGCTGCGGCCGGTGTCCGGGCGGCGACGGCTCACGGCGGAGGAGCTGGTGGCGCGGCACGTGAAGCTGCCTCGGGTGGACTACCAGCAGCTGCGCAAGGAGGCCGAGGAGTACTTCGGGCCCGAGGAGCTGGTGGGGGACGAGGGCGACGACCCGTTCGAGCGGCGGCGTGGCTGAGCGCCGCAGGGCGCCCCGGCGGCGGCCGGCCGGGGTGCTGGACACCTGTGTGTACATCGACCTGGCGCTGCTGAACCCCGCCGACCTGCCGGCCGTGCCGGAGCTGACCGCGATCACCTTCGCCGAGCTGCAGCAGGGCGTCTCGATGGCGCGGGACCCGGTCAGCCGGGCGGCCCGGCTGGAGGTCCTGGGTGCGGCGATGGCCGACTTCGACCCGCTGCCCTTCGACGCGGCCGCCGCCGCCCGCTACGGGACGCTGGTCACTCTCACCATCGCGGCCGGACGGCAGCCGCGCCCGCGTCGGATAGACCTGATGATCGCCGCCGTCGCCTCCGCCCACGGGCTGCCGCTGTACACCCGCAACGTGGCGGACTTCCGGGGGCTGGGCTCGGCGGTGGAGGTCATCGGGGTGTGAGCGCGGCCGGTCCGTCGCGCTCCGGGCTCCCCCCGCGGCCGAGCCGCCGCCAGGGATGTCGCGTGGCTGCCTGTCAGTCCAGCCGGACCGCCGTCCCCGTCGCCGCGGAGGTGCGGGCGGCCTCCAGGACGGTGAGCGTGGCCACCGCGTCGCGCGGGTCGACCGGGGGTGGGGTGCCGGGGACGGTCAGGGCGGCGACGATGCCGGCGTAGAAGGCGGGGTAGTCGCCCGGATCGGTGGGCAGCGAGATCGGGGACTCGTCGCTGCCCAGGGTGCCGTACTGCTCGGGCCGGTCGGCTCCCCACGGGTGGCTGCCGTCGGGGCGGCGGCCCGCCCGGAGGTCGGCCTCCTGGGGGTCCATGCCGTGCTTGACGTACCCGGCGGTGTCGCCGAGTACCCGCAGCCGGGGGCCGATCAGCGGGGTGATGGCGCTGGTCCACAGGTGCGAGCGGGTGCCGGAGGCGTGGGTGAGGGCGAGGAAGGCGTCGTCGTCCACCACCGCGCCGTCGCGGCGCACGTCGATCTCCGCGTACACCGTCTCGACCGGCCCGAACAGCGTCAGCGCCTGGTCGACCAGGTGGCTGCCCAGGTCGTACAGGGTGCCGCCGACCTCGGCCGGATCGGCCAGCTCGCGCCAGCCCGGCTTGGGCTTGGGACGGAAGCGCTCGAAGCGGGACTCGAAGCGGTGCACCCGGCCGAGCGCGCCACCGCGCACCAGCCGGCTCGCGGTGAGGAAGTCGCCGTCCCAGCGCCGGTTCTGGAAGACCGAGAGCAGGGCGCCCCGGGCCTCGGCGAGCCGGCACAGCTCCAGCGCCTGGGCGGCGGTGGCGGCCAGCGGCTTGTCCACCACGGTGGCCAGGCCCGCCCGCAGGGCGGCGCGGGCGAGCGGGGCGTGGGTGCGGTTGGGGGAGGCGATGACGACCAGGTCCAGCGCGTCCGGGTCGGCGAGCAGCTGCTCGGGGGTGTCCACGGCCCGGGCGTCGGGGTGCTCGCGGCGCAGCTGCTCGCGGCGCTCGGGGTTGGCGGTGACCACGGCGTCCAGCCGCAGCCCCGGCGTGGTGGCGATGAGCGGGGCGTGGAAGGCGGAGCCGGCCAGGCCGTAGCCGATCAGGCCGACCCGCAGCGTTCGATCGGGCACTCGGTGGGAGGTCGTCTGCGGGTTCATGCGGCCTACTCAATCACGAGCCGCCCGGTTGCTCCCGGTTTCCGCCGGACGATCGTCGCATCCCGTCCAGCGGGACGTCCTGTCCCCGGCCACCTGCGCGGATTAGGCTGTGCCGCGTCAGGGCCCCACGCAAGACGCTGCAACACTTCGGGAGACACGCACGTGGCAGACCGCAAGCCCATCGAGTCCTGGCTGACCGACATGGACGGTGTCCTCATCCACGAGGGCACGCCGATCCCCGGGGCGGAGGAGTTCCTGCGCAGGCTGCGGGAGTCCGGCAAGCCCTTCCTGGTGCTCACCAACAACTCGATCTACACCCCGCGCGACCTCAGCGCCCGGCTGGCCGGGATGGGCCTGGAGGTGCCGGAGGAGTGCATCTGGACCTCCGCCCTGGCCACCGCGAAGTTCCTCAAGAGCCAGCGCCCGAACGGCACCGCGTACGTGATCGGCGAGGCGGGGCTCACCACCGCGCTCTACCAGGCCGGTTACGTCCTGACCGACAACAACCCCGACTACGTGGTCCTCGGCGAGACCCGGACCTACTCCTTCGAGGCACTCACCAAGGCGATCCGCCTGATCAACCAGGGCGCCCGGTTCATCTGCACCAATCCGGACGAGACCGGCCCCTCCCCCGAGGGCGTGCTGCCGGCCACCGGCTCGGTCGCGGCCCTGATCACCAAGGCGACCGGCGTCGAGCCGTACTTCGTCGGCAAGCCCAACCCGCTGATGATGCGCGAGGCGCTGAACACCGCCGGGGCCCACTCGGAGACGGCGGTGATGATCGGCGACCGGATGGACACCGACATCGTCGCGGGCATGGAGGCGGGCATGGAGACCATCCTGGTGCTCACCGGGCTGACCTCCGCCTCCGACGTGGAGCGCTTCCCGTACCGGCCGACCCGGGTGGTCAAGTCGATCGCGGACCTGGTCGAGCTGGTCTAGCCTCTGCGGTGCTGTCGCGAGCCCCGTTCCGGCCGAGCGCCGGGGCGGGGCCGCCTCGTTCTGCGGGGGCGGTCGGGTTCGTGGGGTTGGGGAGGCAGGGCGCGGATGAGCGAGCGATGGGGGTACCCCCGGCCGGAGGCTGGGGGAGAGGTGGGCGCATGAGTACGACGGGGGATCCGGAGGAGCCGGGCGAGAAGCGGGTCACCTGGGCGGAGCTCTACTTCGACCTGGTCTTCGTCTTCGCGATCACCCAGGTCTCCGGGCTGCTGCACCACCAGCACGACGCCACCGGCCTGATCCGGGCGCTGGTGGTGTTCGTGCCGGTGTACTGGTGCTGGGTCGGCACCACCGTGCAGGCCAACATCCGGGACGTGGACAACCTGCGGGACCGCCTGGGCATCCTGCTGGTCGGCCTGGCCGGGTTGTTCATGGCGCTCGCCATCCCCGGTGCGTACGGCCGGCGGGGCCTGCTGCTCGGCGCCGCGTACTGGCTGGCCCGGGTGGTGCTGCTGCTCCTGCTGGTCCGCATCCCGGGCGTCTGGCGCGGCCCGTACGGCGCCGGCGTGCTGGTCAGCGGGCCGCTGCTGCTGGCCGGCGGGCTGCTGTCGGACGGGCCGCGGCTCGCGTTGTGGGCGGCGGCCGCGCTCTGCGACCTGGCCGCGCCGCTGGTGTTCCGGCGGCGGCTCGCGGCGGTGGCGTACCACCCGGCGCACATGCCGGAGCGGTTCGGGCTGTTCCTGCTGGTGGCGCTCGGTGAGTCGATCGTCGGGATCGGCGCCTCGGCGGCCGGGGCCCGGCTGGACGCGGCCGAGCTCACCGCCGTGGCCGCCGCGTTCACCATCTCGGCGGGCCTGTGGTGGCAGTACTTCGTGTTCGCGGCGGACGCGATGCGGCACGCCGTGGAGGTCGCCGACTCGCGGCGGGACGTGGTCCGGCGGATCTTCCAGTACGGGCACCTGGCGCTGGCCGCGGGGGTGATCGGAGTCGCGGTCGGCTTCGAGGAGACCGTCGCGGACCCCCGGCAGGCGCTCGGCGCCGGGTCGGTGGCGCTGCTGTACGGCGGATGCGGGCTGTACCTGCTGACCTTCGGCTACACCCGCTGGATGATGTTCCGTCAGGTCTCGACCACCCGGATCGCCGCCGCGGTGGTGGTGCTGGGCCTGCTGCCCGTGATGGTGCGGCTGCCGGCGCTGGTGGTGCTGGTGGCCCTGGCCGGGCTGCTGGTGGTGCTCAACGCGCTGGAGCACCTGCGCGTGGTGCGGGCGACGGCCGCCGCCTCGGCTGCTGCCTCGGCCGCCGGGGCGGCTCCTGTGGAGTGAGCTGTCGGTGGGGCTGTGTAGCGTTCGGGGTGTAAGAGGGCAGGCGGCGCGGCAGCCGCGGTGTGGGAGGTAGATGTCGTGACGGACACGGTCGAGGCGGGCGTGGTCGAGGCCGGCGAGGGCGGCGGGCTGGAACTGCCCGAGTCCTGGCGCGAGGTGCTCGGCGCCGAGACGGAGAAGCCGTACTTCGCGGAGCTGGCGGCCTTCGTGGCGGCCGAGCGCGCGCAGCACCAGGTGTTCCCGCCGAGCGGCCAGGAGTTCGCCGCGCTGGAGGCCACTCCGTACGACAAGGTCCGGGTGCTCGTCCTCGGCCAGGACCCGTACCACGACGACGGCCAGGCCCACGGCATGAGCTTCTCGGTGCTGCCCGGGACGAAGACGCCGCCCTCGCTGCGCAACATCTTCAAGGAGCTGGACGCCGACCTGGGCGTCCCCGCCCCCGACAACGGCTACCTGATGCACTGGGCCGAGCAGGGCGTGCTGCTGCTCAACGCGGTGCTCACGGTCCGCGCCCACGAGGCCAACTCGCACAAGGCGAAGGGCTGGGAGAAGTTCACCGACGCGGTGATCAAGGCGGTGAGCGCGCGCGAGGAGCCGGTGGTCTTCGTGCTGTGGGGCAACTACGCCAAGAAGAAGCTGCCGCTGATCGACACCGAGAAGCACGTGGTGGTGCAGGGCGCGCACCCGTCGCCGCTGTCCGCCAAGCTGTTCTTCGGCAGCCGTCCGTTCTCGCAGATCGACGCGGCGCTGGACGGCTTCGGCAGCGAGCCGATCGACTGGCGGGTGCCGGACCTGAAGCAGGGCTGACGTCCGGCCGGGGCTGGATCGACGCAGGGCCCAGGCCTGGTGGCCGTGGGTGGACGGGATCGGATTCCCGTTCACCCACGGCTACTTGCCGTTCACCGCTGTCGGCCGTCGGCCCGGGCCGGGTGTGCTTAGCTGGTGCCGACCGGTCGCCGGACCGGTCCAGGGGGCGGGGCCGGCTCAAAGGGGCGGTACGTGCACGGGGTGGGACGGGCGGGAACGATCCGGTGGGCCGCGCTGGTCGCGGGCCTGACGGCGCTCATGGTCTCCGGCTGCGGTGGTGGCCCGGACGGCGGCGGCGCGAAGGCCGCCCCCGGTGTCGTGGCCCCGAGCGCCGCGGTCCCCAGCACGACGGCTGAACCCGGCGGCCCGGACCAGCTCCCCGGACAGGTCTTCTACGTCTCCGACCAGACCAACGCCGCCCGGCAGGTCGCCACGCTGCGCAGCCAGGGCCGCACGGCGGAGGCCGACACCCTGCTGCGGATCGCCGGCCAGCCCTCCTCGCAATGGCTGGGCGAACAGGGCGCCCAGCGGATCGCCGAGCAGGTCAGCCGCCGGGCCGCCAAGGCGGGCCGGACGGCCGTCTTCGTCGCGTACGACATCCCGCACCGCGACTGCGGTCAGTACTCGGCCGGCGGTGCCGCCGACGCGGCCACCTACCGCTCCTGGATCACCGGCGTCGCCCAGGCCCTCGGCGACCGCAAGGCCTGGGTCGTACTGGAGCCGGACGCCGTCGCGCACACCCTGGACACCTGCGGGATCAAGGGCGACCTGGCCGCCGAGCGGTACGGCCTGCTGGCCTTCGCCGTCCAGGAGTTGAAGAAGCGTCCGAACGTCCGGGTCTACCTGGACGCGGGCAACCCGGGCTGGGCGCAGGACCCGGACGACCTGGTCGCCGCCCTGCGCAAGTCGGGCATCGCCGCGGCGGACGGCTTCGCGGTGAACGTCGCCAACTTCTACCCCACCGACCGGAACGAGGCGTACGGCAACCGGCTCTCCGCCGCCCTGGGCGGGAAGCACTTCGTCATCGACACCAGCCGCAGCGGCAACGGCTCGCTGGGCTCCGACGCCTGGTGCAACCCGCCCGGCCGGGCGCTCGGCGAGCCGCCGACCACCGGGACCGGGCGGCCGAACGTCGACGCCTACCTGTGGATCAAGAACCCGGGGGAGTCCGACGGCGAGTGCGGCCGCGGCGAGCCCCGGGCGGGCGAGTTCTGGCTGCCGTACGCGCTGGGGCTGGCCCGGGCGGCGCGCTGAGCCGCTGCGCCGACCGCCCGGGTGGCTTCGTGCGCGGTGAGCCGCTATCCGGTGACCTGGACCCAGCGGGCGACCGACGGGGTGCCGGCGGCGTCCGTCAGGAACAGCATGTACCAGCCGGGCGGCAGCAGGCCGGGGTTGCCCGGGAGGGTGAGCGAGACCCCATCGGCGGTGCGCCCGGTGATGTCCAGGGCCACCGAGCGCTGTTCGACGTCGGTCACGTGGGTCACCGAACTCGGCCGGATCAGCTTGGCGGTGGTCACCGCGTCCGGCCGGGAGGCGCCGACCTTGAGGGTGCCGCCGAGCTTCGCCGCCCCCGGCGCGGCCGTCACCTCCGGGCGGTCGCCGTGGTACAGGTACGGCGGGGTGTAGACCTCGATCCGCTGCTCGAAGCCGCCCGGCTGGGTCTCGGCCTTGTCCGCGAAGAGCGGGTTGGAGCCCAGCACCGCGATCCGGCCGTCCGGCAGCAGCAGCGCCTCGGAGTGGTAGTCGCGGCCGACGGTGGGCTCGGCGGCGGTCGTGAAGCTGTTGGAATCCGGGTGGTACACCTGTGCCTTGAGCAGGTCGCTCTCGCCCCGGCCGCGGTAGCCGCTGGAGCCGCCGGTGGTGAACACGGTGTCGTCGGGGAGGATCACGCTGTTGAGGTAGCGGGTGCCGCCGGCCGGCAGGTCCGGGCCCGGGGTGAAGGAGGGCTTGGCGGCCGAGAGGTCGGCGATGTCGGTGCGGGCCGTGGACAGCGGGGACTCGCCCACCCCGCCGCCGCCCAGCACCATGACCTTCTGCGCCTGCGCGGGCGGCAGCAGCACCGAGGAGGAGGTCTCGGTCAGACCCGGGTCGCGCAGGCCGGGGACGGGCTGGAAGCTGTTGTTCGACAGGTCCCACACACCGGGCTCGCGACCCTTCTCGGCGGGGCCGTAACCGGCGTTGGAGCCCGAGTAGAAGAGCTTGCCGGAGGCCGTCAGGAAGAGCGACGGGTAGGTCGGGAAGTAGCGGTCGGGGGCCTTGGCCCAGGTCTTGGTCTTCGGGTCGTAGACCTCGTTGTCGTTGCCGTTGAGGATCTCCCCGGTGTCGTCCAGCCCGGAGACGGTGACCACCCGGCCGTCGCCCAGCCCGGTCAGCGTCGGGTACCAGCGGGCGTGCGCCATGTCCGTGACCTGCTCGTAGAGCTCGGTGTCCGGGTTGAACTCGAAGGCGGAGCGGATGCCCTGGTACTCCTGCTTGTCCAGGGTCATCTTCTCGTTCTGCCCGTACAGGTTGTGCGCGTCGGTGCCGGTCAGGCCCTTGATCCGGTACTGGGCCGGCGAGTCGGCCACGTAGTCCGGACCCTCTCCGACCGCCTCGACGAACACGTGCTGCTCGCCCGCGGTGACCACGGTCTGCTTGCCGGAGCCGGTCTTGGTCGCGGCGGGGACGGTCACCGGGACGGTGCTGGCGTACTCGCGGCCGTTCGGGGCGACGAAGACGGTGCCCTTGGGGAAGGTGCGGTCGCGCTCCGGGCTCTCGTTGCGCACCCGCATCACCCCGGCCGCCTTCCTCACCGCGCCGTCCAGCTTCTCGTACCGCTGGGTGCCGCCGGCCACCAGCACCCGGCCGTCCGGGAGGGAGGTGTGGCCGCCGCAGAACATGTCGGCCGGGGTGGGTATCAGCTTGTAGGTGTTCTTGGCCGGGTCCCAGAGCAGGCTCTTGAAGCTGCCCGCGTTGAACTGCTTCTCGTCGTTGCCGGAACCGGCCACGATCAGCACCTTGCCGGTGCGCAGCAGGGTGGCGTGGACGGCGTTGACCCGGAACTCGGCGGGCAGCGTCAGGGTCTGCCAGTGGCCGTACTGCGCCTTGTACTCGGGGCGGTTGATCACGTAGCTGTGGTACTGGTCGCCGACGAAGCCGAGGACGGCCGGGGCGTTCATCCCGGCGACGGTCAGCGCGACGGTGCTGCCGAGGGCGAAGCGCTTGGCGCGGCCGGTCTTGTGGATCCTCAAGGTGGTGCTCCCCTCGGGAGGCGGGCGGGGTGGCTCAGTGGGCGGGGGTGCCGCTCTCGGCGTGGTCGGGCGCCAGGTCGTCCGGCGGGACGAGGCGGAGCGTGAGCGTCGGGGAGTCGGGCGCGGCCAGGCGGAGCGTGAGCGTCGGGCTGTCGAGCGCCGTCGTCGCCTGAGCGGGTACTGCCTGAGCGGGTGCGGTCTGCGCGGGTGTCGCGAGCGGGGCCGGGTGGGGGCCGTGGGCGTGGCGCGGGCGGCGTTTCTCCAGGACGACCTCGGGGGTCGCCGCCGGGTCCCCGGTCACGGTGAGGGTGGCGGTGGGCCGGGTCCGGCGTCGGCGGACGGCGTCGCCGACCAGGATCAGGAGCGGCAGCAGGGTCAGGGCCAGGGCGATGCAGGCCCAGGTCCGCATCGCGACGTGGTCGTAGCCGGTGTGGTAGGAGGCGGCGACGGCGCCTCCGAAGACCAGCGTCCAGAACAGGTGGAAGCGGAAGGTGCCGAGTCGGTCGGCGCTGGCCTCACGGCCCTTGGGCGTCACCACGAAGCGGCTGCGGCGGCGCACCAGCGCCTGCAGCAGCGAGGCCGCGTAGATCGGGCCGCAGAGCGCCGACATCAGCATGCCCGCGACCCCGGAGGAGCCGGCCGGCTCGTGCGGGCTCACGTTGTGCTTGCGGTTCCAGGTGTAGAGCAGGAGTTGGAGCGCGGCTGCGTCGCTGTAGAGCATCATCCAGATCTCCGAGGAGACGTGGACGCCGGAGGCGCCGAAGCCCAGGTAGAGCACGCTGGACACCCCGCCGAGCAGCCAGGTGAGCGCCGCCATCGGGTAGAAGCCCACCATCAGCGAGTAGTTGAGCAGCCGGCCGGGCGACAGCCGCCACATGACCCGCCAGTACTGGGTGAGCAGGGTCTCGTAGGTGCCGCGGCTCCAGCGCAGTTGCTGGGAGAAGAAGTCGGTCCAGGAGGACGGGCCTTCGCCCACCGCGAGCACGTCCGGGGTGTACACGGACTTCCAGCGGTCCCCGGTCTCCGGGTTCCGGCTCCGGTGGAACTCCAGACCGGTCGCCATGTCCTCGGTGATGGAGTCGTACAACCCGCCGATCGACTGGAGCGCGCGGATTCTGACGGCGTTGTTGGTGCCGACGAACATCGGTGCGCCGTAACGGTTTCCGGCGCGCTGGATGAGGGCGTGGAAGAAGTACTGCTGGCTCTCGCTGAGTCTGGTGACGGCCGAACCCGAGCTCCGGTAGTTCCCGTACACCTGGGGACCGACCACGAATGCCACGTCGGGATCGCGGAAGTAGCCGAGCATGCGCTCGCAGAAGTCGGGCAGCGGAACGTGGTCGGTGTCGACGGACACCCAGAAGTCGTAGTCGTCGCCGTGCGCCTGGAGCCAGGCGTTGTAGTTGCCGTGCTTGGTCTTGGCGCGGAAGCGGCCCTTCGGCCGGTTCCAGTGCGGCCGGCCGGCGCGGCTGAAGTGGCGCACGCCCAGCTCCGTGCAGAGGGCGCGCATTGCAGGATCGTTTCCCTCGTCCAGCAGCCAGACGTCGTACGGGCCTTCGTGCCGCACGGCGCGGGCCGCGGCCAGCGTGGCCCGGACCATCTCCGGCGGCTCCTTGCCCGGCACGCAGGTGGTGAGGAAGGCGACCCGGGTGCCGGACTCCGGCGTCACGGGTATCGGGTCACGGGCGACCAGGGTCGCGTGGGTGTTGGAGACGACGTTGACCAGCCGGAACACCTCGACCACGGCGATGATCCCGATCATCACCTTGTCGCCGAGCAGCACCAGGGTGTTGGTCTCGTCCGGGCGCTCCGGCCAGTGCTCCGGCAGCAGCAGCCAGACCAGCAGGATCGCCTCCAACAGTGGGGCGGCCACCAGCAGCAGGGCGGCCCGGATCCGGTGCGGCTCGTGGCGCAACAGGCTGCGGTACTGGACGCGGTAGGGGGTGGCCGTTCCCGCGGGTCGCCCGGTGCTGCCCGGTTCCGGCCGGTAGACACCGCCGCCGAGCTCCCGGTCCTCGCCCGGATCGACCGCCGGGCCGGCGAGGCGGCTGAAGTGGCCGTAGTCGTACGGGGCTTCGGGCACCGGTACGGCGCGCAGGACCACCTCGTCCAGCTGCTCGGCGGCCCGGTCGTAACCGTTCGGACCGCCGGCGCTTCGATCGTCGGCGCCTCGATCGCCGGCGCCCCGACTGCTTGCGTCCCGACTGCGCCCGTGGCGGGCTGTTCCGTCGCCCTTTCGTCGTGAGAACGGCGTGGTCATAGCTGCTCCCCCCGGAGTGTTGCGCCTTGCTTCGCTTTGCTTGGCGTTGCTGCGCCTCGCCCCGAAGTCGCCCGGGCAGAACACGGCCCGGCGAACCGCCGTCGATCCGGCGGTTTCCGGGCCGTCCAGCACGTGGCCTCCAGTACCTGGAGTGTGTGCGACCGGTTGAGTTGTGGGTCGGCGTGGCGGCTTCGAATGCCGGACCCCGGTGCACTACCCGGCTTCCCCTCCGGGTATGCGGGATCCTTGGCATGCTCAACTCTCCCGGAGGGCAACGGTGATCGCAACCGATCGGAGGAATGATCACCGCGCAAGCGTGAAGATACTACGGTTCCCGGCCACTGCGGCTTGCGATGGTGCTAGTGCAGCGAATCCGGCACCGGGGCGGCCCCGGCGATGCCATCGGAGGTATTACGTGAACGGCCGTACCGCCCCGGGAGTTGTTCCCTGAAGGCGATCCGGCCGGGCGCCTTGTTCGTCGCCGTGGTCCCCCTGCTCCCCGGCGGCCTGGCTGGACACCAACGACGACGGCCGGCGGGGTGCGAACACCCCGCCGGCCGTACCGGCCCCAGCCCGGCACCGACTGCCCCGCGCCCCGGCGCGTCAGCCCGCCGCGCCCAGGAAACCGTCCCAGCCGCCGGCCGGAGCCTGGCCGACGTTGAGGGTGCGCAACTTGCGCAGAGTGGACTGGTCCTGCGCCTCCAGCCACTCGACCAGCTGCTTGAAGGAGACCAGCCGGACCTCGGGCTTGCCCGCGATGGTCTTGAGGGTCTCTTCGACGGCGTCCATGTAGATGCCGCCGTTCCACTGCTCGAAGTGGTTGCCGATGAAGAACGGCGCGCGGTTGCTGTTGTACGCGCGCTCGAAGCCGGCCAGGTAGGAGTTGGCGGCCTGGGTGCGCCACTCGTCGTACTTGCCGGGGTCGCCCTTGGTGCTGCCGGCGGACTGGTTGGCCAGGATGTTGTAGTCCATCGACAGGACCTGGAAGGTGTGCCCGGGGAAGGGGATGGACTGCAGGGGGAAGTCCCAGACCTTTCCGTCCTGCACCTTCTGCGGCCATATCTGCAGACCGCCCGCGGAGCTGGCGTCGTACTTCCAGCCCAGCTTGGCGATGGTCGGCAGCAGCGCCTTCTGACCCTCCAGGCAGGGGGTGCGGCCTCCGATGAGCTCCTTCTTGTAGTCGAAGGGGAGCGGGTCGACGTCGGTGAAGCCGGTGTTGGTCCGCCACTGGGTGACGAAGGCGATCGCCTGGTCGATCTCGCTCTGCCAGTCGTCCGGGGTCCACATGTTGACCCCGTTCTTGTCCGGACGGCTGGAGCAGAAGTGCCCGTTGAAGTGGGTGCCGATCTCGTGCCCGGCCAGCCAGGCCTGGCTGACGAGCTTGAGGGTGCTCTTCACCGCGCCGTCCGACAGGTACGGGATGTCGGAGGCGCCGACCGAGTGCTTCGGCGGGTGGTACAGCTGGGACTTGCCCTTGGGCAGGGCGTATATCCCGGAGAGGAAGAAGGTCATCGTGGCCTTGTACTGCTCCGCCAGCTTCAGGAAGCGGGGGAACTGGCCGTCGTCGGTGCCGCCCGCGCCGTCCCAGGAGAACACCACGAACTGCGGCGGCCGCTCGCCCGGCTTGAGCTTCTCGGGCTTGGGCTGGTTCGGCTGCGGGCCGGTGTCCGCGTTGGACCCGTCACCGATCGGGGTGCCCTTGGGGACCACTGCCTGGGTCGGGTCGGAGGTGCCGGTCTTGGCGTCGCCGTTGTTGCCGCCGGAGGAGGGGGAGGAGGAGTTCTGCCCTGACCCGGATCCGCCGCTGGAACAGGCCGCGACCGCGCCGAGGGCTGCGGTCGCGGCGGTAGCACTGAGCACTGTCCTGCGCGAGATGCTGGTCATGGTCTCCCCTGGGTGCCGATGCCGGTGGTGAGGGCGGCCGTGTGCCGCACCGGTCAAATCGGGCAGTTGATGAATGTTCCGCCGTTGGCATGTCATGTCGCCGCAGCGGCCACCAAGGGTCGCCGAGCTCCCGACGACAGTCAACACGCCGGGCGCACCCGGCTGGGCTGCAGGGATCGGTCGTCTGTTGCGGTCCTGTGACGCTTCGCACTGCGCGGTGTCAGGGGAGTACGGTACCGCCGCTCCGCCCGGCCCGGTCAGAGTTCGTCAGCGGTCGGTGCGGTGCTTCGCCCGCAAGGGAAAATTGTGCTCCTGGTGGGACCCGGCGGCCGGAAGACGCCGGTCGGTGCGGGGCCGGTCAGAGCGCGGCCAGCCGTCGGTTGCGGCGAATTATTCGCGCGATCGCGGTGCTGATGGCGGTGGCCGCCGCGCAGGAGACCGCCAGACTCAGCCAGGCCGTGTTGAACCAGTGGCTGTTCAGCCAACCCAGCGTCACGATGTAGGCGGCCCAGACCAGTGCGGCCAGCGCCGACCAGTGCAGGAAACGGTGCGGATGGGCGGGGGAGTGGCCGATGGCCAGGTCCAGGACGGTCCGCCCGGCCGGAACGAAGCGGGCGACCACCACCATCGTGGCCGCCCCGCCGCGCGGGCGCTCGATCAGGGACTGCTGGACCCGGGCCACGCTGGCCGCCAGCTTCGGGCGCCGGGCGAGCCGGCGCTGAAGCACCGGGGCGCCGCGTCGGGCGAGGTGGAGCAGCAGGAGGTCGCCCAGGAACGAGGCCAACGCCACGCCGAGGGCGAGCAGCACCGGGGCGCCGCTGATCTGCTCCGTCTTGAGCACGGCCAGGATGACCAGCGTCCCGCTCGGAATGAAGGGGAGGAGGGCGTCGCCGAGCACGGCGAACAGCGCCAGGGCGCAGATCCACGAGGATCCGATCGCCGCCACGAAGTTCAAGGCCCATACTCCCTCCACGCCGCCCGGGGGAGCAGGTGGCTGCTTCCGACCAACGCTAGCGCCTCGACTTTTCATGTCATGAAGCGCCCCGGTATGCGGAGGATCACGCCGGGGGAGGCGGTCGGGCGGAAGGGCCGGAAATGGCACGAGCCCCCGGGGCGGGGTGCCGCGCCGAGGGCTCGCAGGGATCGTTCGGCGCTGGTCCAGCCCGGCGATCTTGCTGGCGGAACGCGGATCCCGTTGGGTGACCCGCTCCTGATCACCAGCCTGCCGGATGCCGGTCGCGGATCGCGAGCCCCGGAGCTGGCGACTTCCGTTCCTGGCGTGAAGTCGCCATCCGTGTCCGGCCGCTGGCTCTCTGTCGATCGAGCGGCCGGTCGGCCGTGCGGGTGGTACCGGGCGGAACGGTCGAACCGTACCCGGATCGGGCGGGCCCGCTGGGAACAGCGAGCCCGGAAGCGTGGTTGACCCCGGTCGGCAGTAGCGACCGCCGGGCCGTCCGCGACCCGTGCGGCCGCCCAGGACGGCCGGCTCGGAGTACAGCCGGATCAAGAACAGCCAGGAGGGCGGACGGCATGACCACCGAGGACCAGCAGGAGCACGGAACCGAGCCGCCGATCGGCGCGGCGATCCGCGGCAGCGCCCGCGGCACGGCACCCGCCCCGCTCTCGATCCTCGACCTGGCCACCGTCGGCGTCGGCTACACGCCCGCCGAAGCCCTGGCCGCCACCACCGAGTTGGCCCGCCGGGCCGAGCAGTGGGGGTACCACCGCTTCTGGGTGGCCGAGCACCACGGCATGCCCGGGGTGGCCAGCTCGACCCCGGCCGTCCTGCTCGCCCACCTCGGTGCCAACACCACCACGCTGCGGCTCGGCTCGGGCGGGGTCATGCTCCCCAACCACGCCCCGCTGACCGTCGCCGAGCAGTTCGGCCTGCTGGAGGCCCTGCACCCCGGCCGGATCGACCTCGGGCTCGGCCGCGCCCCCGGCACCGACCCGGCCACCGCCCGGGCGCTGCGCCGCGGCCTCGCCGAGGGCGCGGACGACTTCCCGCAGCAGCTCGCCGAGCTGACCCACTTCCTCGACGGTGACTTCCCGGCCGGCCACCCGTACGCGCGGCTGACCGCCGTCCCCAAGGGCGAGGGTCGCCCGCCGGTCTGGCTGCTCGGCTCCTCCGGCTTCAGTGCCCAGCTGGCGGGCCGGCTCGGCCTCCCGTTCGCCTTCGCCCACCACTTCAGCAGCGCCAACACCATCCCGGCCCTGGACCTGTACCAGACGTCCTTCCGCCCCTCCGACGTGCTCACCGAGCCGTACGCGCTGATCGGCGTGAGTGCCGTCGCCGCCGACGACGAGCCCACCGCCCGCCGTCTCGCCCGCTCCGCTGCGCTCGGCATGCTCCGGCTCCGGCGCGGCAACCCCGGCCCGATCCCGACCCCGGAGGAGGCCGAGGAGTACCCGTACAGCCCGGTCGAGGAGGACTTCATCGACAGCTGGCTCGACAACGTGGTGCTGGGCGACCCGGGTCAGGTCGCGGACGGCCTGGAGGCCCTGCGCAAGCGGACCGGGGTGAACGAGTTGATGGTCACCTCGCACATCCACGGCCACGAGGCCCGGCTCCGCTCCTACGGCCTGATCGCCGAGGCGTACGGTCTGACGGCAACCGCCTGACGGCAACCGCCTTGCCGCACCCCGCCCCGGCGGAAACCGCCCCGCCCCGCCCGTGCCCTAACGGCCGTGCGGGGTGGGGCGGCCCTCCCGGAGTATCGCCGCGACCAGCTCGGCCTCGCCGGGCCGGGCGAAGTACCAGCCCTGGGCGGTGTCGCAGCCGGTCAGTCGCAGCCGCTCGGCCTGGGCGGCGCTCTCGATGCCCTCGGCGGTGACGGTCAGGCCGAGGGTGTGGGCCAGCTGCACCATCGCGCCGACGATCTGCTCGTCGGCGTCGCTGCGGCGGGAGCGGAGCTCCGGCCTGGGCGGGCGGTCCGTCGGGGCCGGGTCGCGGAAGCCCTCGATGAAGGTGCCGTCGAGCTTCAGGACGTGCACCGGCAGCCGGGAGAGGTAGGCCAGGTTGGAGTAGCCGGTGCCGAAGTCGTCGATCGCGATCCGCACCCCCATGTCGGCCAGCGCCTGCAGGGCCTGCAGCGGGCGCCCACCGGGGCCGAGCAGGGCGCTCTCGGTGATCTCCAGCTGGAGCAGCCGGGCCGGCAGGCCGGTGCGTTCGAGGACCCGGGCGACGTCGGCCACCACGTCGGAGTCCCAGATCTGCCGGGCCGCCAGGTTGACGCTCACGAAGGTCTCGGTGTCGGGGAATTCGGTGAGCCACTGCTTGGCCTGGCGGCAGGACTCCTCCAGCACCCAGGTGCCGAGCGGCACGATCGCGCCGGACTCCTCGGCGAGCGGGATGAAGCGGTCCGGGGAGATCGTCCCGTAGCGGGGGTGGCGCCAGCGGACCAGGGCCTCGGCGCCGTGCACCGCGCCGTCGGCCAGGCCGACCAGGGGCTGGTACTCGACGCTGAACTCGCCGCGCTCCAGGGCCGGCCGCAGCGCGGTGGCGAGCAGTTGGCGGGTGAGCTGGTGGGCGCCGCGGTCCGGGTCGTAGAGGGTCCAGCGGGCGCGGCCGTCGGCCTTGGACCAGTAGAGGGTGGCGTCGGCGTCCTTGACCAGGTCGGTCGGGGTGGTCTCGTGCACCGAGCGTTCGACGACGCCCACGCTGGCGGTGATCACCAGCCGGTGCCCGGCGACGTCGAAGGGACGTTCCAGCACCTCCAGGATCCGCCCGGCGAGCGCGGTCAGCTGCTCGCTGCCGATGCTGTCGGTGACCAGGACGGCGAACTCGTCGCCTCCCATCCGGGCCACCAGGTGGGCGTCGCGTTCGGCGAGTCCGCCCCGCAGCCGGCCAGCGACGGCGATCAGCAGCTGGTCGCCGATGTGGTGGCCGAGGGTCTCGTTGATCGCCGCGAAGCCGTCGAGGTCCAGGTAGCAGACGCCCACCCGGCGTCCGTCCGCCGCCGCCACGGGACGGTCGGGGCCCCCGCCGCATCCGGGGACCTCGGTGCCGGTGAGGCAGGCCGCGTCGAGCCGTTCGAAGAAGAAGGTCCGGTTGGGCAGCCGGGTCAGCGGGTCGTGCAGGGCTTGGTACTCCAGGCGGTCACCGAGCCTGCGTTGTTCGGTGATGTCCTCCACCAGCGCGAGGGTGTAGAGCGGCTGCCCGGCGCCGTCCCGGATCAGGGAGACGGTCACCTTGCTCCAGACCGTATGGCCCTCGCGGTGCTTGAGCTGTTTCTCGACGCGGAACCGTTCCCGCTCACCGTGGACGAGTTCGGTGAAGAGCCGAGGCGGCATGCCCTCCGGGTCGATGATCTCGTGCAGGTGGGTGCGGACCAGTTCGCCGACGCCCCGTCCGATCAGCGTTGCGAAGGCCGGGTTGACCTCGATGATCCGGTCCTCGGGGTCGATCAGGGCCATGCCGATGACGGCGTCGCAGAAGGCGGCCCGGAACCGGGACTCGCTGGCCCGCAGGGCCGCCAGCAGCCGGTCGCTGCCGCCGCTCTCCCGGCCGGAGGCGTCGGCGGCGCCCAGATGGGGGCCGCCGGTCAACGGGGCCGAGCAGGTGGGGCAGAGCAGCACCTCGGGGCCCTCCAGGGTGCGGCAGGCGGTAGCCGACGCAGCCGAGGGAGCAGAAGCCGGATCGAGGACCGGCGCGGTGAGGTGGCGGTGGTGTGACGATTCCTCGTGTCGCACGCCTGGGTGGTGTGCGTCGGCCCCCTCGTTCTGGCCCGGCACGGCATGCTCCCGTCCGCTGCTGACGCTTGACGATGGTCCGCCGGGCCGGTCGGGACTCCGGCGGCCGGCTCCGCGCTCTGTCACGGTCCTCGGAGCCGGTCCGCTGCGGGCGACCGCCGTGGGGCGCTGTCGCGCGGGGATCCACGCGAAGAACAGGGCGCTTCGGCCGATCATAGGTCGCGGCGACAACGCGCGGTGACCGCCGCCAGGGTGATTCGTCCCCTTTTGTGATCATGTATGGCGGAACGTTCAGACGCCCTTGGTGCGCAGCACGTGAGGTGCGCCGGGAGCGCGTGCGCCGAGGCCACGCCCCGGGCGCGGGTTGCGCGCCGAGGGCGTGGCCGGGTGCGCCCCGGACGAGCCGGGGGAGGGGGTCAGGCCAGCTTGGCCGTGAGGGTGATGGTGGTGCCGGTCAGGGCCTGGCTGACCGGGCAGTTGACCTTGGCATCCTCGGCGGCCTTCACGAAGCCGGCCTCGTCCAGGCCGGGTACGTCGCCGGTGACGGTCAGGTGGATGCCGGTGATGCCGGTGCCGGGCTGGAAGGTGACGTCGGCCTGGGTGTCGAGCTTGGCGGGCGGGTTGCCGGCCTTGGTCAGGCCGTTCGAGAGGGCCATCGAGAAGCAGGCCGAGTGGGCGGCCGCGATGAGTTCCTCGGGGCTGGTCTTGCCGTTGGGTTCCTCGGCGCGGGCCGCCCAGGAGACGGGGTACTCGCCGATCCCGGAGGAGGCGAAGGTCACCTGACCCTTGCCGTTGAGGAGGTTGCCCTCCCAGGCGGTACGGGCGGTGCGGGTGGTTGCCACGATCGGTTCCTCCACTACTGAGGGACTGCTGAGTCGTCACTTCCGGTCATGCACGCACCAGCCTACGGGCAGCCCCGCCCCGGGAGCGGGCGCCGGGGCCGGGCGTCGGGGCCGGGCGTCGGACGGCCCGTCGGCTGACGGACAGACCGGTGGCCCGATGGGACGCTCCCACCGGGCTGTCCGGATGCCGGACGGTTCCGCCGAACGGTGCGGGTCCGGAGCGGGCGCCCTGTTAGATTTGCCGGGGCCCGAGCCCGGCCGCCGTACGGCCGGGCGCCCACCCCAGACACCGGGAGCCGACCCGATGACGGACCAGCCCACGACCCCCGACGCCGGCGTGCCGGAGGGGATCGACGACGCGGTGCGGGCGGAGCTGACCAGCCTGCGCGAGAGCATCGACAACATCGACGCCGCGGTGGTCCACATGCTGGCCGAGCGCTTCAAGGCGACCCAGCGGGTCGGCCGCCTCAAGGCCGAGCACAAGCTGCCGCCGGCCGACCCGGCCAGGGAGCGGGACCAGATCAAGCGGCTGCGGGAGCTGGCCGCCGGGGCCAAGCTCGACCCGGTCTTCGCGGAGAAGTTCCTCAACTTCATCATCGCCGAGGTCATCCGCCACCACGAGGCCATCGCCCGCGCCTGAAGGCGCCCTGAAGGCGCCCCCCTGGACGCCGCCCGAGCGGGCGCTCCCCGTCCGGTGATGTCGGGGGCGGCTAAATGCCGGATTTCGTGAGGCTCCCCGGTTGGCGTAGCGTGCAGGTTTCCCCAGCCGGAGAGGTGGAGCAGCGACGATGGCGGTGAACCTGCCCGAAACGCCCAGCGGAGCCCCCAGCGATCCCGGCGTGCGGGACGTCGAGGACACCCGGCACACCAGCGGCGCAGCCGGCGCCTCCGATGCCCCGGGCGTACCCGACGCCCCCGGCGGCCGCGCCGAGGCCCGTCGCCGGGCCGGCGGTTCGCGCGGTCGCAAAGCGCGTGGCTCGGCCCGCCGCTCGGCGCGTCGCCCCCGGCCGTGGTGGATCGAGCTGCCGGCGATGGTGGTCGTCGGGCTGGTGGTCGCGCTGCTGATCAAGACCTGTCTGTTCCAGGTCTTCACCATCCCGTCCGGCTCGATGGAGAACACCCTGCGGGTCGACGACCGGGTCGGCGTGAACAAGCTCGCGCCGCTCACCGGCTGGAAGCCGGAGCCGGGGCAGCCGGTGGTGTTCAAGGACCCGGGGAACTGGCTGCCGCCGCAGCCCGTCGACTCGAACCCGTTCACCGACGCCGTGAGCTCGGTGCTCAGTTTCGTCGGACTGGTGCCTCCGAAGGACGACAACTACCTGGTCAAGCGGGTCATAGCGACCGGCGGCGAGACCGTGCAGTGCACGGGCACCACGCTGACCGTCGACGGGAAGAAGGTCGACGAGCCGTACCTGCACCCGGGTGACGACTCCTGTGCGGGCCTGGACTTCGGCCCGGTGAAGGTGCCCGCGGGCTACATCTGGGTCGAGGGCGACCACCGCAGCGACTCGGCGGACTCCCGCTACCACCGGCAGGGCCCGGGCGGCGGCGCCGTGCCGGTGGACAACGTGGTCGGTCCGGTGTCGGCCGTCGTGTGGCCGCTCAATCACTTCGACTGGTTCGGTTGGACCGGCCGCTGACCCCGCGATCGGCGGCGGCCACCCGCTCCCGGCCCTCCTGAGCGGTTCCGAGGGCCCGGGAGGCAGTGGAACCGGACGCAGCGGCACCCGACGGAGCAGCGCCGGAAGCAGCCGGACCCGAGGCGGTGGCACCGGCGACCACCTCGCTCGCACCGTCACTCCGGCCCGCCGCCCCCGCCGGCTTGCTGATCTGCGCGGCGAAGGCGCCCGCCAGGACCAGCAGACCGCCCGCGACCTGCGGCAGCCCCAGGTGCTCGCCGAGCAGGACCCAGGCCAGCACGGTGGCGACCACGGCCTCCAGGTTGGCCACCACCCCGGCGATCGGCGGCGAGAGGTACCCGACGGAGATCACGCCGGTCAGGTAGGCGAGCACGGTCGCGACCAGCACCATCCAGGCGGCCGGGATCAGCGCGGGCAGGGTGTGCCCGTTCATCACCACGGATCGGCCGAGCGGGCTCCAGTCGGCCTGCCAGGGCCGGGTGAGGACGGTGAGCAGGACGGCGCCGATGAGCAGTCCGTACGCGCTGACGGCCATCGGGTCGACCGGGCGCTCGCCCCGGCGGCCGGCGTCGGCGAGCACGAAGTAGCCGACCTGGCAGCAGGCCGCGCCGAGGGCGAACAGCACGCCCAGGGCGTCGAAGCTCAGGCCGTTCCAGACCTCGACCACGCAGGCCAGTCCGGCCACGGCGACGCCGGCGCCGATGGCCGCGCCCCGGGTGATCGGCTTGCGCTGCACGAACTTGACGTAGCCGATGAGCAGCGGCGGCCCGAGGTACTCGATGAGCAGCGCGACGCCGACCGGGATGCGGGAGATCGCCGCGAAGTAGCAGGCCTGGACGCCGGCCACGGCGAGCAGGCCGAAGCCGAGCAGCAGGCCGGGGCGGCGCAGGACGGCGTCCCGGTGCCGGTAGGCGATCGGCAGCAGGGCCACGGCGGCGCCGGTGACCCGGAGCCACACCACGTGCAGTGGTGAGAGCCCGGCCTCGATCAGCGGCTTGGCGGCGGTGCCGGAGCCGCCGAAGGCGAACGCGGAGACCAGCGCGAGGCTGAGGCCGAGGGTTCTGCCCGAAGGGTGGGTGGGCGAGGCCGTTGAGCTTTGCACCGACGCATTGTGACAGTCGGACCGGCGCTTCGGTAAGGCGCCATTTCGTCATTCGGTCCTGCTGCCCACTGTCCGCAACGGCGCACTCACCCACCCGGGGTCCCCGGAGTCCGAGGACCCCGAACGTCAGCCGCCCGCTCCCGCTCCCGAGAGCGCGCCCGTCCCGCCGGTCGGCTGGGGGGTCGGACCGGTGGTCGGCCCCGTGGTCGGACCGGTGGTCGGCGTCGGCTGGGGGGTCGGCCGACCGGTGGGCCGCGAGGTGGGCTGGGTGGTCGGCTGGCTGGTCGGGGGAGCGGTCGGCCCGGTGGTCGCCCCGGCGGAGCCCGTGCCCGTGCCCGTGCCGGTGCCCGGGGTGGCGGCGCCGGTTGACGGGGTGGTGGTCGGCGTGCTCGGGGCGGTCGGCAGATCGGTCGCGCCCGCGGAGTCGTCGCCGTTCGCCGGGGTCGCGAAGTCGCTCACCGGCTGGCCCTTGAGCGCGGCCTTCATGTAGCTGGTCCAGATCTGCGCCGGGTACTGCCCGCCCGCCGCGCCGTCGATCCCGCCGACGCCGCTCAGGCTGACCTGGGCGCCGGTGCCCGGGTCCTGGCCGAACAGCGCCACCGAGGTGACCAGCTCGGGGGTGTAGCCGACGAACCAGACGGACTTCTGGTCATCGGTGGTACCGGTCTTGCCCGCCGCCGGACGGCCCAGCGCCTTCGCTCGCCAGCCGGTGCCGCCCGGGTCGCTCACCACGCCCTGGAGCATCGAGGTGACCTTGTCGGCGGTGTCCGCGCTGATCGCCTGGGTGGTCTTGTGCGCGGGCAGCGCCACGGCCTCGCCGCCGCGGTCCACCGACTGCACCAGCCACGGGGTGATCTGCTTGCCGCCGTTGTCCAGCGTGGCGTACACGCCGGCCATGTCGAGCACGCTCGGGGTGGCCGCGCCCAGCGGGATGGACGGGACCGGGTCCAGCCCCGGGGTGTTGCCGGGCAGGCCCAGCGCGACGCCGGTGTCCTTGACCTTCTGCAGTCCGGTGTCCTGCGCGAGCTGGGCGAAGGCCGAGTTGACCGACCAGTCGGTGGCCTGCTGCAGGCTGATCTGGCCGTAGCTCTTGTCGCCCTCGTTCGGCGGCGCGTACGGGGTGCCCTTGCCGCCGCGGACCTTGCGGCCGCTGGTGCCGTCGTAGACGGTGTACGGGGTGATGGTCCGGCCGTCCTGGGTCTTGGCGTTGTTCTCGAAGGCGGCGGCCAGGGCGATCGCCTTGAAGGTCGAACCGGCCTGGTAGTCGCGCCGGGTCGCGTTGTCCACGTAGTGCTTCACGTAGTCGACGCCGCCGTACAGGGCGACGACCGCGCCGGTCTTCGGGTCCACGGAGACGGCACCGGCCTGGGCGGCCGCGTCCTTCTTCCGCTTGTCCGGGTTCAGGGTGTCGTGCAGCTGTGCCTGGACGGAGTCCTGCAGGGCCTGCTGGCGGGCCGGGTCGATGCTCAGCTTGATCGTGTAGCCGCCCTTGGCCAGCTCGGTCTCGCTGATGACCCCGTTCGAGGTGAGGTACTGGGTGGCCGCGTCCACCAGGTAGCCGGACTGGCCGGACAGGCCCGGGTTGGGCTGCGGGTCCTTGACGTCGGGGAAGGTGGTCTTGGCCCGCTCGTCGGCGGAGAGCCAGCCCTCCTTGACCATGCCGTCCATCACGTAGTTCCAGCGGTTGACGGCGTTCTGCTTGCCCGCCGGGGTCGCGGTGGCCACGTCGTAGGCGCTCGGGGCGTTCAGCAGGGTGGCCAGGTAGGCGCCCTGGGCCGGGTTGAGCGCGGAGGCGTCGATGCCGAAGTACGCCTGGGCGGCGGCCTGGATGCCGTACGCGCCGCGGCCGTAGTAGGAGGTGTTCAGGTAACCGGAGAGGATCTCGTCCTTGCTCTCGGTGGCGTCCACCTTGATCGCTATGAAGAGTTCCTTCACCTTGCGGGTGATCGACTGCTGCTGGCTCAGGTACGTGTTCTTCACGTACTGCTGGGTGATGGTGGAGCCGCCCTGGGTGCCCTCGCCGCTGGCGGTGTTGAGGGCGGCCCGGACCAGGCCCTGCACGTTGACCGCGCCCTCGTTGTAGAAGTTGCGGTCCTCGGCGGCCAGCGCGGCGTGCTGGGCGGCGGGGGAGACCTTGTCCAGGCCGACGTTCTGCCGGTTGGTCTGGCCGGTGCGGGTGATCACCGAGCCGTCCGAGTAGAGCCAGGTGTTGCTCTGCGCGGTCGCGGCGGCGTGCGCGTCCGGGACCTTCACCAGCGCGACGCCCAGCGCGAACAGGCCGACGCCGAGCAGCAGGGCGGCGGCGAGACCGAGCAGGGTCAGCCGCCAGGTGGGTAGGAGTCGGCGCCAGCCGGTGCGCTTGGGCCTACGCGGCTTCCTGCCGCCTGCCGCTCCGCCGGTCGGACCGGTGGAGCGCTTGAACCGCTTGACCGGCCGGAGACTGATCGACGGCGTGCGGCCGCCGCCCTGGGCGTTCGAGGACAAAGCGCGGCCTTTCCTGCGGGCGGACCAGGCCAGCCTGCACAGACGGGGACATCGGAGGTTGGGGACCTTTGTCCCGATTCCGGTTTACTGCCCAGGACGAGCCGCGCGGGCCGAATGGCTCCGCCGGAACGGCAATCGAGACCGACATCACACGCAAAACGGACGTCGAGGGCCAAAAAATCGGGGAGCCCCTCGCTGCTGCGAGAGGCTCCCCAATGTCTGTGCGCCGCCAGGGACTCGAACCCCGGACCCGCTGATTAAGAGTCAGCTGCTCTAACCAACTGAGCTAGCGGCGCTTGCTGACCCGGAAAACAATACACGGTCCCGAGGGGTGCCCCGAACCACCCCCGCTCCGCCCGGTGCTCCGGGCGTCCGTTTCCTCCTGGTTGGGACGGAGTTCGCCGCTGGTTAGGGTGGAACCGTGCGCACCGGCCCGACCGCCTCCGACCCGCAGGCTCGCTTCCTGCGCGTCGACGGCGTTGCGCTACACGTCCGCACCGAGGGTGACGGCCCGGTCTGCCTGCTCACCGGCGGCCTCGGCAGCAGCTGGTTCGACTGGGACCTCGTCGTCCCGTTCCTCACCCCTTACCGCACCGTGGTCCGCTTCGACCGGCCCGGCTACGGGCTGAGCGCCGCCGAGCCCGCCACCGGGCGGCCCGCCCCGACGGCGGCCGGCGAGGCCGGGCGGATCCTGGCGGTGCTGGACGGCCTCGGGCTGGGCGGCCCCTGCACCCTGGTCGGCCACTCGCTCGCGGGCTTCCACGTGGAGGCCTTCGCCCGGCTGCACCCCGAGCGGGCCGCCGGGCTGGTGCTGGTCGACGGCAGCGTCGAACCGGCGGCCCGCCCCTACCCGGCACCCGTCGCGCGCGACCTGGCGGCCCGGGCGGTGGCGGGCGCCGCAAGGACGCTGGCGGTGCCGTACCTGTTCGGCCCGACCGCCCGCCGGGTGATGGCCCGGCGGTCCACCGTCCGCCACGAGGACCTCGCCCCGGCGCCGCTGGCCCGGCACTGCTACCGCACCGGCCGGGCCCTGCGCGCCCTGCTCCGGGAGCACGGGCGCTACCTCGACATGGCCGCCGAGCTGGACGAACTGCGGCGCACCCGGCCGCTGCCGGAGGACCTTCCGATCACCGTGCTGGCCTCGGACGACGGCTGCCGCAACCGCCGCACCGCGAACTGGCTCGCCGAGCAGCGGGAACTCGCGGCCCTGCTCGGCGCCGACTACCGCACGACCGCCCCGGCCGGGCACCTGGTGATGTTCGACCGCCCGGACGCGGTGGCCTTCGCCGTGCTGGACACCCACTGAGGCCGCCGTCGGCGGCCGGCGCGTTCAGTCGCTGGTCATCTCCCGGATGACCCCCCGCACCGCCCGGGGGATGGGCAGGTCCCAGGCCAGCCGCCCGGCGACGCGTCTGATCGGCGCGCCGTCCCGGCCGGGGTAGAGGCGGCGTTCCAGCCCGGCCACGTCGATCAGGCCGGCCAGCTGCCGGTCCCGCTCCGCCGTCGGCCGACCCACCCCGCCGTCGGGCGCCAGCAGGGTGGCCGCCACGCGTGCGCGGATCTGCTGGGCGACGTCGGGTCGGGTCGTGAGGTAGCGCCGCCTCGGCAGGCCTAGGAACCGCGTCTCCTCGACGGCGTAGAAGCCCTGCGTCACCAGCCGGTCGAGGTAGAACCGGTAGCCGGGCCGCTCCGGCACCCAGCGGACCGCGTGGGAGATCCAGGGCCGGAACCGGCTCTTGCCCTTCGCCTCCAAGCGGGCCAGGATCCCGGCCGCGACCTCGTCCCGCGCGCCGAAGGGCTGGTAGCCGGTGATGTGCTGCTTCTCGACCGTGATGGCGCCGGTCACCAGCAGTTCGGCGAGGACGGCGCCGGCGATCACCTGGTTGAGGTAGGCGGATGGGTTGCGGAACCGGCCGCGCGCCGGGTCGGCGCAGAGCAGCAGGAGTTCCTCGGGGAGGGGGCGGGCTTCGAAAGGGGTCACGGAGTCCAGCTCTACCCAGCCCGGAAACGCCTCAGGCCGCCCACCGGAGTGGACGGCCCGAGACCTTGCCATGTGCGCCGCCAGGGACTCGAACCCCGGACCCGCTGATTAAGAGTCAGCTGCTCTAACCAACTGAGCTAGCGGCGCTTGCTGACGTGGAAGACAGTACACGCCGCCGACCCGATCCGCCGAATCGCGTTCGAGCGGTGACGGAGGGTGATCGGCTTGGTGGTCGGATTCGGTGATCAGCTCATGGGTTCCTCCGGATAGTGGCAGGCCGCCTGGTGGTCCGCCTCCGCCCGGTCGGCGTCGAGCGAGGGCCGTTCCCGTTCGCACCGGGCCCGGGCCGTCTCCGGGAGCCGGGCGTGGAGCGGGCAGCGGGTGCGGAAGGGGCAGCCGGTGCGGCGCTCGGTGGGGGAGGGCGGGTCCCCGGCGAGCAGGATGCGGTCGCGGGCGCGCTCGGCGGCGGGGTCGGGCAGCGGGACGGCGGAGAGCAGCGCCCGGGTGTACGGGTGGCGGGGGCGGTCGAAGACGGCGGAGACCTCGCCCTGCTCGACCGTCCGTCCGAGGTACATCACGCTGACCCGGTCGGCGAGGTGCCGGATCACCGAGAGGTCGTGCGACACGAACAGGTAGGAGAGCCCGAGCTCGGCCTTGAGCGCCTGCAGCAGGTTGAGCACCCCGGCCTGGATGGAGACGTCCAGGGCGGAGACCGGTTCGTCGAGCACCAGCAGCTTCGGCCGGACGGCGAGCGCCCGGGCGATCGAGACACGCTGGCGCTGCCCGCCGGAGAACTCGTGCGGGTAGCGCACGGCGTGGTCCGGGGCGAGGCCGACCTGGCGCAGCAGTTCGGGCACCCGGCGGGCGATCTCCGCGCGCGGGGCATGCTGGGCGCGCAGCGGTTCGGCGACGATGTCGCCGATCGGCATCCGGGGGTCGAGGCTGGCCATCGGGTCCTGGAAGACGATCTGCAGCTCGGCCCGGAGCCGGTGGGCCTCGGCCCGGGTGAGCCGGGCGGTGTCGCGGCCGAGCAGTTCGATCCGGCCGGTGTCCGGGGCGCCCAGCTTCAGCAGTTCGAACAGGGTGGTGGACTTGCCGGAGCCGGACTCCCCGACCAGGCCGAGGGTCTCGCCCTCCCGCAGGTCCAGGTCGACCCCGTCCACCGCGTAGACCTCGCCGACCTTGCGCTTGAACACCGTGCCCTTGAGGAGCGGAAACGTTTTGCCGAGCCCGCTCACCGACAGCACCGGCGCCCGCGAGGAGCGGTCCCCGGCCGTGGTCGCGGCCGGCAGCTCCGGCACCGGGTACACCTCGCTCGGCGCGGGCCGCCGCTCGGCCAGCTCCGCCGACCGCACGCACGCGGCCAGGTGCCCCTCGGCGCCCTCCAGGACGGGCTCCGCCGCCGAGCAGCGCTCCTCCGCCAGCGGGCAGCGCGCGGCGAACGGGCAGCCCGGCGGAAGTTCGGCCATCGGTGCGGGGGCGCCCGGGATCGGCACCAGCGGGCCGCCGGGCCCGTCCAGTCGGGGCAGCGCGCCGATCAGGCCGAGCGTGTACGGGTGGCGCGGCGCCGCGAACAGCTCGTCCACCGTCGCGGTTTCGACCACCCGGCCCGCGTACATCACCGCGACCCGGTCGGCCGTCCCGGCGATCACCCCGAGGTCGTGGCTGACCAGGACCAGCGCCGCGCCGGTCTCCCGCTGCGCGGTGCGCAGCACGTCCAGCACCTGGGCCTGGATGGTGACGTCCAGCGCGGTGGTGGGCTCGTCGGCGAGCAGGATGTCGGGCTGGTTGGCGACGGCCATGGCGATCATCGCGCGCTGGCGCATGCCGCCGGAGAACTCGTGCGGGAAGCTGTCCAGGGCCCGGTCGGGCGCCGGGATGCCGACCAGGTCGAGGAGTTCGGCGGCCCGGCGGCGGGCGGTGGCCTTGTCGACCTTCTGGTGGACGCGGACCGCCTCGGCGATCTGGTCGCCGATCCGGTAGACCGGGGTGAAGGCGGACAGCGGGTCCTGGAACACCATGGCGACCCGCCGGCCGCGGATCGCGGCGAGCTCCCGCCCGGGCAGCCCGACCAGTTCCCGGCCGTCCAGCCGCACCGAGCCGCCGACCCGGGCCGTGCCCGGCAGCAGACCCAGCACGGACAGCGCGGTGACGGACTTTCCGGAACCGGACTCGCCGACGATGCCGAGCGTCTCGCCGCGACGCAGGGTGAGGTCTACCCCGCGGACGGCGGGCACCGGGCCGCGCGGCCCGGTGAAGTCCACCCGCAGGTCCCGGACGGCGAGCAGCGGGGTCTCGACAACAGTGGTCACGAGCTCTTCCTCTGTGAACGACCCGAACGGCTGGAACTTCCGAAACGACGTGAACGGCCCGAACGGCCCGAACGGCCCGAGCGGCCGGAACGGCCGAAACGACCTGACCGACCGGACCTCTGGCCGGCCGTCCCGGCGGTGGGGTCGAGGGCGTCGCGCAGCCCGTCCCCGACCAGGTTGACGGCGAGCACGAACAGCACCAGCAGTCCGGCCGCGAAGTAGAACATCCAGGGGAACACCGGGGCCTCGGTGGTCCCGGCGGCGAGCAGGGTGCCGAGCGAGACGTCCGGCGGGCGGACGCCGAAGCCGAAGTAGGAGAGCGCGGTCTCGCTCATCACCGCGCCGCCGACCGCGATGGTGGCGTCGATGATGAGGAAGGAGGCGACGTTCGGCAGGATGTGCCGGCTGATGATCCGCAGCGGCCGGACGCCCATGAACCGCGCGGCGCGCACGAATTCGCGCTCGCGCAGGGAGAGGGTCATCGAGCGGACCACCCGGGCGGTGATCATCCAGTTGAACAGGGCGAGCAGCAGCACGAAGGCGATCCAGCCGCTGCCGCGCAGCCGGGGCGAGACGATGGTGATGATCAGGAAGCTGGGGAAGACCAGCAGCAGGTCCACCAGGAACATCAGCACCCGGTCGGTCCAGCCGCCGAAGTAGCCGGCGCAGGCGCCGACCAGCGAGGCCAGCACGGTGGAGAAGAGGGCCACCAGCAGCCCGATGATCAGCGACTTCTGCAGTCCGCGGACGGTCTGCGCGAACACGTCCTGGCCCACCCCGTTGGTGCCGAACCAGTGTTGGCCGGAGGGGGGTTGGTGCAGTGCGGTGAAGTCGGGGGTGGCGTAGTCCCAGGGCGTCAGGAACGGTCCGCCGAAGGCGAGCACGAACAGCAGCAGGATCAGGACGGCTCCGACCACGGCGCCGCGGGCGGCGAGCAGCCGGGTGAGGACGAGCCGACCCCGCCCGGTGGCCGGGGGGCGCCCGGCATCGCCCGAGGAGCCGGAAGGCCCGGCCGGGGAACCGGGGTCGGCCGACTCGGCAGTGACGACGGTCATCTTGAGGATCACCTCCGGTCAGGACCGCACGCGCGGGTCGAGGGCGGCGTGCAGGGTGTCGGCCAGGAAGCCGGAGGCGAGCACGACGACGGCGGTGAACAGGTTGATCGCCACCACCGAGTTGACGTCCTGTTCGTTGATCGACTGGATCAGCCATTCGCCCATGCCGTGCCAGCCGAAGATGGTCTCGGTGAAGATCGCGCCGGTGAAGATGCCCAGGAAGCTGTAGGCGAACATGGTCGACATCGGGATCACGGCGGTGCGCAGCCCGTGCTTGAGCAGGGCCCGGCGACGGGTGAGGCCCTTGGCCTCGGCGGTGCGCAGGTAGTCGGAGCCGAGCACGTCGAGCATGGTGCCGCGCTGGTAGCGGCTGTAGGTGGCCAGGCCGCCGAGGGCGAGCGAGACGGTGGGCAGCAGCAGGTGCAGCGCCCAGTCGGCGAGGTGGGCGCCGAGGCCGCCGGCCAGCCCGGGGGTCTCGTAGCCGGTGAACGGGATGACCTCGTGGCCGGCCGCGTCCTTGGCGGCGATCGCGCCGTTCTTGAGGAACAGCGCGACCAGGAAGACCGGGGTGGAGAGCAGCACGAAGGACAGCACGGTGAGCAGCCGGTCGGAGATCCGGTACTGGCGCACGGCGCTCCAGGCCCCGGCGGCGACGCCGAGGACGGCGCCGAGCAGACTGCCGAGCAGCAGCAGCCGCAGCGAGACCCAGACCCGGCGGCCGAAGTCGTCGTTGACCGGGGTGTCGTGGATGGTGCGGCCGAGGTCGCCGTGGAGCAGGCCGTCGGCCCAATGCCCGAAGCGCTCGACCACCGGGGTGTGGTCGTTCAGGTTGAGCGCGGTGAGCTGGCGCTCGACCGACTCGGCGGACGGGCGGGGGACTTTGGCGTCGAAGTAGGTGCGCGGCTGCAGGGCGCTCGCGGAGATCGCGTACGCCAGGAAGACGGCGGCGAGCAGCAGCGCGGCGTAGTAGCTCAGCCGCTTCGCCAGGTAGCGGAGCATCAACGGCCGCCCGGGGTGGGGGCGGGGCCGACGCGTCTGGTGGGCATCGGGTGGTGGCCTTCGGTCGGGCCCGGTCAGGGCGTCAGGTGGCGGGTTCGGCAGGGAAGTTGGAGAAAGCGCAGGTCAGAGTGAAGCACCCGGGGACGGCGGGGGTGTTGCGGCGGGATTGCCCCCCGTGACTTTTGGATCAGGTGTGCGCTCCTCCCCCTGGTGGCGGATCTGATCCGCTGTTACGTTCCTCTGGCTCGATGCCGGATTGAGTGCCCACGCTCAAGCCCGGTCATGCCTCGTGCGGCCCTACTCCTGCCACGAACCGACTCCTGCCACGAATCCCAGGGGGACCCTCATGGACGCTTCCACCCCGACCCGCCGCCTCGGCCGGGCGGCCGTTCTCGCCGTCGCCGTCGCGCTCGCCGTCACCGCGTGCACCTCGGGCGGGAGCGGCTCGGCCGACAACGTGGCCAAGAGCGAGCCGCCGAGACAGGACTCCCAGGACATCAACGCCAAGCCGCTGGACCAGGTCAAGGACGGCGGCGAGGTGCGCTTCGCGCTGGACCAGTGGATCACCCAGTGGAATCCGCTCCAGGTGGACGGCGGCACCTACACCGACACGGTGGACCTGATCCGAGCCGTGGAGCCGTCGCTGTTCGGCACCGACGCCTCCGGCACCTTCCAGCCGAACCCGGACTACCTGGTGGAGGCCAAGGTCACCTCGACCTCTCCGCAGGTGATCACGTACAAGCTGAACCCCAAGGCCAAGTGGTCGGACGGCAAGCCGCTCAGCTACCTGGACTTCAAGGCGGACTGGCAGACCAGCAACGGCAAGGACCCGGCGTACAACATCAACGACCCCTCCGGCTACGAGCTGATCTCCGCGGTCGAGCAGGGCGCCGACCCGACCGAGGTGAAGGTCACCTTCGCGCAGCCGTACGCGGACTGGCAGAACCTGTTCCGCCCGCTGATCCCGGCGGCGGGCATATCCACGCCGGACGACTTCAACAAGGGCTGGCTGGAGAAGATCCCGATCACCGCCGGCCCGTTCAAGGTCGGCGTGGCGGACAAGACCGCCCAGACCCTCAGCCTGGTGCCGGACCCCGCCTGGTGGGGGACCAAGGCCAAACTCGACAAGATCACCTTCCGGGTGATGGACAAGTCGGCGAGCATCCAGGCCTACCTCAACAACGAGATCGACCTCGCCTCGGCCGGCACCGCCACCGCGTACGGGCAGCTCAAGAACGCCAAGGACACCGTGATCCGGGCCGCCAGCCCGTGGGACGAGGTGCACATCTCCTTCGGCGGCAACGGCGCGCTGGCGGATCAGAAGGTCCGCCAGGCGCTCGGCAAGGCGCTCGACCGCTCGGCGCTGATCAAGATCGCCAACAACGGGGTGCCGGTGGAGTTCAAGCCGCTCGGCAACCACATCATCATGCCCAACCAGGCCGGCTACCAGGACAACTCGGGGGACTGGGCCAAGTTCGACCTCGCCGCCGCCAAGAAGCTGCTGGACGAGGCGGGTTGGCGGGAGTCCGGCAGCGGGCCGCGTACCAAGGACGGCCAGTCGCTGGAGCTCCACTGGGTGCTCAGCGACGGCACCCCGCAGGCGCAGCTCGACCTCGCCACCGCGGCGGCGGCGATGTGGCAGGCGGCCGGGGTCAAGGTCGACCTGGACAAGGTGCCCGCCAACGACTTCTTCGCCAAGTACGTGACCCCGGGCAAGTTCGACCTCGCGAGCTGGCGCAACACCGACTCCTTCCCGAACTCCAAGAGCCTGGCCAACTTCCGCCTGCCGGTGGGCGACAACTCCTTCCAGAACCCGTCGCGCCTGGGCAGCCAGGAGATCGACGACCTGCTGAAGAAGGCGGCCGGAACGGTCGACCCGGTGGAGGCCGCGAAGCTCTACAACCAGGCGGACGCGAAGATCTGGGAGCTCGGCCACACCGTCGAGCTCTACCAGCGGCCGGTCGTGGCGGCGGTGCGCAAGGGACTCGCCAACTACGGCGCCTTCGGCCTCGGCAGTGAGGACTACAGCAAGGTCGGCTGGGAGAAGTAGCCGGGGCCGCCGAGGCGGCGAGGGCGACCGCACGGCAGGCGCTGGCGAGCAGCGCGGTGATCACGAGGCCGGTGGTGCGGACACGGGTAGGTCGGCGCTGCCGCCCCCGCTGTCCTGCCACCGGCCTTGACCTTCCGCGTTGCCCGCAGGCCGCCCGTGTCGTGGGGCCCCGCAAGGCCCGCGCTCGCTTCCAACCGGGGACGAATCTAGCCGGGCGCCGGGGCCGGTCGCGGTACAGCGCGCGGGGCGCGCCCGGAAACCCGTCGCGCTGTCACCCGGTTCGCGCACCGAAGCGTCAACTACGGCTGACGGCAAGGAGAAAAGGGGCATATGAGGGCATCGCGCCCGGGTTCGAACGGGGTTGCCGTACGGCGCACGTACCGATGTACGACCCGGCGCGCATACCGGCGCGCATACCGGCGTGCGCACCGCGCCGGTGCGTGCGCCGGACCCGGGCCGCTGCCAGGATGCGCGGGGACGACGGGCCCTCCCGGTCCGCTCCCGTCCCTGTACCGATCCCCGGAGCAGCACCGATGGCCAGTGATCCCGCCGCCGCGGCACCCCGCCCGCACCACGTCGACCCGCCGCCGGTGCGCCGGATGGTCCCGCGCGACCGCGACGAGCCGCACCGGGTCGCCACCCCGTTGGAACTCTTCTTCGACCTCTGCTTCGTGGTCGCGGTCGGCCAGGCCGGGCGCGAGCTCGCCCACTGCCTGGCGGCCGGGCACTACGGCGAGGGCCTTCGCGGCTACGCGATCGCTTTCTTCGCCATCTGGTGGGCCTGGATGAACTTCACCTGGTTCGCCTCCGCGTACGACTGCGACGACGTGCCGTACCGGATCACCACGCTGGTGCAGATCGCCGGGGTGCTGATCCTGGCCGCCGGGGTGCCGCGGCTGTTCGCCACCCAGGACCTGACGCTGGCGATCGCCGGGTACGTGGTGATGCGGCTGGCGATGGTCACCCAGTGGCTGCGGGCGGCCGGCAGCGAGCAGGGCCTGGCGCGGCGGGTCGCGCAGCGGTACGCGCTGGGGATCGCGCTCTGCCAGGTCGGCTGGGTGGTGGTGCTGTTGCTGCCGGACGCCGTCCGACCGGTGGTCATCCCGCTCGGCGTGCTGTGCGAGCTGGCCGTGCCGGTGGTCGCCGAGCTGCGGATGCAGACGGCCTGGCACCCGCACCACATCGCCGAGCGGTACGGGCTGTTCACCCTGATCGTGCTCGGCGAGACGGTGGCCGCGGCGACGGTGGCGGTGCAGTCGGCGGTGGACGAGCACGAGGAGCTGAGCCGGCTGGTGCCGGTGGCGGTCGGCGGCCTGCTGATCTGCTTCGCCGCCTGGTGGATCTACTTCGCCCGGCCCGTCCACGAGCACCTGCGCTCCAACCGGCAGGCCTTCGCCTGGGGATACGGGCACTACCTGGTGTTCGGCTCGGCGGCGGCGATCGGCACCGGGCTGGAGGTGGCGGTGGAATCGGCCGTGCACAAGGCGGAGATCTCCGACACGGCCGCCACCGCGACGGTCACCGTGCCCACCGCGGTCTACCTGGTCACGGTCTGGTACCTGCACTCCCGGCACACCAAGCGCGGTCTGGTCGCGCAGACGGTGGCGCCGGCCGGGGCGGTGCTGGTGCTGGCCTGCACCGCGTTCGGCGACTCCGGGGTGCTGGCGGCGGGCCTGGTCTGCGTGCTGATGGTCGCGGTGGGCGTGCTGATCCACAGCCGGGAGAGCCGGGCCTCGGCGGGGCTCTAGAGGCGCCCCAACAGCACCGGTTCGTGTCGCGCCAACCAGGACAGGTAGGCCGGGTTGACCTTGGCCAGATCCAGGTAGGCGGCGCGCAGTTCGCCGTACAGCGCGTCCAGGGCGGGCGGGCTGAGCGCGCGCGGGCGCCAGGTGAACAGCAGCCGGACGGCCAGCGGGTCCCCGTGCACCGGGCGGACCACGGTGCCGGGCCCGGGCAGCGAGGTCGGCTGGCAGGGGCGGACCCCCTCGCCGGAGGCGACCAGCTCGGCGGCGGTGGCGTTGTCCCGCACCTGCACCACCCGCGGGTTGAGCCCGGCCTCGCTGAACACCCGGCGCATCGCCGCGTACTCGTGGTCGGCGGTCGGGTCCACCATCCAGGTGTCCTCGGCGAGGTCGGCCAGGTGGACGACCGGACGGGCGGCGGCCGGGTGGCCGGCGGCGAGGGCGACGAACTGCGGCTCCCGGGCCATTAGCACCCGGTGCTCGGCGTCCGGTGGAACCCGCAGCGGGAAGCCCTCGCTCTCGTGGACGAAGGCCACGTCCAGCTGGTCGGCGGCGACCATCCGCAGCAGCGCGCTGGCGGAGATGTCGACGTGGATGGTGGTGTCGGTCTCCGGCAGCCGCTCGTGCACCCGGCGCAGCCAGGCCGCGACCGCCCGGCTGCCGACGCTGCCGATGCGCAGTCGCCGCTGTCGGCCGGGCCCGGCGGCGTCCCGGGCCTCCTGCCGGGCGGTGGCCACCAGCGCGGCCATCTCGCTGATCACCGGCCGGGCCCGGGACAGCACCGAGTGGCCGAGCGCGGTGGGCCGGCTGCCGGTCTGCTCGCGGGTGAACAGGGTTCCGCCGATGGCCCGTTCGATGCGGTGCAGCTGGGTGGTGAGGGAGGGCTGGGTCATGCCGAGTTGGAGCGCGGCCTTGCGGAGGCTGCCGGTGTCGGCGATCGCGCACAGCACCCGGAGGTGTCTCACGTCGAGCTCCACGACGGGAGCATAGACGTCGTCGCGCCGCCTCGCCAAGGACATGACAGGAAATCAAGGGCAGGTCGACGGACCGCACGGCGGACCCCCGCCGGCATGCGGCCGGGCTATCGCCGGTTGACATCATCCGCGACCGGCCCGGGCGGGTCGAAGCTCGGGGCACCGCACCGCCCCGGTCCGGCCGGGGCGGCCCCCACCGTGCGCCGCCGCCGTCGGGCCCGGCCCCCACCGGTCCGGCGAGCCGGCGTACCGCGAACTCGGAGCCCCCGCATGAAGCGATCCGCGCTGTCCGCAACCCTCGGCCTGGCCCTCGCCGCCGGCCTCGCGACCCTGCCTGCCACTGCCGTCGCCGCGCCGGCGGGTCATGGCAACACCGCCTCGACGTACGCCGGTTCGGCCGAGGAAACCGCGAACAACCAGGCGTTCTTCCAGGCCGTGATGGCCTCCGCCGAGGCCAGGCGGGCCGCCGACCCGTGGCTGCAGACCGTCACCATCACCTACGACACCACCGATGCGCCCTCCTTCACCGGCGACATCGCCAACGCCGCGCAGATCTGGAACAGCTCGGTGCACAACGTCCAGCTCCAGGAGACCAGCGGCACCGGCGACTTCTCGTACACCGAGGGCGACGGCAGTGGCTCGTACGCCAGCACCGACGGGCACGGGCACGGCTACATCTTCATTGACCACCAGCAGGCCCAGGAGTACTACTCGCTCCGGATCGTCGCCCACGAGACCGGGCACGTGCTCGGCCTGCCCGACGACTACTCCGGCCCGTGCAGTGAGCTGATGTCGGGCCATGGCCCCGGCCCGTCCTGCACCAACGCGCACCCCGACGCCAACGAGAGCGCCCAGGTCGACGCGCTCTGGGCGAACGGCGTGGCGCCCGCGAACTGACCGTACTGCCAAGCGAATCATGGCGCGGCGGGCCGCCCGGCCGGAAACGGGCGGCCCGCCGCAGTGGGTACTTCCCCGCCTCGGAGCCTAGCCGTCGGAGGAACGGAATGCCAGGGGCATGGGTAAGTCAAGAAGAGGAAAAGTCGACTCAAATCCATGGGGCGGCCGGGGTATTGGGCCGGGCTATCGCGGGTTGACATCATCCGCCCGCCTGCCGGGCTGCCCGAAGCTCTGGGGACATCACCCGTTCACCAGGTGTCCCCCAGGGCCGGCCCCCAACCGGCCACGGCACCGCAGGAATCGGAGCCCCCACGTGAAGCGATCACTGCTGTCCGCCACCCTCGGCCTGGCCCTCGCGGCAGGCCTCGCCGTGCTGCCCGCGACCGCGGCCGCCGCCGCCCCGGCCGCCCCGGCGGTACAGGGCTACACCGCCTCGACGTACGCCGGTTCGACCGCCGAGGCCGCGGACAACCAGGCGTTCTTCCAGGCCGTGATGGCCTCCGCCAAGGCCAAGCAGGCGGCCAACCCGGGCCTGGCCACCGTCGTGGTCACCTACGACGCCAGCTCGGCCCCGTCCTTCCGCACCCAGATCGCCAACGCCGCGCAGATCTGGAACAGTTCAGTCAGCAACGTGCAGTTGCGGTCAGGATCGGCCGCCGACTTCCGTTACTACGAAGGCAACGACAGCCGGGGCTCCTACGCCAGCACCGACGGGCACGGGCGCGGCTACATCTTCCTGGACTACGCGCAGAACCGGCAGTACAACCCGGTCCGGGTGACGGCTCACGAGACCGGGCACGTGCTCGGCCTGCCGGACCACTACTCCGGCCCGTGCAGCGAGCTGATGTCGGGCGGCGGCCCTGGTCCGTCCTGCACCAACCCGTACCCGAACGGCACCGAGCGCAGCCGGGTCAACTCGCTCTGGGCGCGTGGCTGATCCGCTGAGCACCCCTCGGACCGGCCGCACGCCGCTGCGGTCGGTCCGGGGCCTTGTCGGCGCCGCGTGCGAGCATGCGGACGAGACCCGTTCGCCCCCGATCGCAAGGTGCCGCCGCCATGCCCCGTTCCGTCCCCGACCGCCTCGCCGACCTCCCGTACGCTGAGCTGCTGCGCCCGCACACCGGGCCGCTGCGCAGCGACGCTCGGTACGACACCACGCACTTCGACGGCGGTGAGCGCACCGACGAGTCGGGCGCCGGGGCGGCCTTCCTGGAGTGCGCCTTCACCGGGGTCTCGCTCAGCGGGGTCAAGCTGCGCCAGGCCCGGTTCAACGAGGTCTGGGTGCAGGCCGGTCGCTGGGTGGCCTGCGACCTGAGCGACACCGAGTGGCAGGACAGCGCCTTCGTCGGCGGCGTGCTGGCCGGGATCGCCGGGTACGGTGCGGCGCTGCGCCGGGTGGTGTTCCGCGGATGCAAGCTGGAGGCGGTCAACCTGCGGGCCGCCGTGCTGCGGGACGTGGTGTTCGAGGACTGTCTGCTGCGCGACGTGGACTTCGGCGAGTCCAAGCTGACCGGGGTGTCCTTCCCCGGCTCGACGCTGGAGGAGGTCCGGCTGCGCGGGGCCGCGCTGAGCAAGACCGACCTGCGCGGGGCCGCCCGACTCGGGCTGGCGGACGGCCACCAAGGACTGCGCGGGGCGGTCATCAGCTCGGCCCAACTGCTGGAGCTGGCACCGCAGTTCGCCCACGCACTGGGCATCGAGGTCAAGGATCGCTGACCGAGCCCAGTTCCTCCTCGACGGATCAGCCGGGCGTTCAGCCCGGCGTCGCTCGGTGACACCCGGACGAACAGTCCGACAAACCTGGCGCACGCATCTGGTGGGCCGCTCCGGCCGCGGTGGAGACTGCTCCGCGATCGATGGGCCGCGAGTTGTGCACACAACATCGCCAGTGAAGGGACGGACCGGGCTGATGGCCGAGTTGAGTCGTAGGAAGTTCGTGACGCTGTCCGGAGCGGCCGCGGCCGGGTTCACGGCGGTCGGCACCGGCGCCGCGGGGGCCGCCCCGAGCGCCGCCGCCGCGACCGCCTCCACCACCGCGCTCACCACGACAGGCACCATCGCCGACGTGCAGCACGTGGTGATCCTGATGCAGGAGAACCGGAGCTTCGACCACTACTTCGGCACCCTCAAGGGCGTCCGCGGCTTCGCCGACAAGGCCACCATCCAGCTCTCCGGCGGCTACAGCGTCTTCAACCAGCCGAACGGCCTGTTCGCCCGCCAGTACCCGTGGGCCTTCAACCCCTCGGGCAACAGCGGCTCCCCGGAGACCACGGCGCAGTGCAACGGTGACCTCTCGCACGCCTGGTCCGACCAGCACAAGGCCTGGAACGGCGGCAAGATGGACTCCTGGGTGTCCGCCAAGGGCACCGTCCGAACCCTCGGCTACCTGCAGCGCGCCGACATCCCGTTCCACTACGCGCTGGCCGACAACTGGACCATCTGCGACGCCTACCACTGCTCGGTGCTGAGCGCGACCGGCCCCAACCGCACCTACCACTGGAGCGGGATGATCGACCCCGCCGGCACCGCGGGCGGCCCCGCCTACGACGGCGGCTCCGAGTCCAACCTGCGCTGGCAGACCTACGCCGAGGCGCTGGAGAACGCCGGCGTCAGCTGGAAGGTCTACCAGAACGCCAGCGACAACTTCGGCGACAACGCCCTCGCCTACTTCAGCCAGTTCACCGGCGCCCCGGCAGGCAGCCCGCTCGCCGTCAAGGGCATGGGCTCGGTGCCCAAGGTCACCGGCCGGACCCCGGACGACATCGCCGCCGCGATCAGGGCCGACGTGCTGAACGGCACCCTGCCGCAGGTCTCCTGGATCGTCGCCGACCAGCAGTCCTCCGAGCACCCCTACGCCACCCCCGAGGACGGCGCGCACTTCGTCCACATGGTGATGGACGCCCTGAACGCGGACGCCAACGTGTTCAACTCCACCGTTCTGCTGATCAACTACGACGAGAACGACGGTTTCTTCGACCACGTCCCGCCGCCGGCGGCGCCCGCGGGCACCGCAGGGGAGTTCTACAACTCCACCAACATCGGCCTCGGCTTCCGCGTCCCGCTGATCGCCGTCTCTCCGTGGAGCCGCGGCGGCTGGGTCAACTCCGAGACCTTCGACCACACCTCGGTGCTGCGCTTCCTGGAGGTGTGGACCGCCGCCATCGGCAAGCCCGCCACCAGCCCCAACATCAGCGCCTGGCGCCGCCAGGTCTGCGGCGACCTCACCTCGATCTTCGACTTCGCCAACCCGGTGTACGGCATGCCCACGCTGCCCGACACCTCGCAGACCATCGGCCTGTCCACCTGCGGCCCGCTGCCCAACCCCTCGCCCGCCGACAACGCGCTGCCCGCGCAGGAGCCCGGCACCCGCCCGGCCCGCGCCCTGCCGTACCAGCCCAACGCCAACCTGGACCACTGGGACACCAACACCAGCGGCGTCATGCACGTCTGGCTGAAGATGTCCAACGACGGAGCCGCCCGCGCCGCGCATTTCGCCGCCTACGCCAACGCCTACCGCAGCGGCGGTCCCTGGCAGTACACCGTCGGTTCCGGCAGCCCGGTCACCGACTTCTTCAACTGCGGCACCAACGGCTTCGGCAACGGCAAGTACGACCTGACCGTGGTCGGTCCGAACCGGTTCCTGCGCCGCTTCACCGGCGACCTCACCCAGCCGGGCAAGAACGCCGCCGTCACCGCCTCGTACGCGGTCGAGCCGGGCACCGGCAAGCTGGCGGTCTACTTCAAGCTGGCCAACTCCGGCAGCGCGCCGATGACCTTCACCATCACGTCCAACAACTACCGGACGGACGGCCCCTGGACGTACCAGGTGCCGGCCGGCGGCAACGTCAGCGACTTCTTCAACGCGGTGGCGTACAACAACGGTTGGTACGACTTCACCGTCACGGTGGACGCCGACACCAGCTGGTCGCAGCGGTTCACCGGCCACCTGGAGACGGGCACGCCCAGCGTCAGCGGCTGATCTGACAGCTCAGACGTACGGTCCCCGGGGGAACCACGGGTCGTGGACCTCCCGGGGTCCGTACGGCGTCAGCAGGGTGAAGGTGCGCACCCCCGCCGCGTACTCGGTCAGCTGCACCGCGCCGTAGCGGGTCTCCAGCTCGGCCTGCACCGGCACCGGCAGCTTGCTCAGCGCCCGGCGCAGCTGCAGCGCGTCCCTCCGGCTGATCGGGTGCGGGGTGCGCAGCACCAGCCGCAGCGGGCTGAGGCGCCGACCACCGAGGGCGCCCGGCCGACCGTCACCCACGGGTGCGCGCGCAGCACCGCCCGCGCCCACTGCGGCAGCTCGCCGCCCGCCAGCGGGCGCAGCGAGCCGGGGCACTGCATCAGCAGCAGGTCGTGGGTGTCGGGCAGCCGCCCGTCCAGCGCGGCCAGCGGACCGACCCGTCGGCGCGGTCCGTTGTGCAGTTCCTCGGTCGAGTTCCTCACACCGCCACCCTCCGCCCGCTGAACGTCCCCGGCTACGGCCGTTCGGCGCGTTCCGCCGGGACCGAAGGCTCAAGGTGCGTCCGCGCGGACCCGGTGTGAGAGTGGGGGCAGCCCGGTATTCCGATATTCCCTCCGGAGGAGGAGCCATGGGCATTTTCGACATGTTCCGACACAAGGCGCACGAGGCCACCGGGCAGGCTGCCGCCCAGCGGGCCGCGCTCGCGCACGACGAGGCCGCCGACGCGTTCAGCAACGACGTCGAGCGCACCCGGGAGACGCAGGAGAAGCTCGCCCAGGAGGAGGCCGACCGGCGCGCTGCCGCCGACATGACCGCCGAGGGCGACCCCTGGGGATGAGCCCCGGGTGACGCCTGGGGATGAGCCCCGGGTGACGCCGCCCCTCACGCCGTCCGCGGCGGCAGCGGCGGCCGCCGCAGGTCCGGCCGGGGCGTGGACTCCGGTGGGGGCGCCGCGGCCGGGGCGTCCTCCAGCAGCTCCAGGGCCAGCTGGACGGCCGTCATCAGCTCCGGGTGGCGCCCGCGCGCCCAGTCCTGCGGGGTGCGCAGCACGTGCACGTCCGGCTCGACGCCCCGGTTCTCCACCGACCAGCCGAGCCCGCCGTTGAACCAGGAGGCGTTCTTCGGCACCGAGATCTGGGTGCCGTCGCCCAGGGTGTGCCGTCCGGTCATCCCGACCACCCCGCCCCAGGTGCGGTTGCCGATCACCGGGCCGAGGCCGAGCAGCTTGATCGCCGCGATGATCACGTCTCCGTCCGAGCTGGTCGCCTCGTCGGCGAGTGCCACCAGCGGGCCGCGCAGGGCGTGGCGGGGCCAGCGGACCGGTTGGCGGTCCCGGGTGAAGTCCCAGGCGAGGACCTGCCGGGTGAGCTTCTCCAGCACCAGTTCGGAGACGTTGCCGCCGGCGTTGCCGCGGACGTCCAGCACCAGCGCGGGCTTGTCCAGCTCCCGCCGCAGGTCCCGGTTGAACTGCGCCCAGCCGGAGCCGCCCAGGTCCGGGATGTGCAGGTAGCCGCACCGTCCGTCACTGAACTCCCGCACCAGGGAGCGGCGTTTGACCACCCAGTTCTGGTAGCGGATGGCCCGTTCGTCGGTCAGCGGGGTGACTGCGATCCGCCGCACCGGGCCGTCCGGGCCGCTGCGCAGGGTGAGTTCCACGGTGGTGCCGCCGGTGCCGGCCAGCTGCGGCAGCGGGCCGCGCAGCGGGTCCACCGGGCGGCCGCCGACCTCCAGCAGCTCGTCGCCGTCCCGGACGCCCTGGGCGGCCAGCGGGGCGCGGGCGCGCGGGTCGGAGGACTCGCCGGGCAGCACCCGGTCGACCAGCCAGCGGCCGTCGGGGGAGCGGTGGGCGTTGGCGCCGAGCAGGCCGAGCGGCTGCTGGGCGAGCGAGGGGCCTTCGGCGCGCCGGGAGGGGGTGACGTAGGCGTGGGAGGTGCCGAGTTCGCCGAGGAGTTCGCGCAGCAGGTCGGCGAAGTCGTCGGGTGAGCAGACCCGTTCCAGCAGCGGTTCGTACTGGGCGACCAGCGCGGGCCAGTCCAGGCCGGACATCCGTTCGTCCCAGAACTGGTCCCGGACGATCCGGGCCGCCTCGTGGTACGCCTGGCGCCACTCGGCGGCCGGGTGCACGGTGTGGGTGATCCGGCGCAGGTCGACGGTGGTCCCGGCGGAGGGGGCGCCGACCGGGATCACCCGCAGCGTCCCGGCCGAGTAGACCGCGATCGACCCGCCGTCGCCGGAGACCGCGTAGCCGTCCAGCTTGTCGACCAGCGTGCTGCGGCTGCCCCGGGCCAGGTCGTAGTGCTCCAGCGAGGGGCGGCCGGAGGTGTCCTCGGGGCTGGCGAAGGTCTGCCCGAGGGTGCCGGAGATCGGCCAGCGCAGCCAGACCAGGCCGCCGCGCACCGCGTCGGTGGCCGAGTACTTGGAGGCGATCACCGGGAACTGCAGCAGCCGCTCGCCGATGTCCTGGGGGTCCACCCGGACGGTGCCGTCCCCGCCGCCGTCCCCGCGCGGGGCGCCGTCCTCGGCGGGCGCGGCGAACGGGGAGGGCGTGTCGGCGGCGAGCGGGACGAGGTACGGGCGGCAGCCGACCGGGAAGGAGAGGTCGCCGGTGTGCACGTCGTGGACGGGGTCGAAGCCGCGCCAGGAGAGGAAGGCCAGGTAGCGGCCGTCCCGGGTGAACACCGGATGCTCGTCCTCGAACCGCCCGTCGGTGACGTCGACGACCGGCGCGGGCGCGTCGGTGCGGGTGAGCCGGATCCGGCGCAGCGAGCGCCCGGCAGCCGGCTGGGACCAGGCGATCCAGTGCGAGTCGGGGGAGAACCGGGCGCTGGAGACCGGCCCGTAGTCGGAGGCGGCCAGCTCGCGCACTTCGCCGTCGGCGGCCGAGACCAGCAGCAGCCGCCCGTCCGAGGCGGCGGCGGCGAGGTGGGCGCCGTCGGGGGAGGCGGTGAGCTCCAGGACCCGGCCGAGTCGGCCCGCCGCCAGCACCCGGTGTCGGTGCCTCTCCCCGCTGGTGAATCCGGAGGGGCCCTCATGGCCGGGCAGCGGCATCACCTCGATCGCGTCGGCGCCCTGCGCGTCGGTGATCCAGGCCGCCTCGCCGGTGTGCCCGAGCACCACCGGCAGCCGGGTCCGCACCCCCGGGGTGTCGGCGAGCGCGCGGGCCGGGCCGTCCTTGTGGGTGAGCCAGTACTGGCTGCCGCGCACGGTGATCACCCCGGCCCGCCCGGTCTGGTCGCAGGCGAGGTCCTTGACCTGGGAGGCGGCGCTGACCTGGTACGGGCGGCGGCCGGCCCGGGCGCCGCCGAGCGGGACGTGCAGCCGGCGCGGGGCGGGGGAGTCCAGGCCGTCGAGCAGCCAGAGGTCGCCGGCGTGCTGGTAGACGATCCGGGTGCCGTCGGTGGCGGCCTCGCGGGCGTAGTAGGAGGCGTGGTCGGTGTGCCGGCGCAGGTCGCTGCCGTCGGGGCGGCAGGAGTAGAGGTTGCCGATGCCCTCGTGGTCGGAGAGGAAGGCGATCCGGTCGTCGGGGGGCTCGCCGACCGTCATCGGGGAGGCGAGGTGGCCGGTGTGCCCGGGCAGGATCAGCTCGCCGTCCACCCAGAGCCGGCCGGTCGCGCCGCCCCGGTAGCGCTTCCAGGAGGCGGGTTCGTGCGGGGCGGAGCCGGTGAGCAGCACGGTCCGTCGGCGGCCCATCTGGGCGTCGCCGACCGGGCCCCAGGGCATCCGGTGGCCGGGGGAGCCGTCCGGCGGGAGGGCGTGCGCCCAGGTGTAGTGGCTGAAGGGCTCGTGGAAGGAGGTGACGGCCAGCACCTCGCCGTCCGGCAGCCAGCCGCGCACCCGGGTGTCCTGGCTGCCCCAGAAGCTGAGCCGCCGGGTCTCGCCGCCCTCGACCGGGGCGGTCCACACCTCGGGGGTCAGGCTGAGCCAGCTGGTCCAGGCGAGGGTGGTGCCGTCGGGGGAGAAGCGGGGGTTGCTGACCCGGGTGCGGTCGCAGCCGACCCGCCAGGCCCGTCCGGGTTCGCCGCCGTCGGCGTCCAGCGGGGCGATCCAGACGTCGTCCTCGGCGGTGAAGGTGAGCAGGTCGCCGTACAGGTGGGGGTGGCGGAGGTAGCCGGGCGGGGTCACCCCTCCATCCTTCGACCGGGTGTCACCCCCGGCAACCGGGGCGGTCCCGCCGGGGGCGTCCCGAATCGCGCCGGAGCATCGACACCGCGACGCGGCGGCTAGCGCAGCAGCAGCCGGTTCGCCCGCAGCTCGTCGGCCAGCCCGGCCGGGGCGGTCGCGACGTGGCCCGCCGAGTACGGGGGCTGCGGGTCGTACTCGATGAGCAGCTGGATCGCCTCCGCGGTCCGGTCCCCGGCGATCAGTCCGGTCAGCGTGAGCGCGAGGTCGATCCCGGCCGAGACGCCGGCCGCGGTGGCGTACTTGCCGTCGACCACGATCCGGTCGGTCCCGGTCGGCTCGGCCCCGAACCGCGGCAGCTGGTCCAGGCAGACCCAGTGCGAGGTGGCCCGGCGGCCCTGGAGCAGTCCGGCGGCGCCCAGCAGCAGTGAGCCGGAGCAGACCGAGGTGGTCCAGGTGGTGGTGGCGTCGATCGCGCGCACCCACTCCACCACGGCCGGGTCGGTCAGCTGGGCCTCCGTTCCGGGCCCGCCGGGCACCAGCAGCACGTCGGCGGAGTCCACCTCGTCCAGGGCGGCGTCCGCGGTGAGCGCCAGGCTCCTCATGTCGGTGCGGACCGGGCCGGGCCGGGCGGCGGTGAACACCACCTCGGCGCCGGGGATGCGGGACAGCACCTCGTACGGGCCGACGGCGTCCAGGGCGGTGAAGTCGTCGTAGAGCAGGAAGGCGATGCGCATCAGTGTCCTCCAGCGGGACTGGGTCGGAAGCGGCGTCGGTATTCCGTGGGCGGGGCGGCCAGGGTCCGGACGAAGGCGCGCCGCATCGCCTCCGGGGTGCCGTAACCGCAGGAGCGGGCGATCTCCTCGATGCCGTCGTCGGTGTCCTCCAGCAGCCGCCGGGCAGCCTCCAGCCGGACGCCCTCCACGTACCGGCCCGGGGTCACCCCCACCTCGGCGGCGAACGCCCGGGCGAAGTGCCGTGGCGACAGCGCCGAACGGCCGGCCAGCGCCTCGACCGAGAGGTCGGCCTCCGGGTGTTCGACGATCCACCGCTGCACCTCGCGCAGCGGCTGCCGGGCCGCCACCTGGGCGGCCAGCTGGGTGCTGAACTGGGCCTGGTTGCCCGGCCGGCGCAGGAAGACCACCAGGTGACGGGCGATCAGCAGCGCGGCGTCCCGGCCGAGGTCCTCCTCGACCAGGGCCAGTGCCAGGTCGATCCCGGCGGTGACCCCGGCCGAGGTGGCGATGTGCCCGTCCCGGACGTGGATCGGGTCCGGATCCACCTCGACGTCCGGGAACCGCCGGGCCAGTGCCTCGCAGTACGCCCAGTGCGTGGTCGCCCGGCGGCCGGCCAGCAGTCCGGCCTCGGCGAGCAGGAAGGCGCCGGTGCACACCGACACCACCCGCTCGGCCTGACCGGCCAGCTCCCGGATCCGCGCCACCAGCGCGCCGTCCGGCCCCTCCGGACCCACCCCGCCCGGAACCACCCCGCCCGGAACCACGAGGGTGTGCACCGGTCCGACGGCGGCCAGGTCGGCGTCCGGCAGCAGCCGCAGCCCGCTGCAGCTGCGCACCGGTCCGCCGCCGAGGGAGGCGGTGGTCACCCGGTACGCGCCCGGCTGCCCGGCGGCCGCGCCCGCCCCCGCGAACACCTCCACGGGGCCGGTGACGTCCAGGCTCTGCACGCCGTCGTAGAGGACGACGAGCACGCTGCGCGCTCTCATGGGGCCAGCCTGTCAGTGGGCCGAGAGGGCAGCAATGACCTGCTTCCCACCTTTCCTGCCACCGTGCGCCGCCCCGGAGGCGAGCGGGCGAGTAACCGGAAACGCCGGAAGGCCCTCCGCTCTCGCGAAGGGCCTTCCGGCTGTCTGTGCGCCGCCAGGGACTCGAACCCCGGACCCGCTGATTAAGAGTCAGCTGCTCTAACCAACTGAGCTAGCGGCGCTTGCTGACGTGGAGAACATTACCTGGTCAGCGGCCGAAACACACAATCGGCCCGGACGGCCCCCGCCCGCTCAGGCGGTCAGCACCACCTTGCCCCGGACGTGCCCGGTGGCGACCAGCCGGTGGGCCTCCGCGGCCTTCTCCAGCGGCAGCGCCTCGGCGACCTCCAGCCGCAGCCCGCCCGCCTCCCACAGCCGCACCAGCTCGGCCAGCCGCTCGGCCGTCCGCGGTGCCCGCAGCCCCCGCACGCCCAGCCGCTCGGCCTCCGGGTAGTCGACCACGGTGCCGATCCGGTCCTTGTCGGCGACCAGCTCGACCGAGACCGCCAGGGCGCCCCGCCCGGCCGCGTCGAAGGCCGCGGTCACCCCCTGCGGCGCCGCCGCCCGGACCCGCTCGGCCAGCCCCTCGCCGTACGCGACCGGGATCGCGCCCAGCTCGCGCAGGTACTCGTGGTTGCGCTCGCTCGCGGTGCCGATGACGGTGGCGCCCCAGGCCCGGGCGAGCTGGACGGCGACGGTGCCGACCCCGCCGGAGGCGCCGTGCACCAGCAGGGTGTCGCCGGGGCCGACCCGGAGCTGGGCCAGCGCCATGTGCGCGGTCTGGCCGGAGGCGGAGAGCGAGCCGGCCTGCTCCCAGGGCATCGCGGCGGGCTTGGCCACCAGCTGGGCGGCGTCCACCGTGACCAGCTCGGCCTGGCAGTCCAGCACCCGGAAGCCCAGCACCTCGTCGCCGACCCGCCGCCCCTCGGTGCCCGGGCCCAGCCGGTCCACCACTCCGGCGAACTCGTTGCCGAGCGTGAACGGCGGCTCGACCGCCAGCCCCGGCGGCCGCCACCCCTCCCGGATCGCGAGGTCCACCGGCTGTACCCCGGCGGCGTAGACCCGCACCCGGACCTCGCCCGGTCCGGGCTCCGGGTCGGGCACCCGGGTGACCCGCAGGACCTCGGGACCGCCGGACCGCACCACGGTGACCGCCTTCATGGGGACACTCCTCTCGCCGGCTCGCTGTTCGAACGTCCCCGATCTTCGAACGTGAAGTCCGCTTGAGGTCAAGCCACCGTTCGGCGTTTCTTCACGTATGGGTGCATTGTCAGATTTATCCTGAGCGGCGCTCAGCCGTCCGCCGTCGAGAGGAACCGCCCCGTGGGCCAGCTGCCCCTGTTCTTCCTGGTGCTGCTCGCCTCCGTGGTGACCATGCCACTCGCCCGCAAGACAGGGGTGCCGCAACCGGTCCTGATGACCCTGCTCGGCATCGCGATGGCGCTCGTCCCGCAGATCCCGGACGTCTCGCTCGAACCCGAGCTGATCCTCCCGCTGGTCCTGCCGCCGCTGATCTTCGCCGTCGCCCGGCGCTCCTCGGTCCGCTACTTCAAGGCCAACATCCGCTCGATCCTGCTGCTGGCCGTCGCCCTTGTCGTGGTCACCACGATCGCGGTCGCCGGCACGGTGCACTGGCTGCTGCCCGCGCTGCCGCTGGCCGCCGCCATCGCGGTCGGTGCGCTGGTCTCCCCGCCCGACCCGGTCGCCGCCGTCGCGGTGGCCGGCAGCGTCGGCCTGCCCCGGCGGCTGGTGGCGATCCTGGAGAGCGAGGGCCTGTTCAACGACGTCACCGCGATCGTCATCTACTCGCTGGCCATCGAGGCCATGGTCAGCGGCGACTTCTCGGTCGGCAACGCGGTGCTGCGCTTCGTCCTGTCCGCCGTGCTCGCCGTGGTCGTCGGCGCCGCCCTCGGCTGGATGAACGCCAGGCTCGCCGAACGCCTGGACGACCCGACCCAGCAGGTCGCGCTCAACCTGCTGGTGCCCTTCGCCGCCTACACCCTCGCCGAGGAGATCCACGGCTCCGGCGTGCTCGCCGTCGTGGTCTGCGCGCTCTACCTCGCCGAACGGGCCGCCGACGCCGACGCCGTCTCCTACCGGCTGGTCGGCAACGCCTTCTGGGAGGTCGTCGAGATCCTGATCACCGGCGTCGCCTTCGGCCTGATCGGCCTGGAGCTGGCCACCGTGCTCAAGGAGGCCGGCAGCGGCTGGACCGGCTTCACCGGCGACGCCGCCGTGGTCATCGCGGTGGTCGTGGTGGTCCGGCTGCTCTGGCTGCTGCCGGCCGGCTGGGTGTCCCGGAAGCTGCGCCGCGGCGACGACGAGGACACCCCGTTCAGCTGGAAGGAGAGCGTGATCCTCTGGTGGTCCGGCATGCGCGGCGTGGCCACCGTCGCCCTGGCCCTCGCCATCCCGCTCACCCTGCACTCCGGCGCGGACTTCCCCGAGCGCGGCCGACTGGTCTTCATCGCCTTCAGCGTGGTGCTGTTCACCCTGCTGGTCCAGGGCCTGAGCCTGCCCTGGCTGGCCAAGCGGCTGGAGCTGGACATCGACCAGGACAAGCACGAACAGGCCGTGCGTCAGCTCTGGTGGCGGGCCGCCAAGGCCGGACTCAGCCGGCTCGGCGAACTGGAGGAGCAGGACAAGCTGCCCGCCGAGGTCGCCGACCGGCTGCGGGACCGTCAGCACGACCGGCTGGCCCGGCTCTGCCCGGAGAAGTACGCCGAGGAGGACGCCGCCGAGGCCAAGCTGCGCCTCGCCCAGTGGCGGGCCGCCCGGGACGTCGAACAGGAGATGATCGCCGCCTCCCGGCGCGAGATGCTCGTCGCCCGCAGCGAACCCGGCGCCGACCCGGAGCTGGTCGACCAGGTGCTGCGCGGGCTGGACCTGAGGACGGAACGGAAGTGACGGGCAGTCCGCGTCGCGAGCCGAAGGGCACCGGGTCAGGAGCGGCCCGGAGGCGAGTGACGAGTCAACAGCGCGCGCCGGGCGGAATGTGCGCGACCGCCTCCGGGGTTGCATAGGCTGATCCCGGGCAGGCCGTCAACGGAGTCGGCGCACCACCAGTACCCGCACGACCTCGCGAAGAACCTTCACGCCTGGCCCTGCCGGTTTCTGCACCCAGATGAATCGAGGACCCACCGATGTCGGAGACCCGCGCCGACGCCCGCACCCCGCTCGACCGCACCCCGCAGTGGGCCGCCCTGGCCAAGCACCGGGACGAGTTCGGCGAGACCCACCTGCGCGAGCTGTTCGCCGCCGACCCGGAGCGCGGCAGCCGCTACACCCTGCAGGTCGGCGACCTGCACGTGGACTACGCCAAGCAGCTGGTCACCGACGAGACGCTGGAGCTGCTGCGCGAGCTCGCCGCCGCCACCGGCGTCGCCGAGCTGCGGGACGCCATGTTCCGCGGCGAGAAGATCAACAACACCGAGCAGCGCGCCGTCCTGCACACCGCGCTGCGCGCCCCGCGGGACGCCGTCGTCGAGGTCGACGGCGTCAACGTCGTCCCCGGCGTGCACGCCGTCCTGGACAAGATGGCCGCCTTCGCCGACCGGGTCCGCAGCGGCGAGTGGAAGGGCCACACCGGCAAGCCGATCCGCACCGTCGTCAACATCGGCATCGGCGGCTCCGACCTCGGCCCCGCGATGGCCTACGAGGTGCTCCGCTCGTACGCCAAGCGCGACCTGGACGTCCGCTTCGTCTCCAACGTGGACGGCGCCGACCTGCACGAGGCGGTCCGCGACCTCGACCCGGCCGAGACGCTGTTCATCGTGGCCTCGAAGACCTTCACCACCATCGAGACCATCACCAACGCGATCTCCGCCCGCGACTGGCTGCTCACCGGCCTGGGCGCCGGCACCGAGGCGGTGGCCAAGCACTTCGTGGCGCTGTCCACCAACGCCCAGGGCGTGCAGGACTTCGGCATCGACACCGCCAACATGTTCGAGTTCTGGGACTGGGTCGGCGGCCGCTACTCCTACGACTCGGCGATCGGCCTCTCGCTGATGATCGCCATCGGCCCGGACGCCTTCCGCGAGATGCTGGACGGCTTCCACCTGGTCGACGAGCACTTCCGCACCGCCCCGGCGGAGCAGAACGTCCCGCTGCTGCTCGGCCTGCTCGGGGTCTGGTACGGCGCGTTCTTCGACGCCCAGGCGCACGCGGTGCTGCCGTACTCGCACTACCTGTCCAAGTTCACCGCCTACCTGCAGCAACTGGACATGGAGTCCAACGGCAAGTCGGTGACCCGCGACGGCACCCCGGTCAACTGGCAGACCGGCCCGGTGGTCTGGGGCACCCCCGGCACCAACGGCCAGCACGCCTACTACCAGCTGCTCCACCAGGGCACCAAGGTGATCCCGGCCGACTTCATCGGCGTCGCCCGGCCGGTCGCCGACCTGCTGCCGGGCCTGGTCGCCCAGCACGACCTGCTGCTGGCCAACTTCTTCGCCCAGACCCAGGCGCTGGCCTTCGGCAAGACCCCGGAGGAGGTCGCCGCCGAGGGCGTGCCGGCCGAGCTGGTCCCGCACAAGACCTTCCGGGGCAACCACCCGACCACCACGATCCTGGCCGGCGAGCTGACCCCGTCCGTGCTCGGCCAGCTGGTCGCGCTGTACGAGCACAAGGTGTTCGTCCAGGGCGCGATCTGGAACATCGACTCCTTCGACCAGTGGGGCGTCGAGCTGGGCAAGGTGCTCGCCAAGCGGATCGAGCCGGTGCTGCTCACCGGCGAGGGCGGCGAGCAGCTGGACAGCTCCACCGCGGCGCTGGTCGCCCGCTACCGCGCGCTGCGCGGCCGCTGAGCCCCGGCCGGGCCGTCCGCTCCGGCGGGCGGCCCGGCTCGTTGGCTCGTCGGTTCTCGCACCGGACGCACCGGAAACGTCTTGCGACGGGAAACGCCGGAAGGCCCCTTGCCTACGCAAGGGGCCTTCCGGCTGTCTGTGCGCCGCCAGGGACTCGAACCCCGGACCCGCTGATTAAGAGTCAGCTGCTCTAACCAACTGAGCTAGCGGCGCCTGCTGACAGAGAAGACTCTAGCAGCGGCCGGCGTCCGAGCCAAAATCGAATACCGGTCGCCCTCCGTTCACCCTCCGGTCACGACGGCGGGCTCCGCCGGGGCGGACGCGCCGGGCTCGCGCGCCGCCCGTACACAGGCCCAGAGCGCCACCGAGGCGCCGGGCAGCCAGGGCTCCCGCTCCTCCGGGGCGACGATCCAGCGGCCGGAGCCCCGGCCGGGGGACTCCGGGCCGTGCAGCATCCGCTGGAGCGGCGGCACGGTCACCGCGTCGCCCCTGCCGTGGCACAGCAGCGGCGGCACGTCCCGGGCCCACTCCTCCCAGGCCAGCAGCCGGCGCAGCCGGGGCGCCGCGCCGGGCTGGACGAACAGCAGGGTGCGCCCCCGGTAGCTCGCGACCGGTCCGCAGCCCGGGCCGGAGGCCCGCAGCTCGTCCAGCACCCGGCGGCCGAACAGCGACGGCATGCTGATCACGTCGAAGGCCCGTCCGCAGGGCAGCACCGAGGGCGCCCACGGACGGGACTCCCAGAGGGCGCGCATGCTGCGCGGGTACTCGCTGGCGGAGGCGAGCCAGGCTTCCCCGGCCACGGTGACGTACTCCACCGACTCATACGTCCAGATGTCCACGCCCAGCAGCCTGCGCCGTGCGCGGCCCGGGTGTGGCGGAAAGAGCCGTTCGCCGGACAGGGGCGGGGGGCGCCGCGTACCCTTCCGCTTCTGGCATATGCCAGGGGCCGGCCGGTCAGTCCTCGTGGCGTCGCGGCTGGAGCAGACCGCGGCCGTACTCGATCATCTTGTCGGCGTAGTCGGGGGTCCAGTCCGCCCGCTCGGCGATCTCGGTGTTCGACAGCGCGTCGAACCGGCGCGGGTCGGCCAGCTGTGCGGCGGCGACCGCCTGGAAGTCGGTGGCCCGCTCGGCAGCCGCCCGGAAGGCCAGGGCCAGTTCGGTGGAGCGGCGCAGCAGCTCCGCGGGGTCGTCGATGGACTCCAGGTCGAAGAATCGTTCCGGCTCCGGCTCGGCGGACTGCGGCTCGAACAGCAGCTGCGCAGGGCGCTTGCGCCGGGTGGGCTCGGGCGCCTCGGCGGGGGAGTCGGGCATGGACGGACACCTCCGGGGTCTCGGTGGGAGGGGGCGGGCGGTCTGCTCCGGGCCGCACCGCCCGGTTGTGGCCGTCGTCCATTGTCTCGCGGCGGCGGCCGGTAACGGAACGGTGCGCGTGCGGGCGCTATTCCCCGGCGCGCGCCGGGGGCGCGCCTCGGGTGCCGCGCATCCGCCGGGTATCCGGATCGCGCGCGAACCGGTTGTTCCCGGCACAGAGTCGCCCACTGAATCGGGAGTACCCCATGCTCGTGCCGAAGGCCTTGTCCGCCGCCGTCCTGTTCGCGGCCGTCCTCGCCCCGGCCCTACCGGGGGTCCCGGTGGCGTCCGCCTTCGCCGCCGAGACGGCGAAAGTGGTCACCGGTCCGCCCAGTGCCCCCGGCGGCGTCTCGACCGCGACGTGCCCGACCGGCACCCACCTGACCGGCGGCGGCTACCGGCTCCAGCCCGATGCCGACGGCCCGGTGCGCGCCAACGGGCCGACCACCGACGCGACCGGCTGGAGCGCCCAGGCGGAGCGCGGCTCGGTGGTGGCCTTCGCGGTGTGCGAGACCGAGGACTGACGAGCTAGCGCAGGTGGACCCGGTGGCCGCTGAGGTGCTGGAGGACCTGGTGGTTGGCCTCCCAGCCGTCCGGGAAGGCCGCCGGGACGCCCAACTGGACCGGCTCGGTGGACGGGTGTTCGTCCAACAGCTCGGCGATCCCGGCCCGGGCCACCACGATGCAGGCGTGCCGGTGCCGGGAGGCGAGCACGCAGAGCCGGCCGGTCTCCAGGTGGAAGGCGGTCGCGTCCGGGCGTCCGGAGAGCGGGTGCAGCACCACCGTGACGTCGTACTCCCGGCCCTGGAGCCGGTTGGCGGTGTCCACGGTGACGGCCGGACCGGCCGCGTCGTCCACCGGCACGCCCGCCCTGAGCAGGGCCGCCCGCACCGCCGCCGCCTGGTCCCGGTGGGCGGTGCCGACGGCGATCCGGTCCGCGGTGAGCGGGGCCTCGCCCTGCTCGGAGTGGGCGGTCAGTCCGCGCTCCAGCAGCCGCCGGACGGTGGCCGCCACGGCCGCCACCGCCTGCGGGTCGGTCCGTACGGTGTGCCGGGCGGGCAGTTCCAGCAGTGCCCAGCCGTGCTCGGCCGCCCGGTCGATCGCGGCGTCCAGCGCCGAGCCGTCGGGGCGGACCGCGGCGGTCAGCCGGCGGTCGTCCGGGCCGGTGCCGGAGCGGAACGGCGTGTACGGGTAGAACGCCCGCGAGATCAGCGGCGCCGCGCTTGCGGGCAGCCGCCAGGAGACCGGCAGCCGGTGCGGCTCGATCTGCGGGTTGTGCGCCAGCATGGTGACCACGGCGCTGCTGGACGGGTCGTAGGACAGGCCCGCCCACTGCTCGGTGCCGACCACCGTGAACGGGTCCAGCTGGCCCGGATCGCCGACGAACAGCGCCCGCTCGAACAGCCGGGCCACCGCGAGCAGGGCGTCCGAGCGCATCTGGTACGCCTCGTCGACGATCGCGTGGCGCCACGGCGCCTCGGCCCGGACCCACTGCCACTTGGCGGACGTGGAGATCACCACGTCCTGCTCGACCAGGTCGGCGACCTTGTCGGAGGGCGTGACGTTGGCGTGCTTGAGCACCTCCGGGCCGGGCCTGGAGTCCGCCGCGTGCAACCGGCCGATCGTCAACTCCGGGGCTTTCTCGGCCAGTCGGCCGACCAGGTCGTCCACCTGCCCGTTGGTCTGGGCGACGATCATCAACCGCTCGCCGGCCGCCACCAGCTCCCGGGCGGCCCGCACCACCAGGGTGGACTTCCCGGCGCCGGGCGGGGAGTCCACCACCACACCGCGCGGGGCGCCGGCCGACGGGCGGACGGTGGCCGTCAGGATGCGGGCCACGGCGGCGTCGGCGGCCGCGCCCGGGGACTGCTCGGGGCTCGACTCGGCTCCGGGGCTCGACTCGGCTCCGGGGGTCGACTCGGGGGCCGGTTCGGCCATCACTCCCACTCCTCGGAGGCGGACGGGGCGGCTACGGGCGCGGCGCCGGGCGGGCCGCCGTGGGTCCACGGGGTGTCGTCCGGCTCGGGCAGCGGCGCGGATTGGCGGACCGTCAACTCGAACAGGGTGAAGGTGACCGGTTCGCCGGGCTCGGGCAGGCTGCCCGGCTCCGGTTCCTTCTTGCGGCCCATGCCGGACAGCACCCGCAGGGTGATGGTGCCCTCGGCGGGCTCGACCGCGACGATCTCTGCCTTCTGCGCCGACGGGCCGTGCACCCGGTGCACCTCCCGGCCGAGGTCCGCGTGCGGGCGGTCGGCGGTGCGCAGGGTGAGCAGCGGGCGGGGCTTGGGGGAGCGGCCGGTGGTGTCCCAGTCCGGCACCACCTCGGTCACCACCCCGCTGAACGCCTCGCCGGACAGCCGGTGTTCGGCCATCGCCAGCGGGTCGTCCAGCGCTTCCTGGACGTCGAGGCGGGCCTGCTCGCGCTCGCGCTGGGCGAGCTTGCGGGCGGCGGTGACGGCGTCGTCCTGCCGGGGCTGCGGGGGCTCGCCGGCCGCGAGGCGGTCCCGGTGGCCGGTGTAGGACCAGCGGTCGCCGGTCCAGCGCTCCTCCAGGTGGCCGGCCGGCGGCAGGGCGCGCAGCAGGTCCAGGCCCCGCCAGACGTCCCGCCAGGTGGGCAGCAGGACGGCGGTCAGCACCTCCGTCAGCTGGTCGACCGCCGAGCGGACGGCCGCCCGGGCGCGCTCAGCGGCGGCCTCGTCCCGCTGCTCGGCGCTGTGTCGTAGGGCAGTGGCGGCTGTGTCGTAGCGGGCGATCGCCGGGGCGAGCACGAACTCGTCGAAGCGCGGGTCGGTGGCCGGACCGGCCGGCGGGTGCAGCAGCTGGCCGTGCTCGTCCCGGCCGCTCTCGGCCAGCTCGGCAGCCCGCGCGCCGCTCAGGCCCGGCGGCGGGTCGTGCCAGGCCAGCCGGGCGGCCAGGTGCTGGTCCTCCAGGTGGCTCTGTCCGGTGGCCCAGTGCCGGGCGAGCAGGCCGGTCATCGGCAGCAGCAGGCTGGAGCCGGGCACCTGGGCGCGGTCGGTGAGATGGGTCAGCCAGCGGCCGAGCAGCGGCACCCGCAGCGGCGCCGGGTAGGGGCCGGGCTCGGCGTCCTCGACGGTTCGGCGGAACCGGGTGGAGCGGCCGATCAGGGCGAGGTGGTGCACGCCCGCTCCGTTGGGCACGATCAGCTGCGGCGCGTCGGAGCACAGCTCGCGGAAAACCTGGGTCTTCTCGCCGGTCTCCGGATCCTTCTCGGAGCCCTCGATCTGCTCGACGTCGTCGGCGAAGGACTCCAGGTACGGCAGCAGGTCGGCGGCCAGCTCGGCCAGGAAGTCGAAGCGCAGGGTGCGGTTGAGTGGCTGCGGCACCAGGTGCAGCCGGGGCGCGTCCCGGTCGGTGCCCAGCATCACGGCCAGCGGCGCGCCGGCCTCACCGGCGGCGGTCAGCGGGATCAGCACCATCGGACGCTCGGACAGGTGCCGGTGCCGGACGGTGGCCAGCCGTTCGGCCCGCCCGCTGCGGACGGCCTCCAGCCGGGCGAGGGTGGTCAACAAGCTCATGCACCCGCCTCGCTTCGCTCGGCAGGGGCATTCGCCCACGCGCACCTCTTGACGATGAGCTCGCTGCGCTCGCTCATGCGCCCACACCCAGCGCTTCCGCGCGCAGGGCGGCCGCGTAGGCCAGGCGCTCGGCCGCGTCGTCCGCGGTGTCGTCGCCGTCGTCCGTGCCGCCGAGGTCCGTGCCGCCGCCGTTCGAGCCGGAGGCGGCGGCCAGTGCCTCGGTGACCGTACGGATGCTGCCCAGCTCGCCGCGCACGCCCCGGCCGAGCTGCTCGACCCGGTCGCCGCAGCGGGCCCGGGCGCGGCAGTGGAAGCCGAGTTCGCAGGAGGAGAGGCAGTCCGGGCTGTACGCGGCGGGCACCGACTCGACCGCGGCGGTCAGCTGCTCGGAGGTGCGGGCCGGGGCGCCGTCCCGGTCGGCGGCCAGGTCGAAGTCGGTGCCCGGCGGCAGGGTGTCCAGCAACCGGTCGATGCCGGTCATCCGGCTCAGCTGGCGGCGGGTGACGGCCAGCTCGCGGCGGACGTCGACGGCGACCGCGGTCGGCCGGTTGCCGAAGTCCTTCGGGCAGACCAGCAGCACGCTGGTGCGGGGGCTGCCCGGCAGCCGCTGCTCGGTGTACGGGTCGTCGGTCGGCGCCTGCCCGGCGGCCGCGGCGGCGGTCCGCTGGAGCGCCAGCACGTACACGGCGGCCTGGCGCGCGGCGGCGCCGACCTTGGCCGGGTCCGCGCTGCCGTCCAGCACCGGGAAGGACTTGATCTCGACCACCGTGCACCGCCCGCCGTGCACCACCAGCGCGTCCGGCTCCAGGTAGGCGGTGCTGCCCGCCACCTCCAGGCGCAGCATCGGGTGGTCCAGCAGTGTCCAGGCCTCCGGCTCGGCGGCGGCCTGGGCCAGTGCCTCGGCCGTCCGGTCGGCGCGGACGGCCGGGCCGGAGCGGTGCAGCAGGTCGGGCACCAGCAGCGGGGCGCGGTCGTCGGCCGGGACGCCGAGGTGGGCGCGCAGCGGCTCGAGCAGCGCGGAGTAGTCGTCCGCCTTCAGCCGGGACTCGAAGATCACGCCGCGGGCGATCGCGAACGGGGACTGGCCGAAGGGGGCGGGGCGGCCGAGCCGGGCGGCCAGCGCGGACTTGTCCACCCCGGCCGCGTCCAGCACGGCGCGGCGGTGACAGCCCGGATTGGCGGCGAGCGCGGCGAGGGCGCGGGCGTTCAGACTGCGCTGCGGGGCCGGTCCGCGCAGCTCGGCGAGCCGCAGGGCGAGCGGCTCAGCGGGCCCGCTGAGCGGGACGTTCGTCGAGACGTTCATTGTGCGGCCCAGTGTCGCATCCGGGTCCGACAACGCGGTGCGGACCGGCCTGTTCCGGCCGGAACCGGCGGGAACCGCGGCCCGCGATCGTGGTCGCCGTCCGGGTGGGGGATCATGGAGCCCGGTGCTCAAGGGTGAGACCGACCGTTGACCGCCCCGCTGCGAGGAGCCTCCCATGCCCGCCCGAATCGTGCTGGTCCGCCACGGTGAGACCGAGTGGTCGGCCACCGGCCAACACACCGGCCGCACCGACATCCCGCTGACCGAGGAGGGCCGCGCGATGGCCCGGGCGCTCGGCGCCCGGCTCGCCAAGGCCCCCTGGAACGGACTGCCGGACGCGCTCGTCTACACCAGCCCGCTCGGCCGCGCCAAGGAGACCTGCGAACTGGCCGGCTTCGGCGACCGCGCGGTGGAGCGCCCGGAGCTCATGGAGTGGGACTACGGCCAGTACGAGGGCCGCACCGGCGCGGACATCCGGGCCACCGACCACCCCGGCTGGCTGATCTGGCGCGACGGGGTGCCCGGCGGCGAGAAGCTCTCCGAGGTGGCCGCCAGGGTGGACGCCTTCCTCGCCGGCCTCCACGAGGAGCACGGCGTCCCGGATTCGGACACCACCGTCATGCACTGCGCCGATCAGGACGTCATCCTGTTCGCGCACGGCCACGTGCTGCGCATCCTGACCGCCCGCTGGCTGGGCCTGCCGCCCGAGTTCGCCCAGCGGTTCAAGCTCGGTACGGCGGCGCTGTGCGTGCTGTCCTGGGAGTACGGCGCCCCGGCGGTGGAGGTCTGGAACGACCTGTCCCACCTGGAGGGGCTGAACTCCGGCCACTGATCCTCCGGTCGGCGGCCCGTCCACGGCTGCTCAGGCCGCCGCAGCCTGGTCGTACCCGGCGAGGAAGCGGCGGACCTCGGGCACCGAGGCGTGTCGGCGCAGCCGGCCGGCGGTGTCCGCCAGCATGCTGCGGATCCGGGCCGAGCGGACCTCGCCGAACAGCGCGACGGCGGCCGAGCCGTGGTGCGCCGCCCCCGCCAAGTCCCCCCGGCCGAGCCGGTCGTGGGCCAGCTCGGCGGTGTACAGCACCCGGTTGCGGACGAACTGCGGCTCCTGCAGCGCTATGGCCAGCGCGGCCTGCTCGCTGGCGCGGTCCCAGTCGCCGAGCGCGGACCAGCACTGCGACTGCAGGCCGACGAACTCCGCCTCGCCGAAGAAGGACATCCACTCCGGGTCGCCCTCGGACGGCCCCCGGTCGAACAGCGTGTACGCCCGGCTGATCGCGCGTTCGCAGGAGGAGCGGTCCCGCAGCACGGCCCAGGCGCCGGCCTCGCGCATGACCAGCAGGGCGAGCAGCCGGTCGGATTCCAACTGCCGGGCGGCGGACTGCCCGGCCTGCGCGGCGCGCAGTGCCTCGCGGGGGCGTCCGGCGTCCCGGGCGAGGAAAGCGCTGTTGCAGAAGACGTGCGCCTCCAGGGCGGGGTCCCCGGCCATCCGGGCGGTGGCGAGCGCCTCGGCGTAGAACGAGCGGGCGTCCGCGAGCCGGTTCGAGTCGTGTGCCAACCAGCCCACGGAGATGGCGAGTTCGCCCGCCCCGGCCTGGAGCCTGCGTTCCGTCTCGGCGGTGTACTCACCCTCGTTGAGCAGCACGTAGGCGGTGCGCAGCGACTGTCCGGCGAGGTCGTACAGGGCGTCGGCGCCGTGCGCGTCGTCGGCCAGTCTGAACTCCCGGACGGCCTGTTCGACGCTGAGCACCTCGGCGGCGCCGACCTTGCGCGGCGGCGGTACCGGCCCGGGGCGGCCGGGCACCACCGGGTCCAGGCCGAGCAGTGACGGTGCGGTGAACTCCGCACCGGGGAGGGCACCTTGGCCGGCAGCCGGGCCGAAGCCGGCACCAGCGGCGGGACCGGCCGCGGCCGGCCGGTCGATGCCGATCACGGTGGCCAGCGCGGTCGAGCCGCCGGCCAGGAACGTACGGCGACGCACGTCGTCGTTCTCCTCGTCGAGATAGGGCGATCCATCGGGCCCCCCGGGCACCGCGCCGGCCCTCGGCCACGGGGGCCCGTCCGGAGCGACTGGATCCGCGTACGGCGAGGCAGCGTACGGGAGTTGGGTGGAGAGTGGTGAGCGCGGGGCGGGCAGGGGTGGGAACGGTGGGTGGAGCGGGGGCGCCCCGGCCGTTCCGCCGCTCCCCGCCGGGCGGCGGCGGACGGCGGTGCGGGGGGCGAAGCCGAGGTCGGTGAGCGTGCGGTCCGGCCACATGTGCCGGAAGACCCGCTCGTAGGCGTAGTTGGGGCAGCGGATCTCACCGGACTCGACCCGTCCGACGTAGCGGGCGTCGCAGGAGACGTGCTCGCCGATCTCGCGGGCGGCCCGGCGGACTGCCATGGCGAACTCGCCGGGTGAGAGGTCGCCGCGCAGTGCGCGCATCGTGGTGTTGGGGGACGGTCGGTTCGGCTCGGCCGGTGGGGTGGCTGCCATGGCGCCGAGAGTACTCGGAGTCACCGACCGGCCACAGTCGGTTTGCAGAACATATGCCATCAATGCGGTGCAAAGCGGGCGTTCTTGCGGGATATCCGCCATGAAATGCCATGCCTTGCTGTAATGCGCCCCGTGGCCTCGGGTGCCACCGCGGCGTTGTCCTGTTACGTGGAAGCCCAGGCCGTCCCCCCGGCCCGTCCCCGCCCCGGCGTCCCACCCCGGGCGACTGTGCTTCCGACCCGACGAGGTACAGGAGGGCCCATGATGGCCACCGGACTGCCGCAGTACCGACCCGTCGCCGGGGGTGTGCTCGCCGGCGCCGCCCCCGCCCTGCTCCCCGACCCCGCCGACGACCGTTTCCCCGGCCGGGGCCCGGTCGACGGCGGCCGCGGCTCCTGCGGCGGCCTGCGCCGGGACGCCGCCGTCCCCGAGGAGGGCACCCTGGTCACCGGTTGCGACACCGTGACGGTCGCCCTGCGGCACGGCCTGGAGGCCGTCGACATCCTGCGGCTGCGCCGCGCCTGCGGAGCCGTCCTCCAGAGCCGCAACGGCAGCACCGTCTCCTTCCTCGTCCCGGCCGGCACCTGGGAGACCTGGCACCTGCCCGGCAGCTCCTGTACGGCCGGTGCCCTGGTGCCCGGCGCCACCGACCCGCGCTGGGTGATCCCGCCCTCCGGCGCCAGTCGCGCCGCCCGCCCCACCGACGCCTGGGTGCTCCGCTCCGCCCTCTGCGAGGCCGCCTGCACGCTCACCGCGGGCGGCCTCGGCCCGTTCTAGCGGGCGTGCCGCGAGGATTCCGCCGGGCCCGAAACCCTCCGGCCGGATCCCCACGGCACGCCCCTGACCTGTGGGTGTCCCCCCTCGGCGGCGATAATGGCCGCCATGGGACGAAGCAGCAGAGCCGCGCGCAACCCGGAGCCGGAAGCCGCCACCGGGCCGGGCGGGCGCACCCGCGCCCAGGGCCCGCTCAGCCGTCCCGTCGGCTCCGGCCTGGCGGAACTGCGCCCCGACCGCGACCGCCCCGCTGCCTGGACCCTGCTGATCGACGGCGCCCCGCAGTCCCTGGTCGACCTCGCCGACCCGACCCACCTCGGCTTCGAGTATCAGCGCCGGCTCGGCCACCTGATCGACCTGGCCGCCCCGCCCGGCCGCCCGCTGACCGTCCTGCACCTGGGCGGCGGCGCCCTCACCCTGGCCCGCTACGTGGCAGCCACCCGGCCGCGCTCCCGCCAGCAGGTCGCCGAGATCGACACCGAGCTCACCGAACTCGTCCGCGCCGAGCTCCCGTTGGAGCGCGGCTGGCAGATCAAGGTGCGCGGAGCGGACGCCCGCAGCGTGCTGGAGCGTACCCCCGAGGCCAGCGTCGACCTGGTCATCGCCGACGTCTTCTCCGGCGCCCGCACCCCGGCCCATTGCACCACCGTCGAGTTCACCACGCTCGCCGCCCGCGCCCTCGCCCCCGGCGGCTGGTACACCGCCAACATCGCCGACGGCGCCGCCCTGTCCTTCGCCCGCTCCCAGGTCGCCACCCTCGCCGCGGTCTTCCCCGAACTCTGCCTGGTCGCCGACCCCGCCGTCCTGCGCGGCAAGCGCTTCGGCAACCTCATCCTCGCCGCCGCCCACACCCCCCTTCCCGTCCCCGACCTCACCCGCCGCGTCGCCTCCGACTCCTCCCACGGCCGCGTCGAACACGGCCGCGCCCTCAGCGACTTCACCGCAGGGGCCGTTCCCGCCACCGACGCCACCGCCGCGCCGTCCCCGGCCCCGCCGCCGGGCGTCTTCAGCTGACGCCGCGCTCGCCGCGGCCCCCCCTCGGCGCGGTAAATCCGTTTGATGACGACCGAGTTGCGCCGAACAATGGCCCTGCCGCCCGACCGCCCTGTTGCCCTGCCGCCGACCCGAGGGGGGTGCCATGCCCATCCGACCCGCCCGCCCGGACGAGGCCGAGCTGCTCACCGGCATCGCCCTGCGGGCCAAGGCGTACTGGGGCTACGACGAGGCGTTCATGGCCGCCTGCCGGGAGGAGCTGACCGTGGACGCCGCCGTGATCGAGCGGGCGTCGACGTTCACGGTGGTGGCCGAGGACGGCGACCGGGTGCGGGGGTTCGCCGTACTGGTCGCCGCCCCGCCGTCCGGGGAGCTGGCCATGCTCTTCGTCGAGCCCGACCGGATCGGCCGCGGCATCGGCCGGGCGCTGTTCCGGCACGTCCGAGGCGTTGCCCGGGCGCTCGGCCTGCGCCGCCTCACCATCGACTCCGACCCGCACGCCGAGCCGTTCTACCTGGCGATGGGCGCCACCCGCATCGGCAGCACGCCGTCCCTCTCGATCCCGGGGCGTGAACTCCCGCTGATGGAACTGGAGCTGGCCCCCGGGGTTTAGGCCGCGTCGTGGGCTGTGTCTTGAGCTGTGTCCTGGGTCGCGTCCCGAGCCGCGCCCTGGATCGTGTCGTGGATCGTGTCGGGGGCCGCGTCTTGAGCCGTTCAGTGCCCGCGCGGTAGTCCGCGGTGCTTGCACATGGCCGCGCCGGTGAGCAGCAGTCCGGCGGCGATGGGGGCGAGCACCGCGGTGGCCGTCGCGGAGCCGTCGGCCACGGCCGTGACGGCCGCCGTGTCGGCGAGGGCGAGCGCCTCGGGCGTCCCGCTGTCCGTCGGTGCGGCGGGCGGCGCGGAGGGGGCCGCGACGCCTGCCGCACCGACGGGTTCCACCTCGCTCCGCCCCTCGCGGACCGTCGCCTCCCGCACCGCGGGAGTCTCCGCCGTCTCGGGCCGGGGCCGGGTCGCCTGCCGGGGAGTGCGCGGCCGGGGAACGGTGTGCGGTTCGGCGGGCTCGTCCTCGCGGGAGGCGCGGGTCTCGGCCGGGCGGGCCCGGGCGGGGGCGGCGTCGAGCAGTCCGGAGGCGAGCGCGAAGGCGTCGGGGACGGCGGCGCGCTGCCCGGGCAGGGGGAGCCCGCCGGCCCGGATGCGCTCCTGGAGAACGCCGCCGACCCCGCTGGTGGTCGCGTACAGCGGCGCGTCGCCGGTCAGTTCCCCGACGAGCCCGGGGGAGTGGGCGGGTTCCCAGGCCGCGGGCTGCTCCGGTTCCGCGGGGCGGGCGGCTGACTGCCCGTCGAGTGCGGGGACGCCGTGTACGGCTCGGTGGACGGCGGGCCGGGCCTGCCCGGGCAGCGGCTCGGCGGAGGCCGTGTACGCGCCGGGTGCGCCGACGCCCCAGAGCTGTGCGAGCAGGGCCCCTCCGGCGGCGACGGCGCGCGGGTGGGGCAGCCATCGGGCGAGCGCACGCCGCGCTCCGGCCACCCCGCGCGGGGCGGGTTCCTGGGGCTCGGTCGCGTGATTGGCTCGCACGTGAGTTGAGAACGAGCGGACGGGCGGTGAGGTCACGCCCGCCGTCACGGACAGTCATCGCGCACGTGGCCCCGGGGTTCCGCCCGGGGCCACCGACCGCGCGGCGGTCAGGAGTTGGGACGCAGGGTCCAGGTGACCGTCATCACACCGGTGACAGCGCCGTCGGCGCGGGTGATCTCGACGGTGACCGGGAACTCGGGGCGGCCGCCGGCATCCAGCTCGGCGACGACCTCGGCGGCCGGGCGGCCGAGCGCGGCGGTGGCGGTGACCTCGCCCATGGCGAGCTTCTTGTACGCGATCTCGGCGTTCACGGCGAGCGGCACGGCCCGGGACAGCTGGTCCCCGAAGGCGGCGAGCACGATGCAGCCGCTGGCGGACTCGGCGAGCGTGAACATCGCGCCGGCGTGCGGGCCGCCGACGTGGTTGTGGTACGCGGGCTGGTCGGGCAGCCGGAGCACAGCGCGCTCCGGGGTGGTCTCCAGGTACTCGAGCTTCAGGGTGTGCGCCATCGGCACGGTGGCGTCGAGCATCTGGCCGATCGAAGGAGTGGTCATGACGACGATGTTACTAGTCGGTAGCTTCTTGTGGCAGGGGCCGATCGGAAAAGCCGACCGGAAAAGCGGGACCGCCGTGCACAACTGAGGCAACGCGAAAACGCCCGAGGGGCCGACCTCTTGAAGAGATCGGCCCCTCGGGCTCTGGGGTGAGTGACGGGACTCGAACCCGCGACCACCTGGACCACAACCAGGTGCTCTACCAACTGAGCTACACCCACCATCTGTCCGGTCCGTTCCCGCTCTCGCGTTCCCGTTCCGACAGGAAGAACTCTACAGGATCCGAGAGGGTGCTCGCGCCAGGGTTTCGTTCCGGCGGACGCGGGCACCCCCCTCCGCCCCTCCGGGGGCCGTCCGGGCGCCCCCGCCGCGCCGGTCGCGCCGGGGGCTCGCCGGGTCAGCCGGCCGGGGCCTGGTACTTCTCGGCGATGGCGCGCGCGGTCTCGGCGTCCGGACCGGGCTGCGGCACGAACACCGCCTCGCGGTAGTACCGCAGTTCGTCGATGCTCTCGTGGATGTCGGCGAGCGCCCGGTGGTTCCCGCCCTTCTGCGGGCTGTTGTAGTACGCCTTCGGGTACCAGCGGCGGGCCAGCTCCTTGATCGAGGAGACGTCCACGATCCGGTAGTGCAGGTGCTTCTCCAGAGTCGGCATGTCCCGGGCCAGGAAGCCGCGGTCGGTGGCCACCGAGTTGCCGCACAGCGGCGTCCTCCCGGCCTCCGGCACGTGCTGGCGCACGTACGCGAGGACGAGCTCCTCGGCCTCGGCCAGGGTCACTCCCTGCTCCAGCTCCTCCAACAGGCCGGAGGAGGTGTGCATCTCGCGCACCACCTCGGGCATGTTCGCCAGCGCCTCCGCCGGCGGGCGGATGATGACGTCCACGCCCTCGCCGAGGATGTTCAGCTCGGAGTCCGTCACCAACACCGCGACCTCGACCAGGGCGTCCCGGTCGAGGTCGAGGCCGGTCATTTCACAGTCGATCCATACCAAACGGTCATTCACACAACTCACCCTACGGCGCGATCACGCGCCGCGGGCACCGGTGGAGCCGAGAGGGGTGCCGGAGCGCTGCCCTCGGCCTGGTGGTCCTCCGCCCCGCTGTGCGGCCCGCGGCCCTCCGGGTGCTCGCCCTCCCGGCCGGTGCGGACCGCATGCCCGTCCCGTCCGGGACGGGCCTCGCGCGCCGCCCGTCCGCCGTCCGCCGTCGCGGCCCGGCCCGCCTGGGTGCGGACCTGTGGCGCCCGGGCCTGCCGGCCCCGGAGCTCGCCCGCCCCGGCCGCCGGCTGCCCGGCGGCGGTGGTCGGCACCCGGCCTCCCGGCGCACCGTGCGCGCGACCGCCCGCCCCCGGCTCGTCGCCGGGTCGCTCCACCGCGCTTCGGTGACCCTGGCCCTGGCCGCGCGCCCCCGGCTGGGGGTGGCCGTCCTCGGCCGCCGCGTGCTCGGCGGTGCGCGACGGACGCCCCGCACCCGGCCCGGCCTGCGGCGGCACCAGCGGCGGCCGCACCGGACCGCGCGCCACACCCTGCTGCCCGGGGTGCGGCTGCTGCGCGGCCTGCTGGTGCGGGTACGGCTGGCCCGCGCGGGCGTGGAAGCCCTGGGCGGCCGACGTCCCGGCCTGCCCCGGACCGTACGGACCGGCGTGGCCGTGCGGCACCGGCTGACCGGGGCCGACCGGCTGGCCGTGCGCCCCCGCCTGGCCGACCGGCACCTGCGCCCCGGGCCCCGCCGGGAACGGATGGGCCGGCTGCGCGCCGTGCGCCGCCCCGCCGAACAGCGCCCCGCCCGCCGAGGCGGCCGCGGTGGCCGCCGGGTGCGCCAGTGCGCCGGGCAGCCGCAGGTCGCCGCCGAGCGCCCCGGCCGGGGCGGGCGACTGCTGCCCGGGCCGCCGGGCCCGGTAGCTGGTCCGGTACGCGGCCGGCGAGACCCCGAGCTGACGGCGGAAGTGCCCGCGCAGCGCCACCGGCGAACGGAACCCGCACCGGCGCGCGACGTCGTCCACCGACAGCTCCGAGGTCTCCAGCAGCCGCTGGGCCTGGAGTACCCGCTGGGTGATCAGCCACTGCAGCGGCGCACTGCCGGTGAGCGTGCGGAAACGGCGGTCGAAGGTGCGGCGGCTCATGTATGCGCGGGCTGCCAGCACCTCGACGTCGAACTGCTGGTTGAGGTTCTCCAGCGCCCAGGTGACCACCTCGGCCAGCGGGTCGTTGCCGATCTCTTCCGGTAAAGACTGATCGATGTACTGGGCCTGTCCTCCGCCGCTGCGGCGGCTGGGCACCACCAGTCGGCGGGCCAGCGCGTTGGCCGCCTCGGCGCCGTGGTCGCTGCGCACCACGTGCAGGCACAGGTCGATCCCGGCGGCGGTGCCGGCCGAGGTGAGCACGTCGCCGTCATCCACGAAGAGCTCGCGCGGGTCGACGTGCACCCGGGGGTAGCGCTTGGCCAGGGTCGGCGCGTACATCCAGTGGGTGGTCGCCGGGCGGCCGTCCAGCAGGCCGGCGGCGGCGAGCACGAAGGCGCCGGTGCACAGGCCGATGATCCGCGCGCCCTCGTGGTGGGCCTTGCGCAGGGCGGTGATCGCCTCGACCGGCGGGGGCTGGGAGATCGAGCGCCAGGCCGGTACGACGATCGTGCCGGCCCGGGCGAGGGCCTCCAGACCGTACGGCGCGGAGAGGGTCAGGCCGCCGGTGGTCGCCAGCGGGCCCTCCTCCCCGGCGCAGACCAGCAGCCGGTAGCGGGGGACCCCGGCGTCCTGGCGGTCCACGCCGAAGACGGAGAGCGGGATGGAGCTCTCGAAGATCGGGGCGCCGCCGAAGATCAGCACCGCGACGGTCTCCCGGCGGCGCCGGCCGGACAGCTTGCGCGGGGCGCCGGCCGTCAGCGGGCCCACCGGGGAGCCGTTGGCGCCCGGTCCGCCACCGTGGCCCAGCGGGCCGTGGCCGGGGGCGGTGCCCAGGGCCAGGCCGCCGAGCGGGCCGCCGGCGCCGTTCACTCCCGGGGCCGAGCCGCCGGCGGGGTAGGCCGGGTGGCCGTTGTAGCCGGAGTACTCGCCGGCGAAGGGCTGGGCGGGGCTTCCGTAGGGCTGGGCGGGGCTGCCGTAGGACTGGGGTGGGTTGACGGGGCCTCGGCTGACGGGCTGTCCGCCGTGGCTCGGGTTCCCGCCCTGGGGAGACTGGGCCCCGTAGGGGGCCGGTCCGCCGTGGGACTGGCTGCCGTTGGTGTGGCCGCCGTGGACTTGGCTGCCGTGGACTTGGCCGCTGTACGCCGGTCCGCCGTACGCCGGCCCGCCGTACGCCGGTCCGCCGTGCTCGGCCGCGGCGGGGCCGGTGGCGGCGGACGGTACCGGGGGACAGGGGGTGTGCGAGGCGGGGCCCGAGGTGCTCGGGATGCCGGAGGTACGGGTGGTGGCGGCGGTCGCGGAGGTGCCGGTGCTTCTCGCGGGCCGACCCGCGGTACCGGTCGGCGCCTGGCCGCTGTCAGGACCCGCGTCGCTCCTGCTCACCCTGCTCAAGGCGCTCAAGCCCCCTCGGTGGTGTGGTGTGGGTGGTGCGGCACTGCTGGCCAAGATCGAAATCTATCGGGTGGACCATTGCCGTTGTGACAAGTTCACCATCCGACGCTATGTCGACATGGCAATTTGGCGTGATGCATTCGATCACGAAGCGTGGCACCCGTCGACCCTTCTGGGAAGAGGGCCGGTGCAACGGTGGCTGGTTGTCGCGGGACGGTTCCTGGGGCGTCCGGCTTCCGGGCACCCGGCCGGCGGGTCTGGGCTGCGGATTTGCCCAAGCGGGAGGGAGTGGCGCGAAATTGACCGAAAATCGGCGGTGCACGTGAGGGCGCACGTGCGCAGGTCGTGTGCCTCCGAGGCTTCATCCGGCCAGTGTCGGGGCGGCTGAACCGGGGCCGGGGCGGCCGGGCTACGGTCCTGCCGTGAACACCAACAGCCGGCTCGAACAGGCCAACGACAACGCAGCCGCCTTCTGGCTTGCCCAAGCCCGCGCGCACGGCTGGCAGTCCCGAGTCCAGCCGGGGCTGACAGCGGTCCGCTGTGCGCGCACCCCGGATGACTCACAGCGTTTCGTGGTCACCCGTCCGTACGCCGAACCAAGCGTCGTGGAAAAGGAGTTGGCGGAGATCCTGGACGAGTGGGAGAGCATCCGCTTCACCCTGGAGGACCCGTACGGCGGGCTCGACCTGTCCCGCTTCGGGGCCACCCGGATGCCGATCATGCCGGTGATGGCGCGTGAGCCAGGCCCGGTGGAGGGCGCGCCGACCGAGCTGCCCGCCGTCTCCCCGGCGCACGGCGGCGGCTCCCTGACGGTGGATGAGGCGCTGGACGGTGACACCTTCGCGCAGGTCGAGCGGGTCATCGTGGACGGCTTCCCGCTGCCCGCCCGTCAGCCCTGGACCCGCAGCGAAGCGCTCCCGGAGCAGTTGCTGCGCCAACCCGGCTGCCGGGCCTGGCTGGGCCGGGTTGACGGCGCCCCGGCGGGTGCCTGCCTCAGCTACGACGACGGCCGGGCCACCGGGGTGTACTGGGTCGCCACCCTGCCTGACCAGCGCGGCCAGGGGGTGGCCCGCGCCCTGCTGCGGACCGTCCTGGCCCACGCGTACCCGGACCGTCCGGCCACCCTGGTGGCCACCTCGGTCGGCGAACCGCTCTATCGCACCCTCGGGTTCACCGAACTGGCTCGGACCTGCTGGTGGACCCGCACCTCGCCGGGCGGCTGACCAGGGCCTTCGACGCGGGGGGCGGCGGTGCGGTGCGGTGTCCGGTTTCGAGCGGGGCCCTTCGCGCGACCGGAACCCGGTCTCGGCGCTACTGGGCGGCCGCCGCGGCCGTGGCCGTGACCGGCGCCGAGGCGAAGACGGCTTGGACGGGTGCGACGCCGTCGACCGCCGCGCGAGTGCCATCGACCGCCGTGCGAAAGGGCTTTGGGCGCACCATCGGAACGGCCCGACCGCCCTCCGTGCCCGGTTCCACCCCGGCGCCCGGTCCTGCGCCCACCCCGATCCTCGACTCCGCCTGCACTCCCGTGCCCGGGCGGCCGTCGGCGATCACGGCAAACTCACCTGATCGGTTTCGGACACCGGACCCTGCCCCGGAGCCCGAGGCGTCGACGGTCCCGGCGTCCACGGCAACGGGCGCACTCGGACCCTCCGGGGCGGTCCCCGTCGGGCGTGCGCCGGACCGCGCGCCGAGCAGCGCCGTCGCGCGCTCCGGGCCCCGCGCAGCGGCCCCGACGGCCTGCCTACGCACCGGCCCGCCGACCTGGACGCCCGACCGAGCCTCCGAGCGGACGTTCGGCCGGGCGTCCGCTCGGGCCGAGGGCGCGTTGCGCGCCGCCAGCACGAGGCCGACGGCCTCCGGCAGGCCGGCCGCCTTCAGCGTCGGCCGGTAGCCGCTCTCCGCCCACGGCCGGTCGTGGTGCAGCCAGACGCTGCGCAGCCCGGCCAGTTCGGCGCCGGCGATGTCGGCGGGCGCGTGGTCCCCGACCATCCAGGTGTGCGCCGTCCAGTCCCCGGTCGGCCGGACGCCGCACCGCTGGGCGGCTATCTCGAAGATCAGCGGATCCGGCTTGACGCAGTCGGCCTCCTCCGAGATCACCCAGCCGTCGACCAGCAGCCCCAGCCCGGTCCGCCGGATCTTCTCCAACTGTGGCCGGGTGCCGCCGTTGGAGACGATCCCGAGCCTCCACCCCGCCGCCCGTGCCGCCCGCAGCGCCTCGATGTGCCGGGGCGGACAGTGGATGTGCGAGTTGATGCCGCGTCGGAAGTGCGCGAGCAGGAACTCGACGGAGGCGTCCAAGCCGTAGCGGCGCCGGACGGCGGACAGTACGGTGCTGCGCGGCACGTAGCCGCTCCCGTCGAGGGTGACGAACCAGTCGAGGTCGCCGGGCGGCAGGTGGTGTTCGGACAGGAAGTCCTGCGCCCAGGCCCGGAAGGCGGCGTCCCGGGGTAGCAGCGTGTTGTCGAGGTCGAACAGGAGCAGGGCCATGTCGAGCATGGTGCCAGCGCCCGCGCCTATGCACCTGGCAAATGCCAGACCGCGTCGTGAAGCCGCACGAAGTGGCCGAAACGGGCCTGGCACGTGATGGACGGTGGGCGTCCGGACGGGCCGACGGGGCCGGTTCGGCCTCCCGGGGTGTAACGGTTCGCGACGTCCCGCAACGGATCGTCGCCAATCCATGACAGTCCGGTCACGGTGTCCGGCGGGCCTGTTGCGCCTTCCGGTCCGCTCAGTCAAGCTCCAGGGAACCTCCTTTCCGGAGGGGCGCGATCGCCTGCGGGCAGGGCGCACTGTTTCGGCGTGCGCATCCCCCTTTCGCGGGAACAACATCGTTCCAGGGCTTCGCCGCTGGGCTGGGCCCCATGCCCGTCGTACTCTGAAAGGAACAGGTCACATACGGTGCTGCTCGGCGTAGACCGACGTCATCCCGTTGGCGGGCCTGCCGCCCGGGCAGCGTTGTCCTCTCCTGTCGGCCCCTCTCCCTTGAAGAGCCGTGAGCCATGGCTGTTTCTGAGCCTTCCCGACCGGTCGAACCCGACGCGCCCCGCAGTGCGGGCGCAGGGCCCGGGGGAGACGGCGCCCGCACGAACCTCGACCCGGCCGACGGGCACCGAGACGAGCGCGCCGAAGTCCATGGCGATGACGGCGCCGGCGACCGTGCCGAGGGGCCTGGCGACCCTTACGCCGAGCGCGCCGAGCAGGCCGAGCGCGCTGAGCATGCCGAGCCCGCTGGCCACCCGCCGAGCGACGCCCCGGTCGCCCTGGTCGCCCCGGACCGCGTTCCGGCCGATGCGCCCGGCGACGAAGTCAGGCTCGCAGCCACGAGCCCTGAGCGGGGTGAACCCCGAGGCCTCGCGCGCGCTCTGCGCAGCCTCACCCGCCGTGGCAGCCTCGCCCGGCGCGACCGCCCAGGGCCCCGCCAGCGCCGTGGCGAGCCCCGGCCCGGTCCTGCGGAGCCCCCGGTGACGGGCCGCCCCGGCCCGGGCGCCGAGCGTCCGGAGACGGTTCCCGGCGCCACCGGCGGGCACACCGAGCCGTCGGCGCAGGAAGCGCCCGGACGCTCCCTGGATCCGGTGTTCCAGCACGGTGTCGTGGTCGGTTTCGACGGCTCGCTGTCGAGCGAGCGGGCCCTTGCCTACGCGGTCGGCATGGCCCGCCGATCGCAGTGCGGCCTGGTGATCGTGCATGTCGCCAACCGCCTGCCGGCCACGGTCTGGGCGGGCTGCGAGCCGCCCGTCTTCGTCGACCTCCCCGACCACCGGACCGAGGTCCTCGGCCTGGAGCTCGCCTGCGCGGACTTCCTCACCGGGGTGCCGTGGATCCTGATCGAGCGGGGCGGCGACATCTGCCACGAGATCGAGGAGGTCGGCCGCGAGTACGCCGCCGACGCGATCGTCGTCGGCACGACGCACGGCCTGCTCGGCAAGCTCTTCGGCTCGGTCTCCGGACGGCTGGCGCGGCGGGCCAACCGCCCGGTGATCGTGATCCCTTGAGGACTTCCCGAGGGGCCTGCGGAGCCCCTACGGACCCCCGCGCGGACTCTCGCGGACGTCCTCCCCTGATCGCCTTTGCGGGTCGTCGCCTGATACCCCTGATGCCTCCTCCGCCGTCGGCCGCTCCTCAACACCAGTTGTGGAGCGGTGCGTTGGCCCGGTGGACTCGGCTCAGGAGGTGACCATCAGGAAGTGATCGTCACGACGTGACGCCGAGCTCCCGGGCGATGAGCATGCGCTGAACCTCAGACGTGCCCTCCCCGATTTCCAGAATCTTGCAGTCGCGCCAGAAGCGGGCGACCGGGAATTCGTTCATGAAGCCGTACCCGCCGTGGATCTGGGTCGCCTCGCGGGCGTTGTCGACGGCGGCCTCGGACGAGTACAGCTTTGCGATCGCGGCCTCCTTCTTGAACGGTTCGCCGTGCAGTAGCCGGGAGGCGGCGTCCCGCCAGGCCAGGCGGGACGTGTGGGCGCGCAGCTCCATGTCGGCAAGCTTGAACTGGATGGCCTGGTTGGCGCCGATCGGCCGGCCGAAGGCCCGGCGCTCGCCGGCGTACTTGACGGACTCGTCCACGCACCCCTGGGCCAGGCCGGTGGCCAGGGCCGCGATCGCGATGCGGCCCTCGTCGAGGATCCGCAGGAACTGGGCGTAGCCTCGGCCACGCTCGCCCAGCAGGTTGGCCGCGGGGACGCGGCAGTCGGTAAAGGACAATTCGCGGGTGTCGGATGCGTTCCACCCGACCTTCGAGTACTTCTTCGAGACCTGGAACCCCGGGGTCCCGGTGGGCACGATGATGGAGGAGATCTCCCGCACAGGCGAGCGGAATTCGCCCTCTTCACTCGAACGAGCGATCGGTTCGGTGAGTGCGGTGACGGTGACCAGTCCGGTGATGTCGGTGCCGGAGTTGGTGATGAAGCACTTGGTCCCGTTGATGACCCACTCGTCGGTGGTCTCGTCGTACCGCGCGGTCGTGCGGGTGGCGCCGGCGTCCGACCCGCCCTCCGGCTCGGTGAGGCCGAAGGCACCGAGGAGTTCGCCGGAGGTCAGCCGGGGCAGCCACTCGCGCTTCTGCTCCTCGGTGCCGAACCGGTAGATCGGCATCGCGCCGAGCGAGACGGCGGCCTCCAGGGTGATCGCGACTGAGGAGTCGACGCGGGCGAGTTCCTCCAGCGCGAGGCCGAGCGCGAAGTAGTCGCCGCCCATGCCGCCGTACTCCTCCGGGAAGGGCAGGCCGAACAGGCCCATTCGCCCCATCTCCCGGACGATCTCGTAGGGGAACTCCTCTCGCTCGTAGAACTCGCCGATCTTCGGCGCCACCACGTCCTGGGCGAACTCGGCGACGGTGCGCCGCAGTTCCTCGTACTCGCTGCTGAGCCGGTGGTCGAGCATCTGATCCTCCTGGTGCCCGGCCGGGGTGGCCGCGGGCGTGAACGGGATGGCCGCCGCCCGTCTGATGGTGTGACGGTCGCACGGTGTGGTTGAAGGATGAACGTGGTGCGTGGGGGCGCCGACCGGGCCGAACGGTCGGCCGGCGCCCGTCGATCGGGCCGAGGCGGGGTCAGCCCCGGGTGGCGCCGAGCAGCGCCTGGACGGTGCGGGAGGGGCTCGGGCGGCCGAGGCGCTCGGCCATCCAGCCGCTGGTCGCGACCAGCGCGCGCAGGTCGACGCCGGTTCGGATGCCGAGCCCGTGCAGCATCCACACCAGGTCCTCGGTGGCCAGGTTGCCGGTGGCGCTCTTCGCGTACGGGCAGCCGCCCAGGCCGCCGGCCGAGGCGTCCACCGTGGTGACGCCCTCGCGCAGCGCCGCCAGGGTGTTGCTGAGCGCCTGGCCGTAGGTGTCGTGGAAGTGCACGGCGAGCCGGTCGGCCGTCACGCCGGCCTTCGCGAAGCCGGTCAGCAGGGCGCTGACCTGGCCGGGAGTGGCCACGCCGATGGTGTCGCCGAGGCTCAGCTCCGCGCAGCCGATCTCCAGCAGCTGCACGCCGTACCGGACCACCTGTGCGACCGGGACGGGCCCCTCCCAGGGGTCCCCGAAGCACATCGAGAGGTAGCCGCGGACCGCGACCCCGGCCTCGGCGGCCCCGGTCACGACCGGGCGGAACATCGCCATGGCCTCGTCCGCCGAGCGGTTGAGGTTGCGCCGGGCGAAGGTCTCGGTGGCGCTGGCGAAGACCGCGATGTCGGTGGCGTGGTGGGCGAGCGCTCGGTCGAGGCCGCGCTCGTTGGGCACCAGCACCGGCAGCCGCAGGCCGGGGTGACGCTCCGGCAGGTCGGCGAGCCGGGGCATCAGCTCCTCGGCGTCGGCGAGCTGGGGTACCCATTTCGGGTGAACGAAGCTGGTGGCCTCGACGGTCTGCAGCCCCGCGGCCGCGAGCCGGGCGATGAACTCCGCCTTGACCTCGACGGGCACCAGCGAGCTCTCGTTCTGCAGGCCGTCGCGCGGGCCGACCTCGTGGATCCGGACCTCCTCGGGCAGGCCGGGGGCTCGGACCGGGTCGGGCAGACCCAGGTCGAGGGCGTCGGGGTCGTGGGCGATGGGCTCCTGGGTGGTCACGACCGCACCTCCGCGGGCTCGGCGGCCTCCTCGGCCGGGGTGACGACGACCAGCAGGTCCTCCATCGCGACGGTGGCTCCGGCGGCGGCCCGCAGCTCGGCCACCACGCCGTCGTGCGGGGCGGCGATCACGTGTTCCATCTTCATGGCCTCCAGCACGAGCAGGGGCTGGCCCTTGCGGACGGTCTCGCCCGCCGTGGTCTTCACGACGGTGACGGTGCCGGGCATCGGGGCGGTCAGGGCGCCGTGGTGCGCGCCGGCCCCGGCGGCGCTCTCGACGGCCGGGTCGTAGGCGTGCAGCGGCCAGGCGTCGCCCTCGATGCCGAGCCAGGTCACCGGTCCGGCCGCCAGGCCGGGGGTGGTGTCGGTGGCCAGCGCGAAGGCGGTCTGGAGGCCGTCGACGGTCAGGTGCAGCCGGTCGCCGGCCAGGGTGGCGCGGGCGCGGTGGACCGGCCCGGCGTCGAGCCGGAGCTCCACCTCGCGGGTGAGCCCGGCGGAATTGTCAGTGGCGTCGGCTACGTTGCCCGCAGTGATCGAACGGATGCGCACCGACACCGGATCCTGGCCGGAGGCACGGAGTCGGTGGGTGGTCCAGGCGGGGGCGCCGCCCAGGCGCCAGCCGGAGGGAAGGGAGAACGGGTCGGTCCAGCCGCCGGGGTCGGCGGCCGGGGTGAGTTCCAGGTGCCGTGCCAGCGCGGCCGCGTAGTAGAGGAGGTGGGCCGGTGACGGCGGTTCGGTCGCCGGCGTGTCGGTTCCGTCCGCGGGGCGGGCGGCGTCCGTGCCCCCGGCCGTGGCGGTCGCGTTCGACAGGGCCGCGTTGGACGGGGAGTACGGCGCGGCTAGCAGGGCCGGCTGCTGCTGGGCCGTCTGTTCCACCAGACCGGTGTCCAGTCGGCCGGCGACGACGTCGGGGTGGGCGAGCAGTCGGCGCAGGAAGCCGGTGTTGGTGGTGACACCCAGGATGCGGGTGTCGGCCAGCGCGGCGCGGAGCCGGCGCAGCGCGGTCGGGCGGTCGGGCCCGTACGCGATGACCTTGGCGAGCATGGGGTCGTAGGCGCTGGTGACGACGGTTCCGGGGGTGACCCCGGAGTCGACGCGAATGCCCTCGCCCCGGGGCTCGTCCAGGGTGAGGATGCGGCCGCCGGTGGGCAGGAAGTCGCGCTCCGGATCCTCGGCGCAGATCCGGGCCTCGATGGCGTGGCCCAGGAAGGAGATGTCGGACTGGGTGAAAGTGAGCGGTTCGCCGGCGGCGACGCGCAGCTGCCACTCGACCAGGTCCAGTCGGGCTGAGTCCGGGCCGACGGCGACGGCGAGTTCGGTGACGGGGTGTTCCACCTGGAGACGGGTGTTCATCTCCATGAAGAAGAAGTCCCGCACCCCCTCGGCGGCGGCGGGGGCGTCAGGGTCGATGCCGGGGACGATGAACTCCACGGTGCCGGCCCCGGTGTAGCCGCAGGACTCTGCGGCACGGACGGCCGCGGCGCCCATCGCGGCGCGGGTCTCGGCATTGAGGAGAACGGAGGGAGCCTCTTCGATCAGCTTCTGGTGGCGGCGCTGCAGGCTGCACTCGCGCTCGCCGAGGTGGACGGTGGTGCCGCGGGCGTCGGCCAGCACCTGCACCTCGATGTGGCGCGGCCGGTCGATCCAGCGCTCCAGCAGCAGGGTGTCGTCGCCGAAGGCGGTGCGGGCGACGCGGCGGGCAGCGGCGATCTCGGTGGGCAGGTCGGCGCGGTCCCGCACCAGGCGCATGCCCTTGCCGCCGCCACCGGCGGAGGGCTTGAGCAGCACGGGGTAGCCGATCTCGTCGGCGGCGGCGACGAGTTCATCGTCGGTGGGCGCGGTGGCCTGGCTGCCGGGGACCACGGGGACGCCGGCGGCCCGCACGGCCTCCTTGGCGTTGATCTTGTCACCCATCAGCTCGACCGCGCCGGGAGGCGGTCCGATGAAGACGAGGCCCGCGTCGGCGCAGGCGCGGGCGAAGCCGGGGTTCTCGGCGAGGAAGCCGTAACCGGGGTGGACGGCCTGGGCGCCGGTGCGGCGGGCGGCGGCGAGGATCTGGTCGGTCCGCAGGTAGGTCTCGGCGGCCGAGCTGTCGCTGCGGTCGACCGGGCCGAGGCGGACCGCGACGTCGGCCTCGCGGACGTGCGGGGCGTCGGCGTCCGCGTCGCTGAACACGGCGACCGAGCGGACACCGAGCCGTCGCAGGGTGCGGATCACCCGCAGGGCGATCTCGCCGCGGTTGGCGACCAGAACTGTGTCGAACATGGGAGGCGATCCTCCGGGTCGAGGGGAGCCGTACGAAGGAGGTGGCGGTGGGCGGTTGGGGCGCCGGCCCGGAGGGTGGGCCGGCGCCGTGGGCGTCACACCCGGAAGAGCGGGGTCACATCAGGAGGTGCATCACGAGGGTCACACCACGAAGGGGCGCGGTGCGAGGTGTCACATGAGGTGTCACATGCGGAAGACGCCGTACGGCGCGGGCGGTGCCAGCGGGGCGTTGGCGCAGGCGGTGAGGGCGAGGCCGACGGCGGTGCGGGTGTCCATCGGGTCGATCACACCGTCGTCCCAGAGCCGGGCGGTGGCGTAGTAGGCGTTGCCCTGACGCTCGTACTGCTCGCGGACGGGGCGCTTGAACTCCTCCTCCGCCTCGACCGGCCACTCCTCGCCGTGCGCCTCCAGCTGGTCGCGGCGGACGGTGGCGAGGACGGAGGCTGCCTGCTCGCCGCCCATCACGGAGATCTTGGCGCCCGGCCACATCCACAGGAAGCGAGGTGAGTAGGCCCGGCCGCACATCGAGTAGTTGCCGGCTCCGTACGAGCCGCCGATCACCACGGTCAGCTTCGGGACGCGGGTGCAGGCGACGGCGTTGACCATCTTGGCGCCGTGCTTGGCGATGCCGCCCGCCTCGTACTGCCGGCCGACCATGAAGCCGGTGATGTTCTGCAGGAAGAGGAGGGGGATGCCGCGCTGGTCGCACAACTCGATGAAGTGGGCGCCCTTGAGTGCCGACTCGGAGAACAGCACGCCGTTGTTGGCGACGATGCCGACGGGGTGGCCGTGAATCCGGGCGAAGCCGGTGACCAGGGTCGCGCCGTACTCGGCCTTGAACTCGGCGAAGCGACTGCCGTCGACCAGCCGGGCGATCACCTCGCGCACGTCGTAGGGCGTGCGCGGGTCGACCGGGACAGCCCCGTACAGGCCCGCCGGGTCGACGGCCGGCGGCTCGACCGGAGTGAGCGGCCACGGCTTGGCCGCGCGTGGGCCGAGCCCGGACACGATGGTGCGGACGATGGAGAGGGCGTGGGCGTCGTCCTCGGCCAGGTGGTCCGTCACGCCCGAGGTGCGGGAGTGGAGGTCGCCGCCGCCCAGTTCCTCGGCGGTGACCACCTCGCCGGTGGCGGCCTTCACCAGCGGCGGCCCGCCCAGGAAGATCGTGCCCTGGTTGCGGACGATCACGGCCTGGTCGCTCATCGCTGGGACGTACGCGCCGCCGGCCGTGCAGGAGCCGAGCACGGCGGCGATCTGCGGGATGCCCGCGGCGGAGAGCCGGGCCTGGTTGTAGAAGATCCGGCCGAAGTGGTCGCGGTCCGGGAAGACCTCGTCCTGCATCGGGAGGAAGGCGCCGCCGGAGTCCACCAGGTAGACGCAGGGGAGCCGGTTCTCCAGCGCGACCTCCTGGGCGCGCAGGTGCTTCTTCACCGTCATCGGGTAGTAGGTGCCGCCCTTGACGGTGGCGTCGTTGGCGACCACCACCACCTCGCGTCCGGCGACCCGGCCGATGCCGGCGATCACCCCGGCCGCGGGCGCGGCCCCGTCGTACATCCCGTCGGCGGCCAGCGGGGCCAGCTCCAGGAAGGGCGAGGCCGGGTCGAGCAGGGTGTCCACCCGGTCGCGCGGGAGGAGCTTGCCGCGTGCCGTGTGCCGGGCGCGGGCCTTGGCGCCGCCGCCCAGGGCCGCCGCGTCGAGCTTGGCGCGCAGTTCGGTGACCAGTGCCTGGTGCGCCTCGGTGTTGGCCCGGTAGGCCGCGGAGCCCGGGTCGACGGAGGTGCCGAGCCGGGGAGCCGGAGCGGCGGCTCCCGGCGGTACGGCACCCGGTGTCGCAGCCGTGCCGTTCGCCGCGCTGAGCCGGACGCCGGAGGGGGCGCCGGTGGTTGAGATGACCATTCCCAAGAGCTCCCTTGCCCTCGGCAGCAGGTGGGCGGGCCGAATGCCGGTGCGCCCGTGGTTCCTACGTTAATTAACGTTAACTTACGCGCCCAGGTTAACGGTCGATAACCCGACTGTCTACGATGGGCAGCATGCCGAACGTCCCCGCTACCCCCGCGCTCCCACGCCGCGACCAGATCCGCCGGGAGGCCGCGCGACTGTTCGCCGCCCGCGGCTTCCTCGGCGTGGGCGTGGACGAGATCGGCAAGGCCGTCGGCATCAGTGGCCCCGGGCTCTACCGCCACTTCGCCGGCAAGGACGCGATGCTCGCCGATCTGCTGATCGGCATCAGCGAGCGCCTGCTGGAGGAGGGGCGGCGTCGGGCGGGCGGCGGCGACGGCCCGTCTGCCGCGCTGGACGCGCTGATCAGCGGCCACGTCGACTTCGCCCTGAACGACCGCGACCTGATCACTCTGCACGACCGTGAGCTGCTGAACCTCAAGGAGGAGGACCGTCGCACCGTTCGGCGGCTGCAGCGCGGCTACGTCGAGCTGTGGGTGGACGTGGTCCGGCAGGCCTACCCGCCGCTCGCCGGCCCCAACGCCGAGCCGGTGGCGCGGGCCGCCGTGCATGCGGTCTTCGGCCTGATCAACTCGACCCCGCACAGCCTCGGCCCGAACCCGGCCCAGGGTGAGCGCACCGGCCTGCAGCGCGACGGCATGGCCGCGCTGCTGCACACCCTCGCCCACGGAGCCTTCGCGGCCGCCGCCGACTCGGCGGCTGCCGACGCGCCCGGGCGGGACTGACACTCGGGCGGGCCGGATGCCCAAGCGCACCGCCCGCCCCCAGTCCTAGGTCCAAAGGACGGCGCCCGCCCGCCCCTGGGCCGCTGGGCGCCCGTCGGGCCATCGGCGACCCTGGAGGGGCGACGGACTCACGGACCGCAGCTGTGATCGATCGGGAATCAGCGCAGGCCGCAGACTGTTGCCCAGTCCGCCGGACCGGACGATCCGGGCCGCCCCGGCGCCCGCCCCGACCGTCTCGCGCGGCCGGAAATGCCATGGCGGCCACCCGACGAAATGGTTAGCATTCCTAAATATGCCCGAGACTCATGGATCCACGGTGGAGCAATCCCCGAGCGGCCCGGTGGCCCCCGAGCCGCCCACGGACACGCTCGTCGAGCAGCAGCCCGAGCCGCACCCCGACGCGCCCACCGAGGCCAGCGGCTGGCTGCGCCGACTGATCGGCTACAGCTGGCGGTCCCGGCGCAGCCTGGTGCTCGCCTTCGGCGCCTCGCTCGTCGGCATGGCCGTCACCGCATTGGTGCCGCTGGTCACCAAGCTGATCATCGATGACGTCATCGTCGCCCACACCAGCTCGCTGACCCCGTGGGCGGTGGTGCTGCTGCTCGCCGCCGTCGTGGTCTTCGGCTGCACCCAGGTCCGTCGCTACTACGGCGGTCAGCTCGCCCTCGATGTCCAGCACGACATGCGCAGCGACCTGTTCCGCTCGCTCGGTCGGCTCGACGGCCACCGCCAGGACCGCCTGGACACCGGCCAGGTGGTCGGGCGCGCGACCTCCGACCTCCAGCTGATCAACGGCCTGCTCTCGATGCTGCCGATGATGACCGGCTACCTGCTGATGTTCGTCATGTCGCTGGCCGTGATGCTCTGGCTGTCAGCGCCGCTCACCCTGATCGCCCTGGTCATGGCCCCCGCGCTGTGGTGGGTCAGTGTGCTCAGCCGCAAGCGCCTGTTCCCCGCGACCTGGGCCGCCCAGCAGGAGGCGGCCGCCGTCGCGGGCGTGGTGGACGGCGCGATAGGCGGCGTCCGGGTGGTCAAGGGCTTCGGCCAGGAGGCGCAGGAGCGGGACAAGCTGGAGCAGGCCTCCCACAACCTGTTCGCCGCCCGGCTCCGGTCGATACGCCTCAACGCCCGCTACAACCCGGCGATGCAGGTGATCCCGGCCCTCGCCCAGGTCGCGGTGCTGGCCTTCGGCGGTTGGCTGGCCGTCGACGGACAGGTCTCGCTCGGAACCTTCGTCGCCTTCTCCACCTACGTCGCGCAGATGACCGGCCCGGTGCGGATGCTGACCATGGTCATCACGGTCGGCCAGCAGGCCCGGGCGGGCGTCGAGCGCGTCCTGCAGCTGATCGACGAGCGCCCGCTGGTCCAGGAGCGCCCGGATGCCCTCACCCTGGACCTCACCCGCGACGGCACCCGCGACGGCACCCCGGACAGCAGCCCCGACCGGACCGGAAAGGACGGGACCGGAAAGGCCGGGGCCCGAAAGGACGGGACGCGAAAGGCCGGCAATCAGGAGACCGGAAGCCGGGAGGCCGGAACCCCGACCGGCACCACCGTCGGCCCGCGGACCCCCGAGGTCGCCCTGGAGTTCGACCAGGTCGAGTTCCGCTACGACCCCGAGCACCCCGCCCCCGTGCTGCACGGCCTCAGCCTGCAGCTGGCCCCCGGCGAGACCCTCGCCCTGGTCGGCGCCTCCGGCTCCGGCAAGTCGACGGTGGCCCAGCTGGTGCCCCGCTTCTACGACCCGGCCGCGGGCGCCGTCCGCCTCTACGGCCACGACCTGCGTGACCTCACCCTGGACTCGGTCCGCTCGGCGGTCGGCATCGTCCCCGAGGAGAGCTTCCTCTTCTCGGAGTCGGTCCGCACCAACATCGCGTACGGCCGCCCGGACGCCACGGACGAGCAGATCGTCGCCGCCGCCCGCGCCGCCCAGGCCGACGAGTTCGTGCGCGCGCTGCCGGACGGCTACGAGACCAAGGTCGGCGAGCAGGGCCTGACCCTCTCCGGCGGCCAGCGCCAGCGCATCGCCCTGGCCCGGGCGATCCTCACCGACCCCCGGATCCTGCTGCTGGACGACGCCACCTCGGCGGTGGACCCGCAGGTCGAGGCCGAGATCCACGACGCGCTGCGCTCGGTGATGACCGGCCGCACCACCCTGCTGATCGCCCACCGCCGCTCGACCCTCCAGCTCGCCGACCGGATCGCCGTCCTGGACCGCGGCCGGCTGCTGGACATCGGTACCCACGAGGAACTCGAAGCCCGATGTCCCCGGTACCGGGCCCTGATCACCGACCCCGAGGCCGGCCGTACCCCCCAGCCCGAGCCCCTGCCGGAGCAGCGGCCCCAGCTCGAACCCCAGCCCGACCACGCCGAACAGGACGAACAGGACGGCCGGGGCGCGCAGGACGGCCGGAGCGCGCAGGGCGGGCAGAGCAGCCCGGTCGAGCAGCCCCCCGCTCCCGTGACCGCCGCCACCCCCGCCCTGGCCAAGGCGGCCCGCACCGCCGACCCCGACCTGATGGCCAAGGTCGCCGCCCTCCCGCTGGCCGCCGACACCCCCGCCGTCCCCCGCGCCGAGGCAGAGGCCGGCGACCCCGACTTCACCCTCGGCCGTCTGCTGCGCCCCTTCCGCATCCCGCTGGCCCTGGCCCTCCTGCTGGTCGCGTTGGACGCGGCCGCCGGTCTGGTGCTGCCGGTACTGATCAGGCACGGTATCGACGAGGGCGTCCGCAAGGGCCTGATGGCCGGCGTCGCGGTGGCCTCGATCACCGCGCTGGTCGTGGTCCTGCTGGACTGGGTGGTGCAGAGCGCCGAGAACCGGGTCAGCGGCCGCACCGGCGAGCGCGTGCTCTACACCCTCCGGCTCAAGATCTTCGCCCACCTCAACCGGCTCGGCCTGGACTACTACGAGCGCGAGCTGACCGGCCGGATCATGACCCGGATGACCACCGACCTGGACTCGCTGACGTCCTTCCTGCAGACCGGCATGGTCACCGCCGTGGTCAGCCTGCTGACCTTCGCCGGGATCTTCGTCGCCCTGCTGATCATCGACGCCGGCCTGGCGCTGGTGGTCTTCGCCGTGCTGCCGCTGCTGGTGATCGCCACCCTGGTGTTCCGCAAGAAGTCCAAGGACCAGTACGAGCGCTCCCGCGACCTGATCAGCACGGTCAACGCCGACCTGCAGGAGAACGTGGCCGGCATGCGGATCGTCCAGGCCTTCCGTCGGCTGGACACCAACACCGACCGTTTCGTGGCCCGGGGCATCGCCTACCGCGAGGCCAGGGTCCGTGCGCAGTTCTACATCTCGCTGTACTTCCCGTTCGTCCAGTTCCTCTCCAGCGTGGCCGCCGCCCTGGTGCTGATCGTCGGCGCCGCCCGGGTCGACGCCGGGACGCTGACGGTCGGCGCGCTGGTCGCGTACCTGCTCTACATCGACCTGTTCTTCGCCCCGGTCAATCAGCTGTCCCAGGTGTTCGACGGCTACCAGCAGGCCTCGGTGGGCCTCGGTCGGATCCGCGAGCTGCTGCGCACCCCGACCACCACCGCCGAGGCGGCCGACCCGGTCCCGGTGCCCAAGGGGCTGCGCGGCGAGATCTCCTTCGAGGGCGTCGGTTTCGCCTACAACGGCGGCGCGGACGGTGCCCCGGAGGTGCTGAGCGGCGTGGACCTGCACGTGCCCGCCGGTCAGACGGTGGCGCTGGTCGGTGAGACCGGCGCCGGCAAGTCGACGCTGGTCAAGCTGGTCGCCCGGTTCTACGACGCGACGGCCGGCACCGTCCGGGTGGACGGTGTCGACCTCACCCGCTACGACCTGGCGCAGTACCGCCATCGTCTGGGCGTGGTGCCGCAGGAGGCGTACCTGTTCGCGGGCACGGTCCGCGAGGCGATCGCGTACGGCCGGCCGGACGCCTCGGCGGCCGAGGTGGAGGCGGCGGCTCGGGCAGTCGGCGCGCACGACATGATCGTCCGGCTGTCGGGCGGTTACGACCACGAGGTCGCGGGCCGTGGGCGGAACCTTTCGGCGGGCCAGCGCCAGCTGATCGCCCTGGCCCGGGCCGAACTGGTCGACCCGGACATCCTGCTGCTGGACGAGGCCACCGCGGCGCTCGACCTGGCCACCGAGGCGGCGGTCAACCAGGCCGCCGACCGGCTCAGCGGCGGTCGCACCACCCTGGTCATCGCGCACCGCCTGACCACCGCCGAGCGCGCCGACCGGGTGATCGTGCTGGACCACGGCAGGGTGGTCGAGGACGGTACCCACACCGAACTGCTCGCCCGGGGCGGCGCGTACGCCCGGCTCTGGCAGGCGTTCATCGCGGACGGCCACCCGGCGGCCGAGGCGGTCGCCGCCGGGTAGACCGTCGGGCCTCGACCGAAAGCCGCCCGGACCCGGAGCAGTTCGAACCGAAAGCAGTCCGAACCGAAAGCCGTCCGACGGTGAAGCCGTCAGGCGGCGATCAGCGAGGCCAGCAGCCCCGAGGCGTCGATCCCGCGCGGCAGGTCGCTGACCTGCCCGTCCCCGACCTCGACCACCCGCCAGCCGGAGCCGTCGGCCCGGCTGGCGAGGTCGGTGGTGACGAAGCGGCAGCCGAGTCTGCGCACCAGCGCGGGGACGTCGGTCAGGTCAGGCTCGACCTCCTGGTGCGGGGCGTCCGGGTGCGGCCCGACCAGGATCGGCCGGCCGTCCAGCCACCACACCCGGGCCTCCACAGCCCGCTGGTCCGCACCGCCCGGTCCACCGTCCGCACCGCCCGGTCCACCGTCCGCACCGCCCGGTCCACCGTCCGCGCGGTCCGACCCGTCGTCCGCCTGACCCGCCCCGCCGCCCGCACGCTCGAACTCCTCGTACCGCCGCAGTACCACCCCGCCGGTCAGGAACTCGCCCTGCAGTTCGACGAACCGCCCGACCACCCGACCGACGGCCGCCAGGTCGGCCAGCTCCGGCACGTAGCAGGCCTCGTCCCATTCGTGCTTGCGCGACTTCACGTAGTCCTTGACGATCGCCGGTCCGCTCCCGCCGAGCCGGGCCGCGGCCGCCGCCAGTTCCTCCGGTCCGGGCGCCACCGCCCCGGCGGTCGGGATCCAGACGCTGGGCGGGGTCGCCCCCTCGAACGCGCCGTACCAGCCGGGCAGTTCGTGTGCCGCCGCGTAACCGGGCGCGCTGGTCAGCGGGTTGCCGCCGCGGGCGGTGAGTGCGGTGGCGAACTCGGCGTACCGGGCGGAGGGGAGCATCCAACCCCGGTACCAGAGCGGGCCGCAGCCGTGGGGCACCCGCCGGACCGCCTCCTCGGCGCGCCCGGCGAGCAGCGCGTCGTGGTCGATCAGGTGGTGATCGCCGCCCAGCTCCCGCAGCATCCTGGCTTCCCAGGTGAAGTGCGGGTCGGGCCGGTGCGGGTTGAGCGGATCGGCGGGAAAGAGGATCGCGGGTACGGACATGGCGGCCAGAGTACGGCCGGCGGGCCCGCCCCGGCGCGCGCCTCGGCGTCCGATCGGCGCAGGGCGTGGTCCGGCGGTTCAAGTGCGTGGCCAGGCCGGTGAATTCGCTCGACGCCCTGGTCGAGCGCTGTCAGAGTGTCCCGATGCGAAATCTGCTGCGACCCCGTAAACGCGTTCCCCGGCAGGCCGCCCGGACGGTGGTGCTGGACGAGACCGGCTCGGTGTTCCTGCTCCGTTCGGACAACGACGAGGTCGGCGTCCACTGGACCATGCCGGGCGGTGGACTGGAGCGGGGCGAGAGCCCGTTGGCCGGTGCCAGACGCGAGCTGTGGGAGGAGACCGGCTGGACCGACCTCGAACCCGGCCCGTTGCTCTGCACCTGGGAGCACGACTTCACCTGGCACGGCATCCCGGTCCGCCAGCACGAGCACATCTACCTCGCCAGCGGACCGCGCCGCGGCCCGGTCGGCGACGTCAGCGCGGTGCACACCGAGGACCGGATCCTCGGCTGGCGCTGGTGGACCCCGGCCGACCTCGCCGACGAGAACGCCGACGCGCTCTGGCCGCCCCGGCTCCCGGAGTTGCTGGACACGGTCCGCGCGGGCTGGGCGGCCGACGGACTCCCCCCGGTACCCGTCGACCTCGGCTACATCCCGAACGCCCCGGCCACCCGGTAGCCCGACCAGGCTGACGGGCGCCGCTACCCGCGCCCGCCGCGCCGCCCCCGCCCGGCGGCCGGACCGGGCTCCCAGCCGTGCAGGTCCAGCTCCCGGTCGTGCAGGGCCCAGGGGTTCATCATCACCGTCAGCTGGGCGTGGGCCAGTTGTTCGACGGTGAGCCCGGTCTCGGCGAGCAACTGCTCGGTCGACACCGAGACGGCGATGGCGGGGCGCCAGGAGGGCAGCACGACCAGGCTGGTGCCGCGTCCGACCCGGATCGGCTCCGCCGCCGCCCGGACCGGCGTCCGTTCCTCCGAGCGGCCGACGGCGTCGGGCTGGCCCGGGCTGCCGCCGATCAGGATGCCGAGCGGCGGTTCGGTCCGGGAAACCCCGGCACCCGCCCCGGTTCCGGTCCGGGCTCCGGACGAAGCCCCGGACGAAGCCCCGGACGAAGCCCCGAACGGAGCTCTGAACGCGCCCTCCACCGCAGCGGCCGGACGCGCGTGATCGGCCACTGTCCCCGTCGCGCCGGTCAGTTCACCTACCCACCCCGCACCGCGCGGCTCCGCGCCCGCTGGGTCGGTCGCGGCCGTCTCCCGTGCGGCCGCCTCCTGCCCGGTCCGGTCGGCCTGCGGGTGCATCCGGCGCAGTCGGCGCGAGGGCGACGGCCGGCGGGAGCCGGAGCTCCGTACCTCCTCGCGGGCCGAACGCGGGGCGGGCGCGGGCTGGTTGGCCTCCGCAGGCGTCGCCGGCTGCTGGAGCCGTACGAACCCCGGCCCGGTGTCGCCCGCGGGGGCGTCCTGCTCGGTGGGGTCCTCCCCGGCCTCCTCGCCGAGCAGTGCCCGCACCTCCTCGACGGGCCGTCGGCAGGCGGCCGCCAGCTCGGTCAGCGTGCGCCCCTTGGCGCGCGCGGCCCGCAGCCGGTCGGCGAAGGCGGCCCGCAGCCTCGCCGTCGTCGGATCGCCTTCCGCCGCGGCCGGGTCGGCGGTCGCGGCGAGGTACGCCTCGGTGTCCTCCTGGGTGCGCGGCCGCGGCACCGAGTCGTGGCGGGCGGCGCAGCCCTGCCGGGTCGCGCCGGCCGCGGCCGCGCCGCCCTCGGCCGCCGTGGCGATAGAGCAGATCAGCGTGGAAAGCGCGTCCGGCACGGACGTTGCGGCCGGGGCAGTCGTGACGGCCGTGCCGGTCGGTACGGCGGCCGGAGGTGAGGAGTCGGCGCTGTCCGCAAGTGGGCCGGGCAGGGCGGGGTCGGTGGTGGTGAGATGGTGCGAGGTCATCGGCGGGCCCTTCGGGGGACGGTCTTGACGATCCTCCCGCACCGCGCGACCAGCTCCAAGCGTCATTCCCGGGCGTGTGCGCGCGACCACCGAGAGATCACCGCCGCCCCCTACCTGGCGTATCGGCTCAACTGCCGGGCGCGACGAAGCCCTTGAGGTCGGCGAGTACCGCGTTCGCTGCCGTGACGCCGAGCCCGAGGAACCAGCTCTCGTCCGAAACCGGCCGGGCCCGACCGGACTTGACCGCGCCGAGGGTGTGGACGACGCCGACCGGCTGGATGCCGAGCGAGAAGACGTTGTCCAGCTCGCCGGTGTCCAGCACCACGACCTGGGTGGGCTTGGCCGGGATGACGGTCTCGCCCATCGCGTGCTTGACGGTGCGCGGGTGGACGCCGGAGGCGGCGTCGGTGCCGAAGCCCTTCATCCTCTCGATCACGGTGGCGTAGTCGTCGCCGCCCTGCTTCACCGACTTCTGGTCCGGCGATGAGCCGCCGCCGCCCGGGCTCGCTCCGCTGCCGCCGGTCCCGGCCGATCCGCCGGAGCTGCCGCAGGCCGTGAGCAGCCCGCCGAGGCCGAGCACGGCGGCGCCGGTGACTCCGGCGGTGAGGAAGCGGCGGCGGGTGGGGGTGCGGGGGACGAGAGTCGGGCCGTCGGAGTCGGGGGCCACGCGACGCTCCTTCACGGGGCGGGACAAGTCAGCCAAAGTTAGGTGAGGCAAACCTGTCCTGCCGCTCGCCGTGGCCCCCAGTCGAGGGAGCTCGCCGGGGAGTCAGGAGTCATCGTGCCGGCAAAGGCCCGGTGCCGTCGGGGGGCTGATACCGGCAAAGGCCGGTGCCGCCGAGGAATTGCCGCTATCGTTCAACGCATGAAGCGCTTCACGGGCCTGTGCTGGTGGCCGTCCTAGGACGGCCACCTCATTCGCCTGACCAGGGCCGTCCGGGATGGACGGCCCTGCTGCGTTTCCCCCGCGGGACGGGCCCCTCGCCCCGGACGGCCGACACCACCGCCGTACCGAGGGAGAACCCCGATGACCACCGCCACCATGTCCGACCTGACCGCCTCGGACCCGATCGCCGACCCGGCCGCCCACCGCGTCCTCACCGGTGACCGCCCCACCGGCCCGCTCCACCTCGGCCACTACTTCGGCACCCTGCAGAACCGCGTCCGCCTCCAGGACCGGGGCGTCGAGATGTTCGTGCTGGTCGCCGACTACCAGGTCATCACCGACCGCGACCTCGCCGACCGGCTCGCCGAGCACACCGAGAACCTCGTCCTCGACTACCTCGCGGCCGGCCTCGACCCCGACCGCGCCACGATCTTCGCGCACAGCGCCGTCCCCGCCCTCAACCAGTTGCTGCTGCCCTTCCTCAGCCTGGTCAGCGTCGCCGAACTGAGCCGCAACCCCACCGTCAAGGACGAGATCGCCCACTCCAGCCAGGCGGCCGTCAACGGACTGATGTTCACCTACCCCGTCCACCAGGCCGCCGACATCCTGTTCTGCAAAGCCGACCTCGTACCGGTCGGCCGGGACCAGCTGCCCCACCTCGAAGTCGCCCGCACCGTCGCCCGCCGCTTCAACGAGCGCTACCCGCACGCCGACGGCAGCGCCGTCTTCCCCCGGCCCAAGGCGCTGCTCTCCGACGCCCCGATGCTGCTCGGCACCGACGGCGGCAAGATGAGCAAGAGCCGCGGCAACGCCGTCTCCCTCGGCGCCACCGAGGACGAGACCGCCAGGATCATCCGCGGCGCCAAGACCGACGCCGAACGCCGCATCAGCTACGACCCGGCGAACCGCCCCGAGGTGTCTGGCCTGGTCCTGCTCGCCGCACTCTGCCAGGAACGTGCCCCCGAGGCGATCGCCGAGGAGATCGGCGACGGCGGCGTCGCCGCGCTCAAGCGCACCGTCACCGAGTCGGTCAACGAGTACTTCCGCCCGCTGCGCGCCCGCCGCGCCGAACTCGCCACGGACCGCGGCCACCTGCGGCAGGTCCTGCGCGACGGCGCCGCGCGGGCCAACGCCATCGCCGACGCCACCCTCGACGAGGTACGGGAGGTGATGGGGGCGATCTGAAGAGCCCTCAGCCGGCCGGTCCGGGGCTGCCCGACCCGAGGGGTCCCCGACCCGGGTAGTCCCCGACCCGCGGAGTCCTCGGACCGTCGACCGGTGGACATCGGCCGGTCAAGGCGGGGGCATATCGTCACCGGGCGGCCTCGACCACACCCCGAGGCCGCCCGCACCCCACTCCTTCCCCGAAAGGCCCGGCCCATGGACCAGAACCCGACCACGCCCGGCCAGGGACTGACCCGCCCGCCGCACCTGCGCCCCGGCGACCACATCGCCGTCGTCGCCCCCAGCGGCCCGATCGACCCCGCGCGACTCACCGCCGGCTGCGAGATCCTCCGCTCCTGGGGCCTGCGCGTCACCGCCGCCCCGCACGTCCTCGACACCCACCCCGCCCTCGGCTACCTCGCCGGCACGGACGCGGACCGCGCCGCCGACCTCCAGGGCGCCTGGCTCGACCCCACCGTCGACGCCGTCATCTGCGCCCGCGGCGGCTACGGCGTCCACCGCATCGTCGACCTGATCGACTGGACCGCGATGCGCGCGGCCCGACCCAAGCCCTTTATCGGCTTCAGCGACGTCAGCTCCCTGCACGAGGCCTTCGCCCAGCGCCTCGGCCTCGCCACCCTGTACGGGCCGTTGGCCGCCGCCGCCTCCTTCGTGGACGACGGCCCCACCGCCGAACACTTGCGCCGGACCCTCTTCGACCCCGCCTCCACCACCGTCCTCACCTCGCCCACCGCCACCGCGCTCGTCCCCGGCCGCGCCCGCGGCGTCACCGCCGGAGGATGCGTCCACGTCCTCGCCGCCGAGCGCGGCACGCCCGCTGCGCGCCCCTCCTATGCGGGCAGCATCCTGATCCTCGAAGACGTGAACGAGCACCCGTACCAGCTCGACCGCCTGCTCACGCAGTTCCTCCGCTCCGGTGCCCTCGACGGCGTGGCGGGCATAGCCCTCGGCTCCTGGGAGGGCTGCGGACGCCCCGAGCGCGTCCGGGACGTGATGCTCGACCGCCTCGGCGGCCTCGGCGTGCCGGTGATCTGGGAACTGGGCTTCGGCCACTGCCCGTCCACCCTCACCGTCCCGCTCGGTGTTCCCGCCCTGCTCGACGCCGACGCCGGCACCCTCACGCTGGATCTGCCGGCCCTGTCCTGAGTCGTCCCCTCCTCCGCAGTCTCCTCTCCTCCGCAGTCCTCTCCTTAGCCGTCCTCTCCTTGGCGCCCGTCGGGCCCGGACGGGTGAGTAGGGTGCGGCCATGAACGAGGACCGCCTCACCGCCCTTGCCCTCGGATTCCTCCGCGGCCCGGGCAGCAACGCCCGCACGATCCTCGGACTTGCCGGCCCGCCCGGCGCCGGCAAGTCCACCCTGGCCCGCCACCTGGTCGCCGAGGTCGAACGCGTAGAAGGCCCCGGCACCGCCGCGTACGTCCCGCTCGACGGCTTCCACCTCTCCGCCGCCCAGCTCGACCGCCTCGGCCTGACCCATCGCAAGGGAGCCCCGGCCACCTTCGACGCCCACGGCTACCTCGCCCTGTTGCGCCGCATCGCCGCCGACCGCTTCCAGGACATCTACGTCCCCGACTTCGACCGCACCCTGGACGAGCCGGTCGGCGCCCGCCACATCGTGCGTCCGCACACCCGCCTGGTCATCACCGAGGGCAACTACCTCGCCTCCGCCGACACCCCCTGGCCGGACGCCCGCCGACTGCTGCGGGAGCTCTGGTACGTCCACACCGACGACGCTGTCCGCGAGGAGCGACTGCTGCGCCGCCACCGCGAGGGCGGCCGGGACGAGGCCACCGCCCGCCAGTGGGTCGCGGGCAACGACCATCCCAATGGCGAGTACGTGAAGCCGGGCCGTGTGCTCTGCACCCGGACCGTCCCCGGGAGCGGTTTGCCTGAGGCGCCCGAGAGGGGTAGTGTTCTCTAGTCGCTCGGCAGGGGGCACCGGACACGCATCTGCGCGGACGGTCCCGGGGCGGCCAATCCTCTGAAACACCATTTCCGGTTCGTGCCGGTCGTTTTCGCGTTCTCGCGGTGCGGCTCGGTGCTTATTCGGCGTGCGCGTTTTATCGGATTGCGGCCGATTCGCTTTTCGGAGCGGGGATCGGCTAGAGTTTGAAACGTCGGACGGGGCGTCAAA